>JBDSRF010000125.1:0-4495 GCA_039929445.1 Arachnia sp. | reverse complement strand
CCACGTCCTGTTCCCTGAGCTTGACGAAGGGTTCCCTGAGCTTGACGAAGGGTTTCCTGAGCCTGACGCAGGGCTTCCTGAGCCTGACGAAGGGCCCGCGGTCAGCCGGCCGCCCGCTTCACCAGTTCGGAGATTCGCGCCTCGTCTGCTGTGGTCAGCTGGGTCAGGGCGAATGCCGTCGGCCACATGGCACCGTCATCGAGGCGCGCTTCGTCGTTGAAGCCGAGGGTGCAGTAGCGGGTCTTGAACTTCTCAGCCGCCTGGAAGAAGCAGACCACCTTCCCGTCCCGCGCCCAGGCGGGCATGCCGTACCAGGTCTTGGGCGACAGGTCCGGGGCTGCGGCCGTGACGATGGCGTGGACCTGCTCGGCCAGGCCGCGATCAGGTTGGGGCATGTCGGCGATCTTGGTGAGCAGATCCTGCTCGTCGGCCTGTGCCTTCTTCGAGCCGGTGCCGCGACGGCCGGCCGCCTTCAGCTCCCCTGCACGCTCCTTCATGGCGGCTCGCTCCTCCGCGGAGAACTTCTCCTGGGCTTCTGCGGCGGGCTCTGGGGTCATGGGAGATCCCCTCGTCCGGGACGTTCAGCGGGCTCTGACGTCCGTGACCACACGCTAATCGGCGGAGGGTGGGGACGCTTCTCCATTCCTGCCCAATCCCAGGAGGCGCCGGAGAGCCAGTCGCCCGCGCCCGCCGGAGCGGATGCGGGCGATTGCGACGTGGACTGCGGACGTCAGGGCATGGGGTCGGTGACCCGGCCCACGAGTGCCAGCGCGTCGGAACCGGGGCGGGCGACGGCGAACCGCCACGCCCCCTCGGCCTCGTCGGCGGCGAAGGTGGCCTTCGTTGGCAGCATCAGTGGCTTGGTGAAGGCCACGTCGACGCTGAACGTCTGCGGTAACCGCGGCCCCAGGGAGGACAGCGCCTTCGCGTGGGTCCACATGCCGTGGATGATGGGGCGCTTGAAGCCGAACGGCTTGGCGGTGAGCGGGTACAGGTGGATGGGGTTCGTGTCACCCGACACCGCCGCATACTGGCGGCCGAGGTCCGCAGGAAGTCGCCACAGCTGGCTCGCCTGCAGTTCCGGCTGGGTGAGCCGTGCCGCGGGCGGGGGAGCGGGGGCGTCCATCTTCGCGCCCATGGCCATGTAGTTGCTGCGCCCCGACCAGGCCAGTTCGTCGCCGACGTGGATCTCGCCCACGAGGTCGAACGTGACTCCACGCTTGTGGGGGGCGAGGTTGTCGCTCCACACCTCGATCCGCAGATTCTCCGTCAGCGCGACTGGTCGGTGCAGGGTCATGTGGTTGGTGACGTGCACCACCCCGGCCAGGGGGAAGGGGAAGTCGCGCCCGGCCATCAGAGCGGCGTGCAACGGGAACGTGAGGACGTGCAGCCACGTCGCCGGGACCTCGGTGCGAAGTGAGTAGCCGCACACCTGGTTGTAGGCCGCCAGCCGTGCCGCGTCCTGCTGATGCTTCTCCACCAGCAGGCTGCGCTGCGGCAGACCGGCCGCGGCACCGGGTCGGCCTAGCGACGTGAGGACCGCCTTGCCGATGAGTCCGGCGACGGCGGGAAGGCCGTCGAGCGTGGTGACGGTGCGCATCATGCACCCACCAGGTTCTGACCGCACACCCGGATCACCTGGCCGTTGACGCCGCCGGAGGCCGGGTCGCACAGGTGCGCGATGGTCTCTGCGACGTCGACGGGCTGTCCGCCCTGCTGCAGCGAGTTGGTGCGACGGAAGATCTCCCGGGAGACGAACGGGATGGCTGCGGTCATGTCGGTTTCTATGAAGCCGGGCGCGACGGCGTTCGCCGTGATGGCTCGTCCCTCCAGTTCGTCAGCCATGGCCCAGACCAGCCCCATCACGCCGGCCTTGGAGGCGGCGTAGTTGGTCTGGCCCTTGTTCCCGGCCACGCCGGAGGTGGAGGCGATGCCGACGATGCGGGCGGCGGTGTCGAGGCCGCCCGGGAGCTCCTTGCCCAGCAGGACCTCGTTGATGCGAATCTCAGCCGCGAGGTTGACCTCGAGGACGGATCCCCAGAGCTTCTCGTCGAGGTTGGCCAGCATCTTGTCCCGCGTGATCCCCGCGTTGTGGACGATGGCCCAGATCCGACGGTCGCCGCCGTGCGCTGCTGCCACGTGGGCGGCGACGCGTCGGCCGGCGTCGGCGGAGGTGATGTCCAACTGCAGGGCGGACCCGCCCACCTCGTTGGCCACCGAACTCAGGCCCTCGCCCGCCGAAGGCATGTCGACGGCCACGACGGTGGCCCCGTCGCGCGCGAAGGTGCGGGCGATCGCTGCCCCGATGCCGCGGGCCGCGCCCGTCACCACCACCACGCGTCCGGTGTAGGGCTTGTGCCGGTCGTACTGCTCTGGGGTGTCGCCGTCCTTGCGTGGCGCCACCCGCCAGGCCTGGCCGTCGACGAAGGCGGAGCGGCCCTTCAGCAGGAACGCCACGCTGGATGCGACGTCCGCGGCGGCTGCGCCGTCGGTGAGGAACAGGAGGTTCGACGTGGAACCGCCACGCAGTTCCTTGCCGATGGTGCGGTTGATGCCGTCCAGCCCCTGCGCGACTGCCTTGGCCTCCAGACCCTCGACGGCGCTGGCGTCGGCGGCGAGGATGATGATCCTCCCCGAGCGTTCCAGTCCCCGCATGGCGGGCCGCAGCACCTGGCGCAGGAGTTCAAGCTGGGCGATCTCCCTCACGCCCGTGGCGTCGACGACGAGGGCGCCGGGCTTCCGGTCGTAGGTGGGGGGCACGCCGCGACCCTTCTCGTCGGTGCTCCGGCTCTCGGGGGTGTCGACGAGGGCCTCGATGGGCGTGATGCCGAGGAGTCCGAGGACATCGGCGGCCACACCGCCGCCCGGCAGGGTGGCCAGGGCGATGGGGCCGAGTGGCATGTCGCGTCCACGACGGAGTCGTGGCGGGTCCGCGAGGCCCGCCTTGCGTGCGACTGCCCGCCCGGGGGCCGTGTTGTACAGCGTCTCGAGGAAGTTTGTGGCCATGTCAGATCGCCTCCAGAATCGCGGTGGCGCCCTGGCCACCGGCCGTGCAGATTGATACCAGCCCGCGGCTGCCGGGCCCCTTCTCGGCCAGCATCTTGGCGAGCGACGCGACGATGCGGGCGCCGGTGGCGGCGAACGGGTGGCCCGCTGCCAGCGAGCTGCCGTGGACGTTCAGCTTTGCCCTGTCGACCGTGCCGACGCCGTTCTTCTCCAGCGCCTTCATGGTGGCGAGTGCCGTGGAAGCGAAGGCCTCGTGGATCTCGATGAAATCGAAGTCGTCCAGCCCCAGGCGGTTGCGCTCCAGCAGGACGGGGATGGCGCGGGTGGGGGCCAGGAGGAGGTCCTCGTTTCCGGTCACGTAGTCCGCGGCGCCCAGTTGCGTGTCCACAATGCGGGCCAGCGTCGCCCACCCGTGCTCGCGGGCCCACTGCTCCTCGGCGAGCAGCACGAGGGCCGCGCCGTCGCTGAGGGCTGTGGAGTTGCCGGCCGTCATCGTGGCGTCGTCGCCGTGACCGAAAACAGGCTTGAGCCTGGCCAGCTTCTCCATGGTGGTGTCGGGCCGCAGGATGGTGTCGCGGGACACGCCCAGGTAGCCGGTGACGAGGTCGTCGAAGAATCCGGCATCCCAGGCCCTGGCCAGATTCTGGTGGGACAACAGGGTCAGCTCGTCCTGCGCCTCCCGGGTGATGTCCCACTTGCGTGTGGTCAGTGCCTGCGATTCGCCCATGGACAGGCCGGTGCGCGCCTCGTTCACCGTCGGTGGGACGGGGATCAGATCGCGGGGGCTGAGGGCTGCGAAGGCCTTCAGCCTGTCGAGTACGCTCTTTGCGCGGGACGCCTGCAGCATCGCGTGGCGCAGTGCCTCGCTGACGACGATGGGGGCGTCGGAAGCGCTGTCGGCTCCGCCTGCCACGCCGTTGTCGATCTGGCCCAGTCGGATCTTGTTGGAGATCGTGGCAATGGCCTCCAGACCCGTGCCGCATGCCATGGCGACGTCGCTGGCCGGGGTGTGGGGCGACAGCGCAGAGCCAAGGACGGATTCCCGCGTCAGGTTGAAGTCGCGCGTGTGCTTCAGAACAGCACCCGCCGTGACCTGCCCGAGTTGCTGGCCGCCCAGCCCGAATCTGGCCACGAGGCCGTCCAGGGCCGAGGTCAACAGGTCCTGGGCCGATGCTGCCGCGAACCGACCCCCTGCCTTCGTGAAGGGTGTGCGGTTGCCGCCCACCACCACTGCGTTGCGAAGCTCCATGGGGAAATCCTCCTCGTGCCGAATGCCTAGCACCGAGAGTAGCAGGTACCGGGAGTGTGGGGTACGCTCGGTTGTATGAACACGACGCTGACCGATGGACGGTCCACGCGGTGGGACGAGCACAATGCGCAACGACGGCGCGATCTCGTCGAGTCCACCCTGCGCGCCATCCGTCGCCATGGACCCGGCGTGGGCATGGATGAAGTTGCCGCGGAGGCGGGCACGTCGAAGACCGTCATC
>JBDSRF010000124.1:0-4118 GCA_039929445.1 Arachnia sp. | reverse complement strand
TCGTGGTTCATGCTTTGTACACTCCCTGCTCCCCGAACACGTGGGCCAACTTGTTGGCGCCCAGCACAAGTAACGTGCCGATCACGCCCTTGACGAGCCCCACTGCGGTGGCCTCGCCCCACGCGTTGCCCACTACGCCATGGTTGAAGACGTAGGTGTCGATGACCTCGCTGGCGTCGATACCAACGGCACGCTGCTGCAGGATGATCTGTTCGAAGCCCACCGACAGCGAATCGCCCAGCCGCAGGATCAACAGCAGGATGATGACCCCGCGCAGGCCGGGAAGCGTGACGTGCCAGATCTGCCGCCATCTCGACGCCCCGTCAACGGCCGTCGCCTCGTACAGCGAGGAATCGATGCCGGAGAGCGCCGCCAGGAACAGGATCGTGGCCCAACCAGTGTCCTTCCAGATGACCTGGCTGGTCAGTAGCGCGATGAACAGGTCGGGATTGCCGATGATGTCGAGGGTTGTCGCCCCATGCTGGCGCAGGAAGGAGTTGATCAGGCCGGTGCCTCCGAGGATCGACTGGAACACTGCGACGACGACCACCCAGCTCAAGAAGTGCGGGAGATACAGCACGCTCTGTACCGCGCGCTTGATCCGTTGCGACATGACGCTGTTGAGCAACAGCGCCAGCAGGATCGGTGCCGGAAACACGAGGACGCTCTGGATGAGCGTGAGGATGAGGGTGTTGCGCACCGCCCCCAGGAACGCGGGGTCGCCGTCGGTTATCACCTTGAAGTTGTCCCAACCCACCCAATCACTGGTGCCAATGGTCAGGTAGGGCTTGTAGTCCTTCCAAGCGATCACGTTCCCGGCCAGAGCTGCGTAGTGGAAGGTGATGAGAACGGCCAGCCCCGGCACGCACATCAGCAGCAACGTCTTGTCGCGCCAGAACCGCTGGCTCAACCGACGACGCGGTTTGGTTGGCCCCGCGTCGGCGTCGCGCAGCGACGGCCTTGATGTTGCCATTGACTTGGACACCAGCGTCCTCTCCACAACCATCCCGGCGATTCAAGGGACCGAGAAGAGCCCCGATGATCAGGACTTTAGCTTTCACGTGGGTCAAGGTTTGGGGGGCTTGACATGTTTTCGTCGACGGCGTTTGATCGAGTCATGGCAGTCCCAAGGAGCCACTGTGTTGCTGGCGGCGGGGGAGAATGAGTCGTCGCGTAAGGCAGGACAACCTTGCCCCCTTCACCGGATGGAGCCGTCCCCGGTTGGCGGGTCTGGCAGACAAGATGCTGTTGTCCGCGCGGGAGTACGCTTCAGCAGATCACTCACTGATTGTTCCCCCAGGATGCCCCGGGCCTTTTGGTAACGGTGTGGATGGCCTCGAGGGATTCGCTCGAACCTTCTTGTTGGCCGGCTTTCGGCTCGCAGGAGACGGAGGGGAAGACCCGCTCGGCCTCGCACAGTGGTACGCCGAGGGCTTGGCGAATGGAACAAACCCGGATAATCCCGGGCGGTGGGTCCGCCCCTCCGAGTCCGGTCAGGCGAAGGTGGAGGCCGCGTCCATTGCGCTCATTCTCGACATGACGCGGCCCTGGCTCTGGGATCGACTCGAAAACCGTGTCCAGGAGCAGGTGATCCATTATCTCGCTGTCGTCGTCGGGGATGACGACTACCCCCCCAATAACTGGCGCTGGTTCCGCATCATCGTTCAAACATTCCTACGCTCGGTGGGGGGGCCGTGGTCGAAGGATGACATCGAGGCCGATCTGGCGCTCCATGACACCCTGCAGCGTGCGGACGGCTGGATAGCAGACGGGCCACTGCGTGCCTACGACCACTACGTGGGGTGGGCCCTGCATCTGTACCCGGCATTGTGGGCCCGCATGCAATCGGTCGAGGACCTCGCCGCGGACCGGATGGAGCGTGACAGGGACCGTTTGGACCGCTACCTCCTCGACGCCGTTCGGCTCATCGGCGCCGACGGGGCCCCGTTGTTCCAGGGCCGTAGCCTGATCTATCGCATTGCCTCGGCAGCTCCGTTCTGGGTTGGCGCGGTCAGTCAAGTCCCGTCGCTGAGCCCGGGGGTTCTCCGCCGGGCCGCCTTGGGTGTCATTGCACACTTCGCGCCCTACATCGATCAACAAAGCGGCGCTCCAGCGCTGCTCAGCGTGGGATGGCATGGCGCGTGGCCGGGCATGGCCCAGTACTATTCGGGCCCGTCCTCGCCGTACTGGGCTGTGAAGGGGATGCTCGGACTCGCCCTTCCGCCAACGGATCCAGTGTGGGTGAGCCGTGAGGAGCCCCTGCCGCTGGAGCAACAAGATCAGCTGTTCACCGTTGCCGCCCCCGGCTGGCTGGTCAGCGGGACGAAATCCGACGGCATCGTCAGAGTAATCAATCACGGCACCGACTACGCCCAGCCGGGAGACCAGACGGGTGACGCGCCCAACTATGCGGAGTTCGGCTACTCGACGGTGACCACGCCCAGGATGACGGCGGCCGCACGCGGTGACCCCCTTGAGCAATCAGTGGTGCTGCTGGATTCATCGGGACATCCAACACATCGAACCGGCTTCACAGCTGGCCCCGTCGGGCTCAACCATGTGGGTGCTGCCGTGGCAATCGGCTCATCGGTGGCTCGAGCCCATTGGATGACAGAGGCGCCGAAGTACCTTGATTATGGCCCGGGGCCAGCTGGCGAGGCCGTCGAAGTGGCTGCGCTGCGCACGATCTCCGTGGTGCGGGGATCGTGGGAAATCAGGCTGGTCCGCGTCGAGGCGCTTCCCGGAAACACCACCTGCCTCGCGGGTTGGACGCTACGGCTGGGCGGTTGGGCAGTCTCCGGGGACGATTCCACGGACAGTTGGTACACCCTCGACGACGTGAGGGCCGGGGCGTCGTCCAGCGGCGTTCGCTCGTTCGTCATCGGCCGTTCCGGGTTTGACACGGCTGGCGTGCGTCGCGAGAGCGATGTCTCACCTTTGGGTGGCACGACCCTCACGCCGTGGCTGACCGCGCCCGTAGCGCCACACCAGTGGTTCACCGCGCTTCTGTGCCTGGACCGCTCACCCCCCGGCCAGGACGATGTGCGGTCCATCCTGAGTGTTCCCAGCGTCGAATTTCTGAGGACTGGCGAGCAGCTACGCGTCGTTTGGGGAAAAGGCTTGGAAAGCACGGTGGAACTGGCGGTCCTGGCGCCCCTCGAGCGTGACACACCGTGAAACACGGAGGAGTTGAGCTATGAATTCCGCCGACCCCTGGTGGCACGAGGCAGTCGTCTACGAGATCTACCCCAAGAGCTTCGCCGACGGCAACGGCGACGGGATCGGCGACCTCGCCGGTGTCCGGGCGCGGTTGCCCTACCTCCGTGATCTCGGAGTGGATGCCCTGTGGTTCACGCCGTTCTACGTCTCGCCCCAGGCCGATGGGGGCTATGACGTCACCGACCACCGAGACATCGATCCTGCGTTGGGGACCCTCGAGGAAGCCAAAGGGCTCATCGTGGAGGCTCGTGCGATGGGGATGCGCACCATCATCGACGTCGTGCCAAACCACGTCGCGTCCAATCATCCGTGGTTCCTGGCCGCGCTGGCTGCACCACCCGGCTCACCTGAGCGCGATCGATTCTGGTTCCGAGCCGGTGGGGGACCTGAGGGCACTTCAGCCCCCACAGGATGGACTTCACCGTTCGGTGGTCCGACGTGGTCCAAAGTACCGGGTGAGGGTGACCAGTGGTATCTCCATCTCTTCGCACCCGAGCAACCCGACCTCAACTGGAGCCACCCCGCGGTGCGTGCCGAGTACGAGGACATCCTTCGCTTCTGGTTCGATCTCGGTGTGGCCGGAATCCGTATCGATTCCGCCGCTGTGCTGATGAAGGACCCCACCTTCCCTGAGATTGGAGACAGCGAGTCAGGAGGTACCCATCCATTCGAGGATCGGGATGAGGTGCATGAGATCTATCGCCGATGGAGGGCCGTGGCGAACTCCTACCGGGATGACAAATTGCTCGTGGGGGAAGTGTGGCTCTCGGACCGGGCGAGGTTGGCCCGCTACGTCGGGCCCGATGAACTTCATACCGTCTTTGGGTTCGACGCCATGGCGAGCCCCTGGAAGCTGCGCGCACTCCGCGCAGCAATCACGGATACTCTCCTCACCCACG
>JBDSRF010000123.1:0-16572 GCA_039929445.1 Arachnia sp. | reverse complement strand
GGCGCGCACCACGGAGGGTTCGCCGCGGCAGACGAGGACGAACAACGCCACCCCAGCCATCGCCACCACCCGCACCCACCAGCCCCTCACCCCCACGGCCCGGGTCAGCGCCAGCAGGACCACCAGCATGAGCGACAGGTTCGAGCCGCTCACGGCCATCAGGTGCGACAGGGATGTGGCCTTGAACTGGGTGTCCATCTCTTCGGTGATGCCGGAGGTGTCCCCCACCACAAGGGACGGCACCAACGCGGCCTGCAGTGGTGGTGAGTGGGCCGTGCTCTCCCGCAGCCCGATGCGAAGGCCGTTGACAAGGGTGTCCATCGGTCCCGGTGGAGCCAACTGAGCGGACAGGGAACGGGCGCGCAACACCAGCGCCTCGCGTGAGCCCGGTTCCGCAGGCGCCAGCACACCGCGAACCTCGTAGGTGCCTCCCGGGGCCGCGCCGGCGAAATCGTCGGCCACACCCCCGGTGGCGAAGATGACGATGGGCTGCGACGTGAGGATTGTCACACCGCGGGCGCGGAGTTCGCGCATCTCCGCCCGTGCCACGGCCATCTGGAGTCGTCGGCCCTCGTCCGCCCTGGAGTACGGCTCGCCCACGAGCTTGACCACTGCCGTTGCCGCAGCGGACTCCGCCGCCAACTGTGCAGGGGCGGCCTCCAGCATGCTGCCTGCCCGCAACGCCGCCAGCGCTGTCGTCAGGGCCAGTACCACCACCGTCAGCGCCAACCAGGTGCGGTTTCCCGTGGCTGCCCCGATGGCCACCACCACCAGCGCAGCACAGGCGGCCATTACGGGGGCCCAGCCGGGACGCCATCCCGTGGTTCCCAGCCAGGCACCCGCCCACGCCGCAGCGGCCAACGGCGCCAGCCGCCAGTCCTGCGGTTTCACGTGGTCACCAACGGTTCCAACTTCGCGAAACTCTTCGGGCCGATCCCGGAGACCTCCTGCAGCTCCGCCACCGAACTGAACTGGCCATGCTCCTCCCGCCACGCCAGGATGGCGGACGCAAGAACGGGACCCACGCCCGGCAACTCCTCCAACTCCGCGGCTGTGGCCGTATTCAGGTTGACGGGCCCACCGGCAGAACCCGGTGTTGACGTGGCCCCGGGCTGGTGATTGACCTCCCCCCTGGGGTCCGTGACGGTGCCCACGATCACCTGCTGACCATCGCTGAGCGTGGCGGCCAGGTTGAGCTCCGCGGGGTCGGCGTCCTGGCGCAGCCCGCCGGCGGCAAGCACCGCGTCCTGGACAATGGACCCGCCGGGCACCGTCACCACCCCGGGGGACACCACCGCCCCAAGAACATGGACCCTCACTGGAGTCGCGGGGGTGGGGCTCGGGCCCGGCGTCGGGGCGGGCCGTGATGCGGACTGTGCCACCGTCGGCGTCACGTCGATGGGAAGCTGGCTGGCGGAGCTCCGGCCCAACGCCATGAGCGTCACCCCCACACCACACAGCAGAAGCACCAGCACAGCCACGACCTGTCGCGTCGTGAGCGTGAACCGGCCCAGGATGCCCACCCCTGCCCTATCGCCGGAGCCGATTCTGCCGGGCCCGTCGCCGTCCCCACCCGTGTCTTCGGGTGTGGGTGACTCGTGGCCCTCGGGCGGAGGCGCCGCACGTCGTGGAGCACCCAAAGGCTGCTGGCCTGCGCTGATGAACGCCAGGCGTGCCCGCGCCAGTTCATCCTCGAAGCTCGATCGTGTGCCAGGACTCATGCACGCCACCTTGGTCGGCGCACACCATCTCCCACCACGCCCGCGCCCCGGATGTGGAGAAACCGCCGCCGGAATATGCTTCCGGCGGCGGCCTGTCAGGCGGTCTGGGGCGTTACTTCCCCGGCACCAGGCTCAGCATCTTGGGCAGCCGGGCGATCACCTTCACGACCTCGCGGCCGTCGAGCGAGCGCTGCACGCCGGGATCGGCCAGAGCCAGTTCAAGTGCGCGGTCTTCGTCGATGTCGGCGGGGACCTCAATCTTGCCGCGGATCTTGCCCTGGATCTGCACCACCATGACCGCGGACTCCTCCACCAGGAGGCTGTGATCGGCCGTTGGCCAGGTGCTGTTCGCGATCGACGGCGGCAGACCCAACGTCTCCCACATCTCCTCCGCCACGTACGGCGCCACCAGGCTCAGGGACTGCGCAACGAAGGCAGCGGCCTCCCGTACAGCCGGGTCGGCGCCACTGGCTGGCCCGTCGATGGCCTTCCGGGTGGCGTTGACGAGTTCCATGGTGCGGGCGATCGCCACGTTGTACCGGCCTGACTCCACCAGTGTTGTGATCTCAGCAATGGCCTTGTGTGTCTGGCGGCGCAGCGCCTGGTCGCCGGTGGCGGCGTCGGCGTCCGACGCGCTCGTCACGTCGGCGGCGATCCTGAAGGCCCGCTGCAGGAACTTCAGCGACGACGCCGGGGAGACGTCAGCCCAGTCGATGTCGTCCTCGGGCGGACCGGCGAAGATCATGGTGAGCCGGACGGCGTCCACGCCGAACTCGTCGATCACCTTGCCGAGGTCAACGCCGTTGCCGAGCGACTTGCTCATTGCCTTGCCCGCGTTGATGACCTGTCCCTGGTTCAGCAGGCGTTGCATGGGCTCGTCGAAGTGCACGAGGCCCATGTCGCGCAGGACCTTGGTGAAAAAGCGCATGTAGAGCAGGTGCAGGATGGCATGCTCCACGCCACCCACGTACTGCGCCACGGGCATCCAGTCCGCCACCGCCTGCGGGTCGAACGGACCGTCGGTGTAGTGGGGGGAGCAGTAGCGGAAGAAGTACCAGGACGAGTCCACGAACGTGTCCATGGTGTCGGTGTCGCGGGTGGCAGCTCCACCGCAGCTGGGGCAGGCGACGTTGACCCACTCCGTGGCGGCGGCCAACGGGGAGGTGCCCTTGGGCGACAGTGCGGAGCCCCGCATGTCCGGCAGCCGGACCGGCAGTTGTTCCTCGGGGACGGCCACCTCGCCACACTTGCCGCAATGGATGATCGGGATGGGGCATCCCCAGAAGCGCTGGCGCGACAGCAGCCAGTCACGCAGCCGGTACTGGATTGTGCCCGTGCCGGCGCCGTCCGTCTGCAAGCGCTCGATGATCCGGGAAACGCCCGACGCCTTGTCCGTCAGGCCGTTGAGGAGTCCGGAATTGAGGTAGGCGCCGTCGCCGACTGTCGCGATACCCGTCTCGGACGGGTCGGTTCCGTCCACGTCCAGGACGGTGACCACGGGCAGGTCGTAGGTGCGGGCGAAGTCGAGGTCGCGCTGGTCGTGGGCAGGCACAGCCATGATGGCGCCCGTGCCGTAGTCGGCCAGAACGTAGTCGGCGGCCCAGATGGGCACGTGCTCACCGTTGACGGGGTTGATGGCGTGCACCCCCAGCCAAACACCGGTCTTGGCGTGCTCCGTGGACTGCCGTTCGATCTCCGTCTGCTTCTTCACCTTCTCGGCGTAGGCCTCGAAAGCTGGTCGCTGCTCGTCGCTGACGAGTTCGGAGGCCAGGGCCGCGTCGGGCGCGACAGCCATGTAGGTGGCACCGAACAGGGTGTCGGGACGGGTGGTGAACACCGTGATCGGTTCATCCCTGCCCTCCACCGCGAACTGGACGTGGGCACCTTCGGAGCGGCCGATCCAGTTGCGCTGCATAGCCAGCACGTGGTCGGGCCAGCCGCCTTCCAGCTGCGACATGTCGTCCAGCAACTGCTCGGCGTAGTCGGTGATCTTGAAGTACCACTGGTTGAGCTTGCGTTTGGTGACCTCGGCGCCGCAACGCTCACAGAAACCACCCACGACCTGTTCGTTGGCCAGGACCGTCTGGTCGGAGGGGCACCAGTTCACGAACGAGTTCTTGCGGTACGCGAGTCCCCTCTCCCTGAACTTCAGGAACAGCCACTGTGTCCAGCGGTAGTACTCCTCGTCGGAGGTGTGGATGCGGCGGGACCAGTCCAGCGACAGCCCGTAGCGGCGGAAGGATCGGGCCTGCGTCTCGATGTTGTTGTACGTCCACGTCGCCGGATGGGTGTTGGCCTTGATGGCAGCGTTCTCTGCGGGAAGCCCGAAGGAGTCCCAGCCAATGGGGTGCATGACGTCGAAGCCCTGCAGACGCCAGAAGCGGGAGAGCACATCCCCCATGGCGTACGCCTCGGCGTGCCCCATGTGGAGGTCACCGGACGGGTACGGGAACATGTCGAGGACGTAGCGACGCTCGCGGCTGCCGTCATCGCGCGGCCGGAAGGTCTCGTCCTCCTCCCAGAATGCCTGCCACTTCTCCTGGGCCTGCACCCGGTCAAAGGTTCTCGACGTCTGGTCCACGTCCTGGGTCACGAATGCTCCTTGGTTGATCTCGCGTACGCACGCACACACGCCCGCTCAATATAGCGTCGAGCGCCGGAATGCCCCGATGACGACGTCAGCGGGCGAGGAAGGCCTCGAGCTCCGTCGCGGTCGGCGGGTTGGCACCCTTCCGGCTGCACACCAGGGCCGCTGCGGCTGCCCCGCGCTCCAGCGCTGCCGCGACGTCCATGGGGTCATCGGCGTACGCGCTGAGGAACCCGGCCATGAAAGTGTCGCCAGCCCCGACCGTGTCCACTAGATCCACCCGGTGTCCCGGTACCCGGACCTGACGGCCGTCGGGCTTCACGGCAACCACGCCGTCTGCACCCAGCGTGACAACGAACATCGACAGCCCGTACTCGGCCGCCCAGGTTTCGGCGTAGGACAGCGGATCGTCGTCTTCGACGAGCCAGTTGATGTCCTCGTCGCTGGCCTTGACGATCCCGCCGCCGGATCCGACGGCCGACATGAGGTCCGCGACGGCATCGAAGTAGGCGCTGCGGTCCGGCTGCACGCTGGGTCGGACGTTGATGTCGTAGCTGACCGTGGCCCGTGTGCCCGCCACGAAGTCCCGCAACGCCTTGGCCCCGGGGCCAACCACCGCGGCGATGGACCCGAAGTGGAGCCAGTCGTCGTCGGTGAGGGTGGGGAACTCCGATGCCTGCCACCCGAAGTTGGAGGTGCCGTCGAAGTGGAAGGTGTACTGGGCCTTGCCCTCGTCATCGAGGGACACCACTGCCATGGAGGTGGGGTCGGGCGTTCGCACAGCAAGTTCGGTACCGACGTCGTTGGCGTCGAGCCACCCCTCAATCTGACGGCCGAACGCGTCCCCGCCGAGCCGCCCCAGGAACTGCACGTCCCGGCCGAGCCGCTTGAGCGCCACGGCACTGTTCATGGGGCCACCCCCTGCGAGGGCCGTCCACCGGGTTTCCTGTGGGGACACCACCTCTGCCGGGAGCATGTCCACCAACGCCTCACCGCACACCACAAATCGCATGGCGACACTCTACGGGCAAGTCACAGCCGAGGCGGCCCGGGTCAGCCGTCCCACGCACCGGGGGGCGCGGCGCTGCGATGCATTTTCGCGAGGATGCGCATGAGGGGGTGCCACGGGTCCAGGGATTCGAGCTGTGCGAGGCAGTCGCTCTGCTGCGCTCCCTCCCCGTCGAGCCAGCACGCCAGCGTCAGCAGGGCCAGCACGTTGGGGGCGAGGGCGTCGTCGCTTATCCGACGCGCGGCAGCCAGGCGCGGACGGAGACGCTGGGCTGTGCGCGTGCTTAGCTGCGCGAGCACCTCCCCGAACAGTTCTTCCTCCTGCAGCAGCAGCGCCAGTTCCGTGGGGTCATTCCCCGACTGGTCACGATCACCCATGTGCCGGGACAACAGCACCATCCGATCCACTGGCCTCAAGCCTGCCAACTGCTTCGCCACTCCCTGCACGGTCGCGGCGAGGGCAGCGCTCGAGGAGGGATGTGGCGGCTGCACCGCCAACACGGCCGCCTCCCGACTGGCGTCGACGTTGACCCCGGAGTACACGGCCTGGGCCGCGAAATTGCTCGAGCCGTAGGAGTGCGGGACACCGCCGGGGGGCACGAGCCCCGCGGGGTGGACGTGCCAGAACAGGTCGCCGTTCGTGACGAGCGCCTCGAGCACAATGTCCTCACCCACCACGGCCGTCAGTTCCTCCACGGCGAGAGCGCCCGCCTCCGGATCCGCGGTGTAGGCAAGGATGGCGACGTGGCAACCGGAGCATCGTTCCACGGCATTCGCCAGTTGGTCGGCCACCTGGCCGAACCTGAAGTCGTTCGTGAACCAGTCGAGATCCATCCGGGCGCAGAACTCGACACGGGTGCCCCGCACGCCCAACACGACGCAGGATTCGCGGGGATGGAATCCCAGCATGATGACAGGGATGGCCAGCAGGTCGGCGCTGGTGGTGCCGTGCAGTCGGGTGATCTCGGTGTTCATGCACGGCACCTTGGTCGGAGCAGCAGCGCTATCGCCAGGGTGCCGGCGGCGGTGTGGAGAAGGCGCATCCAGGTGGACCCACCACGCCCATGGGTATCGTGGTGCGCACCATGAGCAACCAACAGTGGCCGCCACCACAAGGCAACGGTCCCCCACAGGGCAACGGCACACCTCAGGGAGGTGCCGGGCGCCCCGGCCCCCCGGACTCATCGCCGTGGGCACAGCCCGACGCGCGGTGGAGCCCCCAGAGCTACCGGGACGCACAGGCCCGCGACCCCCACCGACCCTTCGGTGCGCCCGCCACCCCCACCCAGGCACCGGGCATCGACCAGTTCGAACCACCAAAGAGGTTCGACAAGAAGACCCTCTGGTGGGGCTTCGGGATCGTGGCGAGCATCGTCGCGCTCCTGCTGGTGCTGCAACTGACGGGCGGCTTCACCCCCAGCGAAACCGCGGCCTCCGCCTCACCGAGCGCGCCCGTGAGCGAGGGCGCGAGCCCGGAACCGGCAGCCACCGGCGGCACGTCGATCCCGTTCGAGGGCAATGGCACGGGCGTGTTCGAGATCCTGTCCCAGGAGTGGACGGACACGGGCCTGCGCGTCGAGTACCGGATCACGTTGAACGAGGGGCAGGGCGAACGCAGCTTCTCGCTGTACATGTTCACCAACGACTCGCTGGAAGTGGCGGACCCCTCCAACTACGAGCTGGCCGTTGCCGCGTCCGGAAAGCCCTTCACGGGCACCGCGGAGTTCGCGGTGGTGCGGGCGCAGAGCACGTTGGTGCTCGCGTCAGGCTTCGGTGCCGCTCTGACGGCGTTGCCCATCCCCGGCTGATCCGTTCCGCTGGTCCGCCGTGGAGCGCTCGCCCATCTTCAGTGCGTGGGCGGCCGCGAGTGCCTGCGCGGCGTCGTCCGCGGCCTGCCTGCGTTCCTCCACCGCGTCGGGGTGGTCGCGGGAGAGCAGGACGACGCCGTAGACAGCCACCGCACCGGAGACGACCATGCCGATCCCGGGCCCGATGCCCATGCCATATCCCTCGCCGAGAACCGCCAACCCGAAGACGACGGCAACGAACGGATCCACCGTCGTCATGGTGCCGACGGTGATCTCGGCAGGTCCGGAGGCGTAGCCCTGCTGGATCATCCACACGCCCAGGACGTAGCAGGCGAGCATGAAGCCGATCACGGCCAGGACCCGCCAATGGGTCAGGGAGAATCCGTGGGTCTGGACGAGGTTCATGGCGGCCTTCATCATGCCGGAGGCCAGACCGTAGAAGATCGCCCCCACGGATGACCACAACATGGCCTTCGACCAGCCCGGGGCCTTCAGCGCGAACGCCGAAAGGACCGCGCACAGCACGAGCACCACGACGAACGAGATGAAGATGGGGGCGAACTCGAACGGCCTGTCCCCCCTGGCGAACAGCGACGAGAAGACTGTGAAGCCCATCACACCCAGAACGGTCACGGACACTGCCCTCCAGATCCTGGCGGGCACCTTGTGCCCGTGGATCCTGGCCGCCAGCAGGACCGACCACGGCACCGCGAGGATTCCGACGGGCTGCACGACGGCCACCGGCGCCATGCTGAGCGCAAAGAGGTGCAGCGCCGCGCCGCTGAAAACGAACACCAGCCCGAGGAGCCACTTCGGGATCTTGAAGAGGCGAAGCATGCCGCCCAGGCTGAGTCGGTTCGACGAGGTCGTGCCGGAGGGGTCGAAGGTGCTCTTGACGCCGAGGTGCTGCAGAGTCGCTCCACTGGCAAAGAGGAATGACCCAATGACCTGCAGTCCAATGGCCAGAGCAATGTTCACGAGCAACCTTCCGCAGTGCGTGTGCGCCGATGACGACGATAGTCGACGCCCGGCTTGATGAGGATCAGACCGAGGTCTGTGCTTGCCCCCGGGTCATCCCGGGTAGACGATCACGGTGTCCCCCGCCGCGGTGGCGTCGAACAGTGCCGAGACAGCGTCCTTGTTGCGCACGTTGACGCATCCGTGTGAGGACCCGTTGTATCCCCTGGCTGCGAAGTCCGCGGAGAAGTGCACAGCCTGCCCACCGGAGAAGAACAGCGCGTAGGGCATGGCGGTCTTGTACAGGCTGGAGACATGGTTCTTCGACTTCCAATTCACTGAGAACGCCCCGTTGCGGGTGGGAGTCAACTCCGAGCCGAAGCGCACATCCATGGTCAGCTTGACCTGCCCGTCGACGACCCACGCC
This sequence comes from Arachnia sp., assembly GCA_039929445.1. GTDB lineage: Bacteria > Actinomycetota > Actinomycetes > Propionibacteriales > Propionibacteriaceae > Arachnia. The sequence goes on along the minus strand of JBDSRF010000123.1, from coordinate 8,064 downwards.
AGCTTCCGCTGCTTCTTGGAGATGCACACCACCCGCCCTGTCAGGCATCGGTCGTCCAGGGTCATGCCCTGGGGTTTCGGTTTCGGCGCCACGTTGTTGAGTTCGTCGGTGGTGGGTGTCCGGGTCATGGCGAGCAAACGGTCGAGCGTGCGCTGGTCCACCTCGCCCGTCACCGGAATATCCCGCTTGCCCTGGAAGCCCGTGACAGCCTCGATCGTCTGCGTGCCGTAGACACCGTCGACTGGCGCGCTGTACCAGGCGATCTGCTTCAGTCGAGCCTGAAGGTCCTTCACCCCTTCGCCCTTGGCACCCGACGCCAGCAGTGCCGGGCCCGGCTTGAGCACGTTGAACATCTCGTCACGGGTGGGTGTCCTCGTCATTCCGACGAGTTTGTCCAGGGTCGCCTCATCAACGAAACCGAGTGTCGGCAGCCGACGCTTGGCCTGGAACCCCTCCACAGCGAGCTGGGTCTTCTCCCCGAAGTTCTCCGTGATGCTGCCCTCGTACCACTGGAGTTGCAGCAGTCGATGCTGGAGGTCACGCACGTCGTCTCCGCTGTCGCCCGGCTTCAGGATGGCGGCCGGCAGGAGGGTCACCGACGGTGTGACGCTGGTGACCGGCTCGGTCATGCTGGGGCTGACGCCCCTGTCCTCAGAGCCCACGGGCACCGGATCCGCGCTAGTGGTGGCCGTCGGCGACGGGCCGGCGCTGTCATCGACCTGCGGGGTCGTGATCTGCACGGCAGTTGAGGTCGGTTCCGTCGACCGCTCCACGCTTGGCTCGGGGAGCGCGAGCGGAGCCGGTGCACAGGCGACCACGGACAGCAGGAGAAGTGGTGCCATCACGGCACCCAGACGGCGGGGGGAGAACAGCGACACAGCCGAACCTTTGCGACGGGGGGATGCTGCGGAGCAGCACTTCGGCCCCAGAGTACGGGTTGGTGACTCCGGAGGGCCTCGCCACACGCCCGCTATCTGCCAATTGCCGCAACCCGGCTCACGAGGCGTGATGCACGTCTGACGTCCCCCACTGGTGGTTGCGCGGAGCCCTGATCGGCGCCGGGCCGTCAGTCCCGTGCCCCGTGGCGCCGGGCTGGTCGGTATGATCCGCTGGGACCGGGAGGAACAGCATGCACAGGATCGGGTTCGACCGCGAGAAATACCTCGCGCTGCAGTCGCACCACATCGACGCCCGACGCAAGCAGTTCGGCGGCAAGCTCTACCTCGAACTCGGCGGCAAGCTGTTCGACGACCTCCACGCATCGCGCGTGCTGCCCGGCTTCACCCCGGACAACAAGATCGCGATGCTCTCCGAACTCAGGGATGACCTCGAGATCGTCATCGCTGTGAGTGCGCGTGACCTGGCTCGCAACAAGATGCGGGCCGACCACGGCATCTCCTACGACGAGGACGTCCTGCGCCTCGTCGACGGGTTCAGGGAGCACGGCCTGTACGTGGGCAGCGTCGTCATCTCCCGCATGACGGAGGACAACGGCAACGCCCGGGCCTTCAAGCGCAAGCTCGAGAAACTGGGGCTGAAGGTGTACCGCCACTACCCCATCAAGGGCTACCCCAACGACATCGCCCACATCGTCAGCGACCAGGGCTACGGCAAGAACGACTACGTGGAGACCACCCGCGACGTCGTCGTGGTCACCGGGCCGGGGCCGGGCAGCGGCAAGATGGCCACCTGCCTCTCGCAGATGTACCACGACCACGCCCGCGGGATCAGCTCCGGCTACGCCAAGTTCGAGACCTTCCCCATCTGGAACCTTCCGCTGGACCATCCCATCAACATCGCCTACGAGGCTGCCACGGCCGACCTTGACGATGTGAACATGATCGACCCGTACCACCTCGCCGCCTACGGCAAGCAGGCCATCAACTACAACCGGGACGTGGAGATCTTCCCGGTGCTGAACCTGATGTTCGAGCGGATCCTCGGCGCATCCCCGTACAAGTCCACCACCGACATGGGGGTGAACATGGTCGGCACCTGCATATCCGACGACGAGGTGTGCCGGGAGGCCTCCAAACAGGAGGTCATCCGTCGGTGGTTCGCCGCGCTCGTCGAGGAAAAGCGCGACCAGTTGGAGCCTGACGAGTCCGACCGGATCGCGCTACTCATGAGCTCACTGGGCATCAGTAGGCAGGACAGGGCCGTCGTCGAGCCAGCACTGAAGGTGGCCAAGCGCACCCAGGCGCCTGCCGCCGCCATCGAACTAGCTGACGGCCGCATCATCACCGGAAAGACCTCCCCGCTGCTGGGTGCCTGCTCCGCCATGCTCCTGGATGCCCTCAAAACGCTGGCCGGCATCGACCCGTCCGTCAAACTGCTCTCCCCCGAGGCCATCGAGCCCATCCAGGAGCTCAAGACCCAGCATCTCGGCAGCAAGAACCCCCGGCTCCACACCGATGAGGTCCTCATCGCGCTCGCCGTCAGCGCCAACGCCGATCCCCTCGCGAAGCGAGCCCTCGCCGAGCTGCAGCACCTGCGCGGATGCGACGCCCACTCCGCCGTCATCCTCGGACCGGTGGACCGCGGAATTCTCCGCAACCTCGGCGTCCTTGTCACCAGCGAGCCGGTGTACCAGACGAAAAACCTCTACCGGAAGCGCTGACCAGACGGCACGGATCGCGGCCTGCCGCCGCATCGGCCGCGTCCACGCACGCGATTTATTGGATCAGCATCAGCAGCGCCACTTGATCACCCGGGCAGGTGCAGCGCTCCATCTCGGCCTTGGTGGGCCCATCGATCATCCCGCCGGCCCACTCCTGGTCCACGTATCCGCCGGACCCATGGACCTTGTCGCCGACGCTGAACTGGTCTCCGTCCACCTCTACGCCCTCCGGGAGGCGTTGCGCCCCCTTGGGCCAGACGACGAACCACTCCCCCACAAAAACGCAGCCATCGGCGTCGATGCGGAGGTCGCCGTCGATCTCGGCCGCCATCACCGTTGCGTGGGGCTCCGCCAGAAGGGCGAGGTCGGGGGCAGCGGGTGCACAGCCGGAGACCAGACCCATCGTCACCGGGAGGCAGGCCGCCAGGAGCACCCTGACGACCCAACGCACGCCTGACTTCATACGCTTCATCCTGTCAGCCGAGCGGGACGCTGGCGTGGAGATCACGGGACTCTTCGCGCTGGAGCAGCCGGGCCCCACCACATCTGACTGAGGCCTTGCGGTGGGACCACACCCCCACCATGGCGACACTAGCGACCGGCTGACGGGGCAGGGGATGTCGGGTGCCGTCTGGCAGGAGCCACAAGAATATCCGAATCCATGCTTCCCGCCCTCCGGTCCGGGGGATGATGGGTCATGGAATCCCTCTGGTTGGCAACCCACGCACTTCCACCGTCCCCGGATGAATTCGTCGAGGGCACGCACTACGACAGCGTTGTCGCCGGGGCCGGCCTCACCGGACTCGCCACCGCCGTCCTGCTCGCCCGAGCGGGACACCGCGTCGCGGTGCTCGAGGCCCGATTCGTGGGTGCCGTCACCACCGGCAACACGACGGGAAAACTGTCCCTGTTGCAGGGCACCGTCCTCCACCAGATCCGCCATTTCCACTCCGACAAGGTTCTGCGCGCCTATGTCGACGGCAACCGCCAGGCGCAGGAGTGGCTGCTGCAGTTCCTGGGCGAGAGGGCCGTGGCCGTCCAGCAGCGGGACGCCTATACCTATGCCACGACCCCCGATGGGGCCTCGACCCTCAGGAAGGAACTCGAGGCGGCTCTGGAAGCCGGACTGGAAGCCACGTGGTCCGATGAGACCGAACTGCCCTTTGCTGTGAGCGGCGCCATCATGCTGGCGGGCCAGGCCCAGTTCCAGCCGATGGAGGTCCTTGGCGCCATGGCGGACGAACTGCGGGAGCGCGGCGGTGTCATCATCGAGAACGTGAGGGTGACCGGCTCCAAGGGTGCCCACACACCATTGACGGTGGAGACCTCGCGCGGTGATGTCACCGCCGACCACCTCGTTCTGTGCACCGGCTTCCCGGTTCTCGACCGCGGCGGCTACTTCGCCAAGCTGACGCCGTTGCGCTCGTATGCAGTGGCTTTCCGGGTGCTTGGTTCACCGGAGTCCTTGCCCCGGGGTATGTACCTCAACGCGGAGGAGCCGACGCGAAGTCTGCGCACCGCACCGACCGGCGACGAGGAACTGCTGCTCGTTGGCGGCAACGGGCACGTGGTGGGGCGCTCCGACTCCACGCAGGCGGCCGTCGACGGGCTGGAAGCATGGACGCACGAGCACTTCCCCGGCGCCGAGCGCACCCATGCCTGGTCGTCGCAGGACTACCAGTCGCTCAACCGTGTCCCGTTCATCGGCAAGATGCCCCGCGGCCATGGAAACATCTGGATGGGCACCGGCTACAACAAGTGGGGCATGACCAATGCCGTCGCCGCCGCCCTGTCCCTCAGCACCCAGATCATGGGTGGCACGCTCGAATGGTCCAGCGTGCTCGACCATCGGGTCACCAAACCCACGGGGTTGGCCTCCACCGCCAAGCTCATGGCCGGGGTTGGCACACATCTCATGAAGGACTGGGTGCAGTCGGAGATCCACGCGCTCCCCGACGGCGCCCCCGCGGAAGGCACGGGGGTGGTGGGTCGCAGCGGCGCTTCTCCCGTCGCACGCTCGACGGTGGACGGGAAGACCTGTCAGGTGTCCGGGGTGTGCACCCACATGGGAGGAATCGTGCACTGGAACGACGCGGAGAAGTCCTGGGACTGCCCGCTCCACGGATCACGTTTCGCCCCGGACGGGAAGGTGTTGGAAGGACCGGCCACCGAGGACCTCAGGGCGTCAGCTCCGTCCGACGCGTCATGACAGAGCGGGTCTGCAAACCAGGCGATAGATTCTGTGGTGCAGGCAACGTTGCGCTCGGCTCGGACAGGGTCGCCCGGAACGCCACGTCCAGATGAGGAGACGACGATGAGCACGTTCGAGATTGTGTCCCAGGACAACGGTGAGTACCTCGTCCGCGTCGAATCCCTCGACGGCGCCACGTCCGTGGTGATCCTTCTGGCGGAGGCGGAAGGAGCCAGCGATGGCCGGTTGGCGGATGACGAGGCGACCGCCCGTGCCACGATCGCCTACCTCCTCACACACCAGGACGCCAGCGACCTGCCTCCACGGCTCGAGATCGAGGACATCGTCGCTGCCTACCCGGATGCTGTCGACGGCATCGAATCACTGCGCGAGCCTCGGGACGCCTGAGGCTCCACACCCGTCACCGCTGGAGCAGATTCGACTCCAGCGAGTCCGTGAGCCACGTCTCGAATCGGGTGTTGGACCACCGTCGTTGACGCACGAGCTTGTCATACAGGCTCGGGTCCGTGAACACCCACAGAAGGTCGGCGGCTTCCTGCTCGGACACCCCAGGCCTGAGTGCTCCGAGTTCCACCAGCCTCCGTACGGGCTTCCGCATTGCTGATCGTCGCTGTTTCGCCAGCGCCTCATGAAGTTCACGGGCCTCCGGGTCACTCGCGGCGGCGCCTTCAAGAGCCCGCCACACGCCCGTGATGCGGGCGTTGATCTGGGCCACCATGGCGGCATGGCTGGCCAGCATGCGGGCGGCGTCCGGTTCCACCTCCATGGCTGCCACAACGGATCGGTCGCCGAGTGGCACCGCATCGTCGTCGCCCACGATCGCGTAGTCGTAGGCGAGCCTGACCAACTGCACCTTGCCGCCCACGGAGTCGAACACCGTCTTCCGGCTCACCCCGGCGGCCGCTGCGATGGCCTCGATGGTGGTGGCGCCGTACCCCTGTTCGTCAAAGAGTGTCGCGGCTGCTTCGACAATGGTGCGTCTGGTCTGCCTGGCCTGCTCCGCGCGGAGCTCCGACCGATACGGCCTCTTCGGTGACGTCGCCACGACCCACCCTTTCCACGTGACTATTGACGTATCGAATATATCAGGCGTAACGTCAATTCTGCACGAGGGAGGTAGGGATGGACATCACCACAGAGGTGCTGATCGTCGGTGCAGGGCCGGCTGGCCTGACAGCTGCACTACTGCTGAAGCGGCTGGGCGTGGCCGTGGAGTGTGTGGAGAAGCACCCGGGCATCTCGTCAATGCCCAAGGCTCGCGGCATCCACGCCCGGGCCGTGGAGATTCTGCGCACACTCGACGTTGAGAACAACATGCGTGCAGCCGAGCTGATCATCGCCCCGCGGTTCGACATGCGCGCTGATCTGCCGTCTGCCCCCACGAGGGAAGTCACCACCGGCGGCGCCGCGCTGACCGAGGTGAGTCCGTGCGAGGGGATAGCCATCTCCCAGGATGTGTTCGAGGGTGTGCTGCGTGACCGTGCCGCGGTGGTTGGTGTGCCCCTCCACCTCGGCACCGAGTTACTCAGCTACGAGGTCACGGATTCCGGCGTCAAAGCCACGCTTCTCGACCGCACCAGCGGTTCCACCCTCACCGCCACCTGCCGCTACGTCATCGGGGCCGACGGGTGGCGCAGTCGCGTCCGCGAGTGCATGGGAGCCGTACCCGAGGGCCCGGATGACCTCGGTTCCAACCGCGTGGTGTGCTTCCGGGCCGACCTGACACAGTGGATGCCCGATCCGCCGCCTGCCATGATTCTGCTCACTGCCACGCAGGGGATCCTGCTGCGCACGCACGCGGACCATCGCTGGGTGATGGTCTGGCCTCTGGAGGAGGGCGACCCCGGGAACGCCCTGGACCGTGTGCGACTCTCTCTGGGCCTGCCGACTCTGCACCCAGAAGTGATCTCCGACTGGCTCTGGACAGCGGCGGCCCAGCTCACCGACCGCTTCGCGGACGGTCCGATCTTCCTGGTGGGAGACGCGGCGCACCGTGTCCCCCCGGCCGGGGCGACGGGCATCAGCTCCGCCATGGCAGACACCCACAACCTGACGTGGAAGCTCGCGGCGATGCTGCAGGGATGGGGCGGCCCGGGGCTGCTGTCGAGTTACGAATCCGAGAGGCGACCGGTCGCGAAGGTGACCACCGAGGCGACAAGGGAACTGTGGCGTCTACGGGAGACCCCGGGTTCGGCGGCCATTGATCTACGGATGCTGGACATGGGTTACGTCTATGGCAGTCCCGATTCGCTGATCGACGGCCTCGCGGGCCCCTACATCCCTACCGCCCGGGCCGGCAGCCGAGCCCCGCACGCGTGGCTCGACGGTGGCCGTGGTCGATCCACACTGGATCTCCTCGGTCCGGGCTTCGCCGTGCTGACGACTGCCGCAGGTCGGGTCTGGGAATCCGCCGCACCGACCGTCGCCGCGCAAACCGGTGTGCCCCTGAGTGTCTCCCTGCTGGAGAGTCAGGCGTTCGCCGATGTGTACGAGCTCAGCGGAGGCCAGGCTGTCCTGATCCGCCCCGACGGGCACATCGCCAGCCGACTCCAGGCCGAAGAGGAGCCCGCGAGGGCTGCAGAGATCCTGACCGGCGCCCTCGCAGAGGCAACGGGAGCCAGGCCGTGACTCCGCTGCGCTTACGGATCTCGCGTGTGGGCCAGGACTAAAATGATCTCCATTGCGATAGACGGGGAGGCCGAGTGATGGGCAGGCTTGAAGGCAAGGTGACGGTGGTCACGGGGGCCAGTCGAGGTCTCGGTGAGGCCATGGCCATCGGATTCGCCCAGGAGGGGGCCTCGGTGGTGCTGGCGGCCCGCACCGTCGCGGATCTGGACAGGGTCGCAGCGCAGTGTCGAGACGCTGGCGCTGATCGCGTGGAGGTGGTGCCCACCGACGTCACACGTGAGGATCAACTGACCGAACTGGTGAGAGCCACCATGAAGCAGTTCGGCCGGCTCGACGTGTTCGTCGCCAACGCAGGCATCGCCGTGCCAGGCATCACAGACCACCGCATGACAACGCTGGACACCTACGAGTTGGACGTCGTTCAGCGTTTGCTCGCGGTGAACACGGTGGGGATGTGGCTGTCCATGAAGGCCGCGCTGCCCGTCATGGCCAGGGGAGGGAGCTTCATCGCCATCGGGTCCGAACTGGGCAGGATGGCAGGTGCCGGCGCCGGCGTGTACGCCATCACGAAGGCGAGCGTGGATCTGCTGGTCCGGATCGCCGC
>JBDSRF010000122.1:0-17859 GCA_039929445.1 Arachnia sp. | reverse complement strand
TGTTGTTGAGCACCCAGCTGCTCTTGCGGAAGAACTTGCCACCCTCGTTCACCACGTCAGAGACGAAGGCGTAGGAGCGGCAGCCGCCCTGTCCGGTGGCGGGGGTGTTGCACTCGGTCTTCCACCTGCGGCCGTCCGCGGCGTACCAGGCGTCGTTGCTGGTGGCCAGAGGGTTGCCGGCCCACTGCCCCTCGTCGGAGGGGAGGTACGTGAGGTTGTTGAACACCCAGCCGTTGTGGTTGTAGTAGTTGCCTGCGTACTTGACCACCTTGGTGGCGAAGATCTCCGTGCGGCAACGAACCACGTTGGAGGAGTACATGTCGCAGGTGGTACGCCAGTACCGGCCGTTGACGAAGTGGTCGCCGGGCTGGTTGTACAGCGTCGGTTCCAGTGCCCGGGCTTCCTGCGGCAACGCAGCGAGGCCCAGGGTGGCGCCGAGGATGACGGCCATGAGGACGTGAAGAGCGCGCTTGAACATGTGGAAACCTTTCTAATTTGAATAGTGATGCATGACGGCAATACCGCGGTTCAGCCATTCCAAGAGGGCCGAATGGGAAAAAGAGAAGGCGTCGCACTGAGGGTCTCGGAGCGGTGGGGAGAATGAGATGAAACTGAACTGGCGAAGCAGTGGCCCCGGTCCGCGGGCAGTGAAATGGTTGCGATAGGAACTGCGAGTTCGGTATGGAAGCAGGTGGGCTGCAGTCTGGTCCTGTGAAGCTTGCAGTGGTGGGGACGGGCTGGCGCGTTGAGTGCGTTCACACCTTGTATACGTTCGTCATTCACTTGATATGACACCTCACAGAAGAATGATGGGAACATGTCATAGACGACCTGAATCTGACGGGCCGGGGCTGGACACACCGGGGTGCTGCAAGGCCAAGACTGCACGCCCGGAAGTGTTCGCCGTTTCTCGTGGCCGCCGCCTCGAAGAAATAACCAACTGGGTCGTCAACCCGGCAGATCCTCCTCGATGCTCGGCGCGACTTGCGGGCATCCTCGACACGAGGAGTGGTGCTGAGAATCGCAACCGCTAACGTAGAAGATTCACAAGGAGCCGAAGCCCGAACCGCCTGCTTTCAGGAACCGGGGCCCAATAGTCTGTTCTATGAAGGCGAGCGGGATCAGTTCGTCGCAGGCAAAGGGTGAGGTCTGGGAGCGAGTTCTCTTGTTTGCCACAGTCATCCACCCCGTTGGTCACGGTCAGGTCTCAGCCGTCGATATCCCGCTGGACATGATCGGTGCCGAGGACTTCGACGAAGTCGGGCGGCAGTGCGTCCACCCATTCCCTGGTAGTGATCTTGCTGCTGAAGAAGGCGTCTGACTAGTGACTCCCGATCCAACGATCTGGCCGCTGGCGTCCAGGACCAACCAATACTCCACGCCGGGACGCGAAGTCGGGTCAGTCATCGCAGCCCGATATCCCGTTCCCGCGGCGCCGTCGAGGTTTATAGTCGACACGACCACCGTAGGTGTTGCTGTTTCCCCATCCTTGGTTGTCTCCACGACTTGGGGTTGTTCCGCAATGCGCTGCAGGACGGTGATAGCGGCTGAGCGCAGCGCCGGTGGAGCAATTTCGGTGCGCAGGATCTCGTCGACCCCCTTGAACACCCTCTCGTCGCCACTGTTGTTGCCGGTGCCCGACCTCAAAGCGGCATCCAACGCGTCGGGCTCCGAGGGCAGCGAGGTGATCGTCCCTAGGTCCTGTTCGGTCAGCAACCAGAAGTTCTGGTCACCGCTGCGCCGGCTCCACAACCAGCCTTCAGCGTCAATGTAATCGTCATGCGTGACGCTCGAGTCCGCTGTCACCGGCACCTCGGATGAGCCCTGGCCGGCGCCGTCCTGTTGTTCCTCCACCCTCACTACATGCACGAAAGTGCCGGTCTCAGCCGCCGACGCACCGGCGGCCGCGACGGCAACCGGTCCCAACATGGCAGCTGCCGAGCCGTGGCCAAGTGACGGGTTCTTTGGTGTGGTGAGCGAAGGCGTGCTACTGGCAGCTGAAGTCACCAGCGGTGGCTCGGCAACGGGCTCGCCGCGGGGCGCGACCGCTTGCACCGCCAGACCCAGCACCACGAGTCCCGTTGCTGCGGCGGCGACGGCTGGCCAGCGACGTCGGCTGGGGCCGATCGACGCCATACCCGTGCGTGCCTGCAACACCTCTTGGAACACCGATTCTCGGCGCTGGGCGTCGAACTCGGCATCGATGGCCTCATCGCTGGGCCGTATCGATTCAATATCGCGCATGTCAGTCATACCCTTCTCGGGACTGGTCGCAACGCGGGTGCGGCCGTGGATGCTTCGATCAGTTGGGTGAGCCGTTGGCGGGCCCGTGAGAGGCGTTTCGTGAATGCAGCCGTCGAACACCCCGCCACTTTGGCGGCGTTGGTGTGGTCCAGACCGTCCCAGCCGATCATGAGCAGGGCCTCGCGCTCTTCGTCGCTGAGTCGACGCAAAGCATCGAGGAGGACCTGCCGGTTGACCACCGAGTTGGCCATTGCCTCGGGGTGGCGGCCACGAGAAACGGCGAACACCTCATCGGCCAGCCTGTCGCGGCGCTGCTGCGCACGATGGTGGTCCACAAGGATGCGCTTCGCCGTCACTATCAGCCAGCCCATGGGGTCCTTGTCCAAAGAAGCCAGATGACGCCACGCCTGCACGTAGGCCTCAGCCAGCACCGACTCAGCCATATCATGATCCGCGTGGCGCCGTAGATAGGCATAGACGCGACGCGAGGTGCTGTCATAGAGCTGACGGAACAACTCATCGCTGGGTGCATTCACATCTTGTATACGTTCCTCACTCACCCGATATGACACCTCACAGGAGGATATTGGGAACACGTCATAGTCGACCTGAATCTTACCCACGATCCACCGATCAACTTGCGATCATGAGCGCTGGGTAGCTGTTTCGGTCAGTGTCGCGGTGCGTGATTCCACGGCGCGCTCAACCCATCCAACTCGTCGGTGGATCGAGGCTTAGGCTTGGAGCCATGCGCATCGACCTAAACGCCGACCTCGGGGAGGGCTGCGGCGACGACGACGCCATGCTGGCCGTGGTTTCGTCGGGGTCGGTGGCCTGCGGCGGACACGCCGGGGACGAGGCGTCGATGCTGGCAACCAGTCACCTTGCCCGCCGACGCGGCGTAAGCATCGGGGCGCATCCCTCGTACGTCGACCGCGCCCACTTCGGGCGTGTCGCCGTGGAGGTGTCACCCGCGGATCTGGAGAAGCAAGTGCTGCGGCAGATGCGGGCGCTCGAGGCGGTGACGGCCCAGGTCGGGGTCACCGTCGATTATGTGAAGCCACACGGGGCGCTCTACCACGCCATGGTGAGCGACCACGGGCATGCGGCGGCTGTGGTGGCTGCTGTGGCGCAGTTCGGCCCCGGACTGCCCGTGCTGGGGCCACCCCACTCCCTGTTCCTGGACCTGGCCCGGGACGCAGGGCTCCGACCGGTGACCGAGGGATTCGCGGACCGCGCCTACCTGGGTGACGGCACGTTGGTCCCCCGGGGCCACCCCGGTGCGGTCCTGCACGACGTCGAGCAGGTGGTGGCGCAGGCGCTGATGATGGCCACGCAGCACCGGGTGGTGGCCGCCGACGGCTCCGCCATCGAGGCGGCCGTCGACTCGATCTGCCTGCACGGCGACACCCCCGGAGCCGTCCGCCTCGCCACCGCTGTCCGCGCCGGCCTGGAGGCGGCCGGCGTCGAAGTGGCCGCGTTCGCATGAGGGTCGTTGCCTACGGTCAGCGCGCGTGGCTGCTGGAGTTGGCGGACGCCGCCGAGGTGCGATCCGTGGACGCGGCGCTGCGCCTGCTGCGCGCCGAGGGCGGTGGTGCGTGGACGCCGATCGTCGACGTGGTGCCCGCCGCCAGGACCGTCATGGTGACCGCCGCTTCCTCTGCAGCCGCCACCGCCCTGCGCGCCCCCCTGGATGCTCTGACGGACCTGCCGCCACAGCCAGCGCCGATGGGGGACGTCGTCGAGATCCCCGTCACCTACGACGGCCCGGACCTGGAGGCGGTGGCGCGGGCCTGCGGTCTCGACGTGGACGAGGTGGTGGCGGCCCACGCGGGTACCCCCTGGACCGTCGCCTTCGGCGGATTCGCCCCCGGCTTCGCCTACCTGGCCGACGGTGACCCGAGGCTGCGCGTCGGGCGCAGGGAGCGCCCGCGCACCACCGTGCCGGCCGGAGCCGTGGCGCTGGCCGACGGATACAGCGCCGTGTACCCACGCCGCTCCCCCGGCGGCTGGCAGCTCCTCGGACGCACCAGCGCCACGCTGTGGGACGTCTGCCGCGAGCAGCCCGCCCTCCTGCGACCGGGCATGCGCGTTCTCTTCCGGGCGTTGACGTGAGTCTGATCGTCGCGGCCCCGGGACCCCTGTCCACCATCCAGGACCTGGGCCGCCCCGGCTGGATGCACGTGGGCGTCACTCCCTCGGGCGCCGCTGACAGGGAGTCGCACCGGTTGGCCAACGCCCTGCTGGGCAACGACGCCGGCGACGCCACCATCGAGGTGCTGCTCGGCGGCCTGGAAGTGGTGGCCACAGAGCCTGTATGGGTGGCGCTGACGGGAGCCGACTGCAACGCCCGTGTGGACGGGCGGACCGTTGACTGGGCAGCCCCCGTACCGCTGCGGGCCGGGCAAAGGTTGGTGCTGGGGTGGAGCACCGCCGGCCTCCGCACCTATGTGGCCGTCTCCGGTGGCGTGACCGTCGATCAGGTGCTGGGCTCCAGGTCCCGGGACACGCTGTCCGGGCTCGGCCCCGAACCGCTGCGGCCCGGAATGGTGCTGCCGGTGGGGCATCACCCCGTACGGCCCACCATCGACGCCGCCCCCGCACATCGCCCCTCGTCCGGCCTGCTGCACGTCACGTCACAGCCGGGACCGCAGGTGGACTGGCTCCTGCACGGATCCTCAGGGCTGGACGGCACGGCGTGGCGCGTGTCCCCCGATTCGGATCGGGTGGGCGTGCGGCTGCTGGGTGCGGCCCTCCCCCGGCAACCGGGGTTGGTCGGCGCCGAACTGCCCAGCGCCCCGATGGTGCGTGGAGCAGTGCAGTTGCCCGGCTCAGGGCATCCCGTGGTGTTCCTGGCCGACCACCCCGTGACCGGCGGGTACCCCGTCGTCGCCGTACTCGACGACGCCTCCTGCGACCGTGTCGCGCAGGCCAGGCCCGGCCAAAGCCTCACCCTGCACGTCGCCACCGTGCGACGATGAGGCCCATGTTGCCCCTGGAGCTGCCCATCGCGCCGATGCTGGCGAAGTCCGTCGACACCATCCCGACGGGGCGTTTCATCCACGAACCCAAGTGGGACGGATTCCGGTGCATCGTCTCCCGGGACGGCGACGACATCATCCTGGGCAGCCGCGGCAAGAAGCCCCTGACGCGCTACTTCCCCGAGCTGGTGCCCGCCATGGCCACCCTGCCGGAGCGCTGCATCCTCGACGGCGAAATCATCGTGCGTGCCGGCGAACCGGGGGCCCAGCACCTGTCGTGGGACCTGCTGTCCCAGCGCATCCACCCGGCCGAGAGCAGGATCACCAGACTCGCCGCAGAGACACCCGCCGAGCTCGTGTGCTTCGACGTCCTGGCGCTCGGCGACGACGACCTGACGGGCCAGCCGTGGGAGGCACGCCGCCGCGTGCTGGAGTCACTGTTCACGCCAAATCCACATCCGTCGCTGCACCTCAGCGTCTACACCCGCGACCCCGCCATCGCCCGGGACTGGTTCGATCGCTTCGAGGGTGCCGGGCTGGACGGGGTGGTCTCCAAGGCCGTCGACGGCCTCTACATGCAGGGCAAGCGCAGCATGCTCAAGACCAAGCACAAGCGCACCGCGGAGGCCGTCGTCGTGGGCTACCGCGTGGCGAAGAACGGCGACGGCGTCGGCTCACTCCTGCTGGGCATGTACGACGGCAACGGGTCGCTGGCGCGGGTGGGTGGCATCGTCGGATTCCCGCTGCAGATGCGCCGACAGCTCATCACCGATCTGGCGCCGCTCGTCACCGCCGAGATCGAGCCCGCGCTGCAGTCGACCCGCTCCCGGTTCTCGTCGGAGACGGACGCCAGCTTCGTGCCCCTGGAGCCGGCCCTTGTGGTGGAGGTGGCCTTCGACCAACTGGAGGGCCAGCGGTTCCGCCACGCCGTCAGCTTCCTGCGCTTCCGCCCCGACCGCGACCCCGCCTCCTGCCTCCTGGACCAGGTGGACAAGGCGATCGCCTACGACCTCGCCGAGGTGTTCGACACCGGCGACTGATGTGACCGCCGCTGGGGTCCCGAATTCAGTCCTGGGACACAGATGCCCGTGTCGCTCCACTCGTCGACGAGGGCGTCCACGCTGGCCGGGGTGACGGCGGCTGTCAGGCCGAGCAGGACGGTGGTGTCGAAGCCGGCCTCGAACGCGTCGCGGGCCGTGGCCTTCACGCAGTGGTCGGTGGCGATGCCGCACACGTCCACCTCGGTGACCCCGTGCTCCTTGAGGAAGTCCTCAAGGCTGACGTCATCCCTGCCGTGGTCTGAGCCCTCGAAGCCGGAGTAGGCGGCGGAGTACTCGCCCTTGTCGAAGATGGCGTCGAAGTCGCGGAACCCCAGGTTGGGGTGGAACTCGGCGCCGGGGGTGCCCACCACGCAGTGCGGCGGCCAGGTGTCGACGAAGTCGGGCTGATCGCTGAAGTGGGCACCGGGGTCGATGTGGTGGTCCCGGGTGGCCACTACCATGTCGTAGCCGTGCTCCTCGGCCAGCAGGTCGTCGACGGCCTCGGCCACCGCGGCCCCGCCGGTGACGGCCAGCGAACCGCCCTCGCAGAAATCGTTCTGGACGTCGACGACGATGAGGGCGCGGGTCATGGAATGCTCCTGGTGGCTCGGGGGTGAAGCGGGTCGATCACCCCACCCTAGCCACAGCACCGCGGCCCGCAAGCCTGCCGGAGGCTCACCAGCTGCTGATGCTCGTTCCTCCCCCGCCACCGCCACCCGAGGCGCCGCTGGAGAACCCGGAGGACCCGCCGGATCCGCCGCCGGAGAAGAAGTCCGGGGACGACGACGGTGATGTCGGCGGGGCGGTGAAGCGCGAGGCGGTGCCCGCGGAGCTCAGCCGGCCGGACAGGCCCGCCATCCCCGAAGCCATGGAGGCAGCGGATCCCGATCCCAACCAGTACGACGTGTCGAGCGAGGGGATCCTCCCCCCGGCGGCCAGTTGCTCGCAGACCTTGGTCCAGCGCTCGGTGAGGCCGAACAGCACGGCCCACGGCAGGTAACGCCGGTGGATGTCCCTGTCCGCCTCGAAGTTCAGCTGGTTGGCCTCTGCCGTGGCGATGTAGTCACGGAAACCCCGCACCTGGTCCCGCATCGCCGTGCCGCCCGGCTCCAGCGCCCTGCGCGCCGGGTGTCGTCGCATCAGTGCAAGCCCCAGACCGCACCCGGCAACCGCGGCGACGACGATGGGAACGCCGTAGGGGCCCAGCCGGGCGGGGGCAAGCGCCCAGGTCACGGGAACCATTGCCACCACGGCCAGGACGAAGACACACACGAGGGCCCGACGCCCGAACCGTCCCAGCCGCCCGCCATCGACGGCGAACAGGGAACGGTCCTCCAGGAGCGTCCGCTGGTGGCGGGCCACCTTCCAGTTCATGCGCCGCAGCGCGGCAGTCCGCAGCTCCGCATCGGTCAGTGTCGCGTCCCCGTACACCTCCCTCTCGAGGGGGTCCGTCAAGGGCCTGGCCGTGATCCCGACGACCTTCAGCGGCTTCGACTGGATCTGGACGGCACCCTGGACAGCCATGTTCACGAGCAGCGCCGCCGTGTGGCGGGGCGAGGAGCGGCCATCGAGGAACAGCCCCGCGTCCTGCAGGGTGCAGTCAGGCGGCTCGAAGCTCACGGGCACGACGTCGTCACGCCGGGCCGGCCGCACGGGCTGACCGGCGGCCGCGGTCAGGCCGGGCGCGACGCCGGCCCATCGACGGTTCCTGCCGAACCTCACGGAGCCGAGGAGGACGACAATGAGTGCCGCCGCGCCCAGTGCGGCGCCGCCCGCGGCGACCGAGAGCACCGTGACGGACGTGTCGGGCACGCTGCGGCTGGGTTCCAGGACTACTGCGGGCACCGACACGGCCCCCGGGTCGAACGAGGCCACGACGGACAGGTTCGCCCCGGTGGGGACGTCCCGCCCGGACAGCAGGGCCACACCGTCGGCGACGTCCACGGCGCACGACAACTGACCAACGAGGCACCGCGCCCGCTGCACCCCGCCCGGGGCACTGACCCGGATCGAGAATTCGCCGATGGCTGGATCATCACCGCCGTTGACGTCCCAGAAGAGTTGTGGCACGTCGTTGAAGCTGCGCAGCGCACCCCGGATCTCGTAGGAGATCTCGTAGGTGGCCTCCAGCCCCTGGATTGTCTGCGCAGGGTCCCCGATCCTCAGGTCCACGGAGCCAACGGATCCTCGGCGCACGTCCTCGCGGGTGAACGTCGCAGGAGCCCCGCTGGGGCTGTCGACGGTGATGCGGGAGATGTCGTGGACGACGTCCTTGCTGGGGTCGTTCTCCCACCGCTCACGCGAAGCGATGCGGAAGTCGATGCCGTGGCGCCCCGATGAGCTGAACCGGTAGTCAATCCGCTGCGTCACCTGGAGCGTGCCGTCGGCCTGCACGTCGTAGGTGACCTGCAAACGAGGGATGCTGTCCTGCGCGGCCTGCGCCGTCGCAGGGACCAGTGCGAGAACCAGCCCGGCCAGCAGGGTGAGGACCACTATGACGGCCCCCACTGGCTTCAGACCTCGAATGCTCACGAGCGAAGGTACCAAGACGCCTCGCCCCGACAAAACGGGGATGGTCACCAACTCTTGGAGCTCGTCCCGCCACCGCCACCGCCGGAGGACCTGCTGGAGAAGCCGGAGGAGCCGCCCGATCCACCCCTCCCCGGGGAGGATGCCGAACCCGCGGACCGCACAGCACTGGCCAGCGACGTCATTCCACCGGCGATGCCCGCGGCGCTGCGGTCCCCACTCCAGAACGACGTGTCGAGCGTGGGGATCCTGCCGGAGGCGGCGAGCTCCTGGCACACACGCGTCCATCGCTCCGTGAGGCCGAACAGCACCGCCCACGGCAGGTAGCGCCGGTAGATGTCCTGACCCGCCTCGAAGTCCAACTGGTTGGCCTCGGCCGTCGCGATGTAGTGGCGAAACCCCTCCACCTGGTCCCGCAGGGCTGTGGCGCGGGGCCTCAGCCCCCACCGGGGCCCGGGTGCCCTGAAGATGTTCATGCCCGCCACGCAGCCGATGAGGGTGCCGTAGAGGATGGCCGTCCCGTAGGGGGCCAGCAGACCCGGCATCACCTTCGACGTCAGCGGGACCCACGCCAACGCGGCGACGACAAACCCCCACACCAGGGTGGTGTGGTTGAGGAAGAATCCCGGTCGGCGACGACCCGCGACGAACAGGGAATCGTCCTCCAACAGCTTCTTCTGGTGCGTGAGAACGGCGTCGTTCATCCTCCCCAGCTTGTGCCTGTCAAAAACGGTGTCGGTGGATGTTGGGTCGCCGTACATCTCCCGCTCCAACGGTTCCGTGAGCGGCGACGCGCTGATGCCGGTGACCTGCAGGGGCGCCGACTGGATCCTGACCGCCCCCTGCACGGCCATGTGGACGAGCAGCGCGGCGGTGTGGTGACGCCCCGGGCGGCCGTCAACGACGAGGCCGGCCAGCGCCAGTGAACACTCCGGCTCCTCAAACCTCACGGGGACGATGTCACCGCGTCGCGCGGTCCGCACCCGGGACCCCGCCGGCGCGCTCAGCCCGGGCGCCACATCCGCCCACCGGCGATCCCTGACAACCCGGATGCGACCGAGGAGCACCACCATCGCGACACTTCCGACGAGCGCGGCGATACCCAACCCCACCCCTGTCCGGACCCTGCCCCGGGCAGCGGCGTCTAGGCCGGGCTCAAGGATGGGTGCCACATTCCCGACGGCTGCGGGGTCCACGTCCGCCTCCACCCACACGTCGGCCACGTACAGCGAGGGCCCGCCATCGTGCTGCCAGATGATGGTATTGCCGGTCGTCCCAAGCTCAGCATGCGTACAGTCCGCCGAATCGCGGCCCTTCCGCAGTTCCAGGCAGCGGGCGCGCCGCACGTCCGCCGGCATGGTCCAGGTGACGTGCAGTGAGTCCAGAATCCCCGACGCCACCGGGGCGAGCACCCACCGCGCACTGGCGGTGTCGCCGTCGGTGGCGACGGCGCCTGCCACGTCGTAGGACAACCGCACCGTCTGCGGTTCGGACGAGGACGCCAGTGGCACCTCGGCGGTCATGTCCTGCCGGGATGTGGGCTTCCCGGAGACCACCGGTGGCGCCATCCCCGGGCCCGTCGAACCGTCCACCACAAGGTTGGCGATGCGGAAAACCTGGTCCTTGGAGTCCGAGAACGGCCGCCTGACGGGGAGGGTCAACAACAGCGTCGGCGCAACGGTCCCGGCCTTCTCCGGCATGAGGTAGGTGAGTGCCTGCTCCACGTGGGTCATGCCATCCGCTGTGACCTCGATGGAGCCGTCGATGGCCTTCAGCGTCGGCGAGTCGACGCGACGGCCCTCGAGGCGCGGCTCTGCGTCTGCCACGGTGTCCGGGGCCAGTGCGGCCACGACGGTCACCGGGGTGCCGCTGGGAACACCACCCCCGGCCAGCACCGCCACCCCGTCCGTGATGGTGGTGGCGCACGGTGCTGTTCCGATCAGGCACCGCGCCGCGGGGATGCTCCCGGGAGCGGTGACGCGCAGCGTGATGTTGTCGATGGCCGGGTTGTCCCGGCTGGTGACGTCCCAGTAGAACTCCGGCTTCCCGTCGAACGTGCGCAACGCTCCGCGGATCACGTAGGTGATGACGTAGGTGGCTTCCCTGCCGTCGATCGTTTCGTCGGGGTCGCCGATGCGGAGGTCCAGGCTGCCGTCGGACCCGTTCTCCTTGGCCTCCCACGTGACGGTGTCGGGGGCGCCGCTGGGGCTCGACACCCGGAGGTCGGAGATGTCGTAGAGGACGTCCCGGGTGCGGTCGGCCTCCCATGATTCACGCGTGACGATGTCGAACTCGATGCCGTGGCGTCCCCGATCTCCGAACTGCCAGTCAATTTCGTAGCGCACTGCCACGGTGCCGTCGGCACGGATGTCGAAGTCCACGGACATGTCGGTGATGACATCCTCGGCGGCATGGGCCGGCACCGGCATCAACGCGACACCCAGCCCTGCCAGCAGGAGGACGAGGGCCATGACAGCGCTGCTGCGTCTCCATCCCCGAATGATCACGCGTGAAGATATCAAGAGGGGCGGTCATGGTGGTGTCGCCCACAGCTCGCCACGACAGCAGTCCGCGGGTGTGACTCAGCGGCGGGCGCCGGCCCACAGCTCCAGGGCGTGGTCGACACCCGCCGCGGACTCCCCCGACCCGCCCATCATGCGGGCCAGTTCGGCGGGGCGTTCCGCGTCGTCGAGTTGGCGCACGTCGGAGGTGGTGACCTGCCCGTCGCTGGCCTTGGCCACCACGAAGTGGGCGTCGGCGAACGCGGCGACCTGTGCCAGGTGGGTCACGACGATGACCTGCGATGTGCTGGCCAGCCGCTGCAACCGACGGCCGATCTCCAGCCCGACGGCGCCACCCACGCCGGCGTCGACCTCGTCGAAGACGAAGGTGTGGTCCTCTGTGGATCCCGCCAACACCACTTCGAGGGCCAGCCGCACCCGGGACAACTCCCCGCCTGATGCCACCTTCCCCAGCGGTGCCGGGGCACTGCCCGGGTTGGCCGTGAACATCAGTTCGATCCGGTCGGCGCCGTGCGGCCCCTGGTCGGTGGGCGTCAGCGCGAAGACCAGCGAGGCGTGCGGCATGGCGAGTGCCGCCAGCTCCGTCTCCACGAGCGTCGACAGGTCCTCGGACGCCTTCCTGCGGTCCGCGGAGATGCTGATTGCGGCCAGTGCCGTTCGCTCGTCGAGGGCCGCGATCCGTGTGCGCAGCTCCTCGATGCGGTCGTCGGAGCCCTCCAGTCTCTGCAGGTTCTGGGTTGCCTGCTCCGCCCATTCGATGACGTCACCCAGTCCTGGTCCGTACTTGCGCATCAAGGAGGCAAGCTGTGCTCGGCGCTGCCCGACGGCCTCCAGACGAGTCGGGTCGGCCACGAGGTCTGCTCCGTACCCGGCCACCGCCTGCGCCACGTCGTCCAGCAAGTACTGCGCCTCCTGCACACGTGTGGAGAGCTCCGTGGCGAGTTCGTCCCGCTCAGCCAGTGCGGCAATCGCCTTGCGCGCCTCCCCCAGCAGGCCGACGGCGCAGGGGACGTCGAAGTCGTCCTCGTCCCCGCTGAGGGCGCTCTGGGCCGTCAACGCGAGATGCCGCAGGTCGTCGGCGTCCATGAGCCGTGTCGCCTCGGCGGCCAGCGTGTCGTCCTCACCGGGCTCCGGTGCAGCTGAGGTGATCTCCTCCACGCCGAAACGCAGCATGTCGATCTCGCGGGCCCGGCCCATGGCCTGGTTGACGAGGCCGTCCAGTTCAGCGACGGCTGATCGTCGTTCCGCCCAGTCACTCCGGTAGCCGGCGAGTGCTGCGGGCCGGGCCCATGAGTCGAGGATCTGCCGTTGCCTCTCAGGGGTGGACAGTCGCTGCTGCTCGGACTGGCCGTGGATGGTGGCGAGTTGGTCCAACACCTGGGCCAGCGCCGACACTGGCACAGGGCTGCCGCCCACGACCGCCTTGGACCGGCCCTGCGCGCTCACCTGACGGACAGTGACGAGGTCCTCGCCGTCATCGACGACGCCGCCCAGTTCCTCCACCTGCGCGACCACCGGGGACGGGACCTGCCAGCGGCCCTGCACGAGGGCACGGTCGCTGCCGCGCCGCACGATGCCGGCGTCGCCGCGTGCGCCGAGCAGTTGCCCGAGGCCCGCCACGATCATGGTTTTGCCGGCGCCGGTCTCACCGGTCAGGGCGGTGAGCCCGGGACCCAGTTGCAGGGCAGCCTCCTCGACCACACCGAAACCAGTGAGCCGGAGCTCGGTCAGCATGTCGTTGTCTCGTCCGGTCGCTTGCGCCAGCCTTCAACCGGCAGGTCGAACTTCTTCACCAGCCTCGTGGTGAAGGGCTGTTCCGAGAGGCGCGCGATCCTCAGGAATGTGTCCTTGGCCGTCACGAGGACCACGTCGCCGCAGACGACATCCACGTTGCGCCGCCCGTCGCACCAGATGACGCCGCGGGTCTGGTCCTGGCTGAGGTCCAGTTGGACCTCCGAGGAGGGTGCCAGCACCATGGGGCGGTTGAACAGGGCGTGCGCGGACAGGGGCACCAGCAGCATGGCCTGCACCTGCGGCCAGATGACGGGCCCACCCGCGGAGAAGGCGTAGGCGGTTGAGCCCGAGGGGGTGGCCACCAGGACGCCGTCGCACCCCCAGCGGGAGAGCGGACGCTGGTCGACGCTCACGAGGACGTTCAGCATCTTCTCGCGTGCGAGCTTCTCGAGCGACACCTCGTTCACGGCGAACGATTGCCACTTGGCTGCGCCGTCTGCGCCCTGCACGCGCACCTCCAGGACGAGGCGTTCCTCCACCTGGTACTGGCGCGCAATGACCGATGCGTGGAGGGAGTGCATGTCCGAGGTCTCGAGCTCTGCCAGGAAACCGACATGACCGAGGTTGACGCCGAGCAGGGGCACCCCCAGCGGCTGGGCCCATTCGGCGGCGCGGAGCATGGTTCCATCCCCGCCGAACACCACGGCCAGTTCGGCGGGTTGGTGGTCTGTGGCATCAATCGTGGCCTGCGGGACCAGTGCGCGGATGCGCTCCACGTCGTCGGGGAAGGTCAGGATGGCAAACCCGGCATCGTTCATGCGCTCGATGAATTGATGTGCGGCGTGCAGCGCCTCAGCACGCTCAGGGTGCAGCAGCACGGCCACGCTTCGGTTCTCCACGTCGCCCAGCCTAGCCAGTCAACCGGACGAAGAACTCGACGTTGCCCGCCGTCCCCGGCAGGGCGCTCTCCGCACGCCAGTCGCACCGCCATCCCAGCGCCGATGCTGTGTCCACGACTGTGTCGACGGCAGCCCGTTGCAGTGCGGGGTCGCGCACGACGCCGCCCGCACCCAGCAGTTCGCGTCCCACCTCGAACTGGGGTTTCACGAGCAGCAGTGCGCATCCTCCCGGACGCAGCACCGACAGCAACGGTCCAAGGACGAGTGTCAGGGAGATGAAGGAGACGTCGCCCACCACGAGGTCGACGGGCTGGCCGTCGAGGTCGTCGAGAACGAGGTGGCGCAGGTTCAGCCCCTCGCGGACCACTACACGGGGATCGTCGCGCAGTTCGGGGACCAGTTGGTCGTGACCGACATCGACGGCGAACACGCGGACGGCCCCCCGCTCGAGGCAGACCTGGGTGAATCCCCCTGTGCTGGCGCCGGCGTCCAGGACACGGGGGCCGACGAGGGTGCCCGAGTCGTCGAGCGCCCCGAGTAGTTTGTGGGCGGCGCGGGAGACCCAGCGGTCGGTGTCTGCGTGGATCGCGCTGCCGGCAGTGACCGGCAGGGAGGGCTTGGTGACGACGAGACCGTCCACGCTCACCTTTCCCTCTCGGACGAGCGTGGCGGCGTGGGTCCGGGAACGGGCGAGTCCCCGGGCCACCAGTGCCATGTCGATCCTCACGATCGGTTCGCGACCCCGGGGATTCCGGACTGAGGGATGTCAGAGGACTTCTGCAACACGGCTGACAGCACCTGCGCCGCCTCGTCCAGCCGCTGCAACTGGTCGCCCACCGTCAGCTCGGCAATGTCGTCCACGGATGCCATGGCGTCCTGCACGGCCTGCTGCCGCCGTATGGCGGCGGGTGCCGCCTGCATGGGCGAGATCGGTGAGGGGGTGTCCATGGTCTCAGGTGTCTCCTTCAGCGCAGCAGGGTGAGGCGGTCCAGTGCATCCTCAGCCGTGCAGTCCAGGTGCCAGATGGCGTGGAGTGTGGCCCACAGAGCGTCCAGCTGGGACGCGACGTCCGTCGGATCGCCGAGCAGTGTCGCTCTGCCATCAGAGACGACGACCTCCTGCTGACCGCAACGGACGCGGCCCCCCTCCTGGAGGTCGAGGACGCGGGGCGGTTCCAGCAGCGCGGTGACGTCGAACCCGATGTGGGTGGGACGCGAGGATTCGTCGGCGGCTGCCAGGTCCGCCTTGCCATGCGCGCCGGTGAAGACGAACAGCGAGGCCATGTCCACCCCGTTGGCGCCGAGTATGTCCGTGTCGAGCCGATCACCGACGAAGATCGCGTGCTCGGCGCCAAGGCGCAGTACGGTCTCGTCCATCAGCGGGCGGTAGGGCTTGCCGGCCATCCTGGGTTCCACGTCCACGCACGCCCGGATCACGGCCACCTGCGAACCGCATCCCGGAAGAATGCCCCGCTCCGTGGGGCGGGTCATGTCGGGGTTGGTGGCGTACCACGTCGCGCCGTTCTGCACGGCGATGGCCCCCGCCTCCAGTTGGCTCCACTCGATGGCGGGATGATAACCCTGCACCACCACGCTCGGGTTGTCCTGGAGCGAGTGCACGGGGCGGAAGCCGCCCTCGCGGAGCTGCGTCTCCAGCGCCTCGGTGCCAACCACGAGGATCGTGGCGCCGGGCGCCAGATCCGCCTGCAACATCCTCACGGTCGCCTGTGTGCTGTTGACCACATCCGTGCCGGTGGCGGCGATGTCCAACTCCACGAGGTGGGCTGCCACCGCCTCCGGCGTGCGGGCAGCGTTGTTGGTGACGAATCCCACCTTGACGCCTGTGGAGCGCAGTTCAGCCAGCGTGGCGGTGACGCCGTCGATGACCTTCGGTCCGAGGTAGATGACCCCGTCCAGGTCGAACAGCGCAGCATCGTGCGCATCGACCAACCTGGTCACTCCTGCTCCTCCTGGGAGGCGTGGCGGGAGAGCTCCTCGATGGCGGGAGTGTCCTGCCCCAAGGCGACTCCTTCTGCCTCGCCGGCCTCGTGGGTTTCTGCCACCTGGTCGGGATCAACGACGTCCTCAGCCTCGACGCCCTCTTCCACGTCGGAGCCGGCGACGACTGCCTCGACCTCGTCACCGTCTGCAGCCTCGTCAGCCTCGTCGTCTTCTTCCGACTCGTCGCCGTCTTCCGCCTCGACGTCTTCTCCGGTCTCGCCCACCGTGACGTCCTCTTCCACGACGTCGGAGTTGTCGGAGTCGTCGGAGTCGTCGAGGTCGATGTCTTCAACCAGTGAAGTATCGGGGTCCGACTCGTCGGCGGCCTCGTCCTCCTCGTCGTCCTCCAGCTCCAGTTCCATGCTCTCGGGCAGTGTGACGCCCTCGAGGGTGGCGATGCGGTCGGCGGTGTCGAGTTCGCCGCCCTCATCCAGCTGCGACGCATTGTTGAACCACTGGATGGCAGGATCCGTATTGCCTTCCTCCTCCAGCAGGTTGGCATAGGCATATCGCAGGCGGGCCTGCGAGTCCCGCGAACCGAGGCGCTCGCCGATGGCGGCCTTCAGAATGCGGAGGGCCTCAGCCCTCTGACCGAGGTCATCCCGCACACCGGCTTCCACCAGGAGGCACTCCACACGCAGAAATGCGTCCAGCGGCTTGATCGTCGCCAGGAGCTCCAGCGCCTCGCGGGGACGTCCCAGCGCGCGTTCGCAATCGGCCATCACGGGGACCAGCTCGTCACCGCCGTTCATGCGACGGATCGCGCGGTACTCACGCAGGGCCACATCAAAGTGGCCAGCCGCGTAGGCGGTTTCGGCCGCGGCCTCACGAACCACCGGCAGTCGCCCGGCGCGACGGCGAGCGGCCTCGGCGTGCTTGTACGCAAGCTCAGGATCGATGTCGATCAGTTCGCCGGCGGCGAAGATGTGCGCCGCGACGGTGTGTGCCAGTTCCTTGGGAAGGCCCCTCATCTCGGCCCGGACCGGGAACGGGAGTGCCTTCTCGTCAAAGTTCTGAGGGGTTTCCGGCTCGTCGGCGGCAGCTGCCGTGCCGGGCTTGGGCACGTAAACGTCCTCGACGTCGTCTGCGCGTCGTCCTTGGTACCCGCCCTGACGTCGGTCATCGGAGCCGCCACCCTGGTAGCCACCCTGACGTCGGTCCTCCGAACGCCCGCCCTGGTAACCGCCCTGTCGGGGGCTGTCGGAGCGTCCGCCCTGGTAGCCGCCTTCGCGGCGATCACCTGAACCACGACGGTCGTCCGTGCGTCCCTGGTAGCCGCCTTCGCGACGGTCACCGGAGCCTGCACCCTGGTAGCCACCCTGTCGGGGGCTGTCGGAACGTCCACCTTGGTAGCCGCCCTGTCGGGGGCTGTCGGAGCGTCCGCCCTGGTAGCCGCCCTGACGGGGGCTGTCCGAGCGCCCACCCTGGTAGCCGCCTTCGCGACGGTCACCCGAGGCGGGTCGGTCCGAGCGTCCCTGGTAGCCACCCTGGCTGCGGTTGTCGGAACGTCCACCCTGATAGCCGCCTTCGCGACGGTCACCGGAGCCTGCACCCTGGTAGCCACCCTGTCGGGGACTGTCGGAGCGTCCGCCTTGGTAGCCGCCCTGTCGGGGGCTGTCGGAGCGTCCCCCCTGGTAGCCGCCCTCGCGGCGATCACCTGAACCACGACGATCATCCGAGCGTCCCTGGTAGCCGCCCTGTCGGGGGCTGTCGGAGCGTCCCCCCTGGTAGCCGCCTTCGCGACGATCTCCCGAGGCGGGTCGGTCCGAACGTCCCTGGTAGCCGCCTTCGCGACGATCACCGGAGGCGGGTCGGTCCGAACGTCCCTGGTAGCCGCCTTCGCGACGATCACCGGAGGCGGGTCGGTCCGAACGTCCTTGGTAGCCGCCTTCGCGACGATCACCGGAGGC
>JBDSRF010000121.1:0-5665 GCA_039929445.1 Arachnia sp. | reverse complement strand
CTCAGGAGCAGGCGGCCACCAGCCGGTTGATGGGGCCGGCGAGCCCCAGCCGATCCGCGAGTGCCGTCACCCGTTCGGGATCCGGCACCAGCGGCAGCCGCGGGGGTGTGGCCAACGGCAGGTCCCGCACGACGGCGACCACGACCTCCGCCTTCAGGATGTACTCAGCCGACTCGGCAATGCTGCCGCGGATGGCCGGCGTGATGGAGCCGGACCCGTCCAGGGCGGCGCGCACCAGGTCCTCCAGCGACGGAAACGCGTCGGTGAGCCGAGCCGCGGACTTCTCGCCCACACCCTTCACCCCGGGCAGGCCGTCGGAGGGGTCCCCGCGCAGCACCGAGAAGTCCACGTAGCGCTCCGGTCGCACACCGTACTTCTTCAGCAGCCACTCCGAATCGACGACGGCGTGCTTGGCGACGCCCTGGCCCACCCAGATCACCCGGGTGTCGTCATCGACGAGCTGGAAGAGGTCGCGGTCACCGGTCACCACCCAGCAGCGGCCGTCATGCTGCGTGGCCAGGGATCCCAGCACGTCGTCCGCCTCGTGCTCCGCCGCACCCACGATCGGCATCCCGACAGCCTCCAGCACCTCCCTGATGAGGGGAACCTGGACGCCGAGCTCGTCGGGCGTCTCCTCCTGGTCCACACCTGCAGGGATCTCCTCCTCCACGCGATGTGCCTTGTACGACGGCACCAGTTCGGTGCGCCACGCGGGACGCCAGTCGTCGTCCCAGGCACACGCGACACGGTCGGGGGAGTACTGCTCCACCAGCCGAGTGATCGAGTCCAGCAGGCCGCGGATGGCGTTCACCGGGGTGCCGTCGGGGGCCCGAAGGCTGGAGGGGACACCGAAGAACGCCCGGTAGTACAAATAGGAGGTGTCGAAGATCATCATGGAATCGCCCATGGGCTCCATGGTGGCACGCCGGGCGCCGACGCCGCGGCGGGTACCCTGACTGTCGTGTCCCCCCTGTCCCGCATCCCGCTCCCACCCGTCATCGCCGTCCTCCTTGCGGTGTGCACAGGGTTGTTGCTGGGCGCCGGCTACGCCCCCATGGGCGTCTGGCCGGCCACCATCGCGGGCGTGGGGCTGTTCACCTGGCTCGTCGCGGGGCGGACCGCCTGGAGGGCAGCCGGACTGGGAGCCGTCGTCGGGTTGTCCATGAACTTCCTCACGATCCACTGGATCGGCGTCCTCGGCGTCCCCGTGGCGGTGGCCCTCGTGGTGTTCATGTCGCTGTGGACGACCCTGCTGGGAGTCATGGTGGCGCTGCTCACACGGCTGAGGCTGTGGGTGCTGTGGGTGCCGTGCGTCTGGGTGTTCACGGAACTCGCGGGCGGTCGCGTCCCCTTCGGCGGGTTCCCGTGGAATCGCCTGGCCTACACCACCGTCGACCAGCCCCTCTCGGGCTGGCTGCCGTGGGTGGGCGCCGCGGGTGTCTCGTTCCTGCTGGCGCTCGTGGCCCAGCTCGGCCTGGAGGCCGTGCGCTCGCGTCGCTCCCGCATCGGTGCCCTCGCGGCGGCCCTGGCCGTGGTGGTGGTGGGCGGGTCCCTCAAGCTGGTGCCCCAGGCGACGCCTGAGCAGCAGGTCACCATCGGCCTGGTGCAGGGCAACGTCAACCGCTACCTCCACGGCACCCCGTACTACGCACAGTCCGTCACCGACAACATGCTGAGCGAAACCGTGTTCCTGCTCGCCTCCAACCGTGCTGCGGGGGCGCCGCCGCTCGACTTCATCGTCTGGCCGGAGAACGCCACCGACATGGACCCCCTTCGGCAGCCGGTGACCCGGCATCTTGTGGAGACGTCCGTGGCGCTGGCCGGCGTCCCCATCTTTGTGGGCGCCGTCATGGACGGACCGGACCCGCAGACCGAGCGTCAGACCTCCAGCATCTGGTGGGATCCTGTCACGGGACCGGGAGCGCGCTACGACAAGCGCAACCTGGTGCCGTTCGGCGAGTACATCCCGTTCCGCGACTTCCTCCTGCCACGCCTGCCGGTGCTGAAGCAGATCGGTCGCCAGTCCATCGCCGGCACCGGGCCCGGGGTGGTGGATGCTCCCACGGCCGACCACAAGTACCTCAAGGTGGGCGACGTCATCTGCTTCGAGTTGGCGTGGGACGACACGGTGTACGACACCGTCCGCGCGGGCGCCGACATCATCGTGTCCCAGAGCAACACCAACACCTACGGCGGCACGTTCGAGGTGCCGCAACAGCTGGTCATCAACCGGGTGCGGGCCATGGAGCTGGGGCGCGAGGTGGTGGTCTCCACACTCAATTCACTGTCCGGGCTGGTGGATTCGACGGGCGCCTTCCACGACTCCACCGCGGAGTTCACCGCCGCCAACAGGACCTTCACTGTGCCCCTGCGCACCAACGTCAACCTCGCCGTGCGGCTGAACCCGTGGCTGGGATGGTTGCTTGCTCTGTTGGGTGTTGGCGCCACTGTGTACGCCGGGGTACGCACCAGGCGATCCTCAGCCTCGGATAGACTGCGGCCACAGTCCTCGGCATCGATTGGAAGCACCCCATGACGCAGTACCCGCCCCTCGGCAAGGTGTTGGTGATCATCCCCACCTACAACGAGTCCCAGAACATCGAGAGCATCACAGGCAGACTCCGCAAGGCGGCACCCGGTGCCCACATCCTGGTGGCGGACGACAACTCCCCTGACGGAACGGGCGACATCGTCGACCGCCTCGTGGCCGCCGACGACCACATCCACGTCCTGCACCGCAAGGGCAAGGAAGGGCTGGGGGCCGCCTACCTGGCCGGCTTCCACTGGGGGCTGGACAATGGCTACGACGTCGTTGTCGAGCATGATGCCGACGGCTCACACCAGCCCGAGCAGCTGCCGCTGCTGCTGAAGGCCCTGGAGACGGCCGACATGGTCAAGGGCTCCCGCTGGGTGCCGGGCGGCAAGGTGGTCAACTGGCCCAAGTCGCGGGAGCTGCTGTCCAAGGGCGGCAACCTCTGGACGCGCATGTGGCTGGGGATCCCACTCAAGGACGCCACAGGCGGGTTCAACGCCTTCCGGGCCTCCACCCTGCGGGGCATGGGTCTCGACGAGGTGGCCTCGGCCGGTTACTGCTTCCAGGTGGACCTGGCGTGGCGTGCGCTCAAGACCGGGCACAAGGTCGTCGAGGTGCCCATCGAGTTCGTGGAGCGCGAGTTCGGGGACTCCAAAATGAGCAACAACATCGTCATCGAGGCCATGATCCGCACAGCCCTGTGGGGTGTTGAGTACCGCACCGGGCAGGTCAGGGACCTGGCCCGTCGGCTCACCGGGCGCGGCAAGCGCGAAGGACTGCCTGACACCCATGCCTGACACACCCGGATCCCGATGGCCTCGGCGCAGCGTGCCTGCGCTGGCGCTGTCGGGTTTCTTCCTGTTCATCTTGGCGGAGGTGGCGCTGCTGGTGTGGGTGTCCACCCAGATCGGCTGGTGGACGCTGGTCGCCCTCATGATCTCCACCGTGCTGGGCGCCTACCTGCTGCAGCGGGAGTGGAGGAAGGCCTGGCGCGAGCTGGGGGAGTCGGTGAAGAGCGGCAGCCTGCCGCCGGGGCGCACCGCCGACGCCGTGCTGGTGCTGATGGGCGGTTTCATGCTCATCATGCCCGGGTTCATCACCGACGTCCTGGGTCTCCTGCTGCTGCTGCCCTTCACCCGTCCCGGCGTGAGGTCGGTCCTGGGGTGGTGGGTGTCCCGGGCCGTGCCCCGCGACGCGACATCGCCCCGGAACATTGTGATCCGGGGCGACGTGGTGGAAGGTGAAGTGGTGGAGGGCGAAGTCGTGGAGCCCGGTTCCCCGGACAGCGACCGGGTCATCCCGGAGATCAGCCCCCGGGACGAGGATTCCGCCGGGTCGTGAACGCGCTCGTCACGACTCAGTAGATCTCGTCGGAGTCGCGGAGCTTGTCCAGCTGTTCAGCCAGAATGTCCTCCAACTCGGGGATCGAACGCCGCTCCCGCAGCATGTCCCAGTGTGTGCGCACGGGCTTGGTCTTCTTCTCCTCGCCGACGGATCCGTCGGAGCGGACGGCCAGGGAGCCGCACCTCTTGCATTCCCATTCGGTGGGAAGGTCCGCCTCACGGGCGAACGCCACCTCGAAGTGGTGTCCCTTGGGGCAGTCGAACGCCACGTACTGGCGCTCGGCGAACTCGATCCCCTGTTCATCCTCAAAGCTCTTGGCGCCCAGTCCGACGCCGCGCAATGCACGGTCAGCCATTGTTGCCTCTCTTTGCGATTCTCGGTCCTTGGTACAACGAATGGTGGAGGACTCAGGTTCCCTGCCGAGTAGACCACATCCCGCGCGAGCGAAGAACGACTTTCAGAAGATCCGGTCTATCCGTGATGATGCCGTCGACACCCCAGTCGATGAGGCGGTGCATGGTTTCGTCATCGTCAATGGTCCAGACATGAATCCTACGTCCGGCCCGGTGCACTGCACGGACCGTGCGGGGCGTCACGAGGCGGACGGTGACGGGCCCCACACGGTGGGTGACGGGCACCTGGAACGCCACGTACTGGCCGGGACGGTTGGGACGGACCACGCCGCTGGCCATCGCCATCACCTCGGCGGTGCTCGCGGACGTGGCGGTGCCGGGGACCAGTCGTCGGAACTTCTTGAGCCGGGCACGGGAGAATGAGCCCACGAGGACGCGTGACTCAGCAGCGTGACTCCTGACGGCCTTCGCCAGCAGGGGGACGGCGGCATCAGCTTTCAGGTCGATGTTGAACCGCGCTTGCGGAAACGCCTCCAGAAGTTCGTCAAGACTCGGTATCAGCTCCCGACCGCCCACCCGGATCTCACGAACGGCATCGAACGTCATGTCCGCGATCCGGCCCACGGTGTCGGTGACACGGCTGAGATCGGGGTCATGGAACGCCACCAATCGTGCGTCCCGGGTGGCGTGGACGTCTGTCTCGAGGTACTGGTAGCCGAGACGCACGGCGTTGCTGAACGCTTTCAGGGTGTTCTCGATGCCGAGGTTGCTGGTCAGCAGGGACCCACCGCGGTGCGCCATGGGAACGAACCCGGGCGCCAGATACTCACCCGGCCCAATCGACATGCCGCCATTATGCCGTCACGGCGCTGGTTGTGGGCCGGTCTCCACTGGCACGCGGCTGCTGCTGTGGACAGGGGCGCCGACGGTGCACGACAATTCGGGCATGCACACTGTCCTGTCCATCCAGTCCGCAGTCGCCTACGGCCACGCCGGCAATTCGTCCGCCGTGTTCCCCATGCAGCGCTCCGGGGTCAACGTGTGGCCCGTGTACACAGTGAATTTCTCCAACCACACCGGCTACGACACGTGGCGCGGCCCGATGATCGACGCCGACGATGTCGCCTCCGTGATCCAGGGCGTGGACGAGCGGGGAGTGCTGCCGCAGGTGACGGCGGTGCTGTCGGGATACCAGGGCTCAGCCGACATGGGCCAGGTGATCCTCGACGCCGCCGCGCTGGTGAAGCAGCGCAACCCTGCAGCCCTGTTCTGCGCGGACCCCGTGATGGGTGATGTGGGGCGCGGTTTCTACGCCAGGCCCGGCATCCCGGAGTTCATGCGTGACCATGTGGTGCAGGCCGCCGACATCCTGACACCCAACCTTTTCGAGTTGCAGTATCTGACGGGTCGCACCACCAGCACCGTCGGGGACGTG
>JBDSRF010000120.1:0-21436 GCA_039929445.1 Arachnia sp. | reverse complement strand
CTCGTCCACGACGGTGGCGGTGGCGGCCACGGCGGCGGCGCCGACGCCGACGGTGAAGGTCACCTGCTCACCGGGCCCCTTGGCGGAGGTCTGGAAGTTCGGCTGCGGGGCGGCGGTGGTGCCAGCGGCATACAGGTCGCACTTGTCCACGGTGCCGGGCGGCCCCGCGGTGCAGTCCACGAGCTCGGGGACGGCAGGCACACGCAGTGTCCCGCTGACGGCGGCCACCTCGACGGAGAGACCCTGCAACACGCGCCAGGACAGCACCGTCAGGTCACCGGTGGAGCTCTTCTCGGTGCGGGTGGCGCCCTGCACGTCGTAGCTGATGGTGACGTCCTTGCCACCAGCCCCGGACGTGTCGAGCTTCACCACGACGTAGTCCCCGTCCGTGGTGACGGTGGCGTTCGCATCAGCACCGTCGACGCCGGCGCGCACGTCCGTCACCTCGTAGGTGTAGTAGCTGTTGTCGTCGAGGCGCTGCTTCGTGGCGATCCGCTGCAGCAGCTGGCCGGGAGCCTTGTCGAGTGCGATGGTCTGCGTCACAGCCAGTGAGCCGTCGGCGGCCAGCACCCCCTCAAACGTGAACGCTGTGGCCACCTCCTGATCGGCGGAGGCCAGGGGGGCGGCGAGCAGCACCAGGGCGCCTGCCGCCAACGACATCAGGGAGGCTCGTACAACGCGCGAGGGATGCTTGGACAAGGCTTCGACTCCTGGAGGGATGTTGAGGGTGTTGGGGTCGACGGTATCGCAGTACCGGTCCCCACCAGAGAACATGATGGTGCAGGCCCGACCGCGGGCTAGCCTGATCACATGACGCAACCCGGATTCACACCTCGGCCCGGTTTCCAGCCGGCCCCCGGACCAGCCCCCCAGGGCTGGGGACCGCCGCAGCGCCCGGGTCAGCAGGGCTTCGGTCAACAGGGCTTCGGCCAGCAGGGCTTCGGCCAGCAGGGCTTCGGCCAGCAGTCCAACGGACAGCAGCAGGGCTTCGGCCAGCAGTCCAACGGACAGTGGGGCGGCCAACCTCCTTGGGGTGGCGCACCGCAGCAGCAGGTGCCGCAGTCGAACCGCCCCGGCCCAGCGTGGCAGCGCCCCCCGGGGCCCCGCAAGTCGCGCGGCCCACTCCCACTCCTGCTGGTCGCGGCCGTGGTACTGCTGGGTCTGCTCGCCTACGCGGCCATGTCGCGACCCGGGACTGGCACGGTGGAGTCCGGCTACCAGAACGAGGACTGGGTGGTGCCCGGCACCGACGAGACGGTGTCCGAGATTCCCATTCCCGAGTACGAGTCAGACATCACCACCTGGCTGCAGAACAACGCGCTCTACCAGCAGCAGCTGGCCTCGCCGGTGCGCTGCGAGGTGGGCGCCATCGCCAACCCGGGCTCCATCAGCGACGACGAACTCCAGAAGCGCATGCGCGGTTTCGTGGAATGCCTCACACGGGTGTGGGGCCCCTCGTTGGAGGCGGCCGGTTTCCAGGCCTATCAGCCCACCCTGTACGTCTACCCGGCGGGCGGCGAGGTCAACACGAGCTGCGGCACGCAGCCCTCACTCAACGCGTTCTACTGCGGCGCCGACCAGAACCTCTACCTGGCCGCCGACGTGCTGCGGATCCTGCCGGCGGCACTCGGCCGGGACCCGGTGGCCTTCGACCTGATCATCGCCCACGAGTACGGCCATGCCATCCAGGGGCGCACCGGGATCTTCGCGGCGTCGCACTACCTGGCCTCACAGGCCTCTGGCTCCGAGGAGCTCGAGGTGGGCCGCCGGATCGAGCTGCAGGCGGACTGCTTCGCGGGTGACGGACTCCATTCGCTGTCCGAGGGCATGGGACTCGGCCCGACGCAGCAGGAGGCGTTCAAGGAGATCAGCTTCGAGATCGGCGACGACCGCCTGGCTGAGCGCTTTCAGGTGGATGTGGAGGAGGGTGACCACGGCACAGGTGCCAGCCGGCGGGCGTGGGCGGAGCGAGGACTGACCGGCGACGCCCTGTCGACCTGCAACACGTTCACGGCCCCCAGCTCCGAGGTCCGCTGAGCCTCAGCAGCGCAGCGATGCGACGGCGGTGGCCGCGACGCCCTCGCCGCGCCCCGTGAGGCCCAGCCCGTCCGTGGTGGTGGCACCCACGGAGACGGGCGCACCCAACGCGGCGGACAGGACGGCCTCCGCCTCCGCCCGTCGACCAGCCAGCCGGGGACGGTTGCCGATCACTTGGATGGCCACGTTGTCCACCTCGAAGCCGGCTGCCCGGACACGGCGGGCTGACTCTTCGATGAAGGCCACCCCACTGGCGCCGGCCCACTGCGGCTCGGAGGTGCCGAAGTTGCTGCCGAGATCGCCCAACCCGGCTGCCCCCAGCAGGGCATCGCACGCGGCGTGGGCAGCCACGTCACCGTCGGAGTGCCCGGCGAGGCCGGCCGCCTCGTCCGGGAAGTGCAGGCCCGCCACCCACATGGCAACGCCGGGGCTCAGCCGGTGGACGTCGGTGCCCATCCCCACTCGGTGACTCATCAGGTTCCTTCCGCGGCGAGGATGGCCCCCGCCAGCAGCATGTCGAAGGGTTCGGTGATCTTGAAGGCGTGGCGGTGACCGTCGACGAGCACCACGGGCAGTCCGAGTGCCTCGCAGGCGGCCGCATCGTCGGTGACCTCGATGCCGCTGCGGTTGATGTGGTCGTGGGCGCGCGCCAGGTCACCCAGCCTGAACCCCTGCGGCGTCTGCACGGCCCTCAGCGCGGAGCGGTCCACCACGGTGGAACCACCGGCGCAGGACTGGCGGATGGAGTCCACCACGGCAAGGGTGGGGACCACGGCGACGGCGCCGTCCAGCAGCGCCTGAAGCACGCGATGCACCGCCTCGGCGGGGACAAAGGGCCGGGCGGCGTCGTGGACGAGTACGAGCGACTCCCCGGGGAGACCGGCCAGAGCCCGGAGGCCGATGGCCACGGAGTCCTGACGGCGGCTGCCGCCCACCACGCAGGTGACGCGCGCGTCGGCCCCGTCGAGGGCAAGGGCGAATTCAGCTTCACAACCGGCGGGGATCGTCACCACCACGAATCCGACTCCGGCCACGGCGAGGTTGTCCACGCAGCGCCGGACCAGCGGGACGCCGTCGAGCTCCACGAGCGCCTTCGGGACGGGGGCGCCCAGCCGGGAACCAGAACCGGCCGCCACCACGATGGCGACGACCGGTTCCTTGCTCTGTTCTGAGGTGCTCAGGAGGCCAGTACCTCTTCGAGCAGGACCTCAGCGCGATCCTGTTCCACGTCCTCTGCGAGCGCGAGCTCGGCCACGAGGATGGAACGTGCCTTGGCGAGCATCCGCTTCTCACCAGCGGACAACCCCTTGTCGCGATCCCTGCGCCACAGGTCGCGCACGACCTCGGACACCTTGATCACGTTGCCGGAGTGCAGCTTCTCCAGATTGGCCTTGTACCGCCTGGACCAGTTGGTCGGTTCCTCTGTGTGCTCAGCACGCAGTACGGAGAACACCCGCTCCAAGCCTTCGGCATCCACCACGTCCCGTACGCCCACCAGGTCGAGGTTGTGCGCGGGCACCCTCACCACCAGGTCATTCTGGCCGAGGATGCGCAACACCAGGTAAAGCCGGTCCTCCCCCTTGATCTGCCGAGTTTCAATGTCCTCGATGAGTGCGGCCCCATGATTGGGGTACACCACCGTTTCACCGACCGAGAAAGTCATATATTGGCCCCTTTCCAGAGGCAATTCTAGCACGACACGCCGTCATGGTGTGGCCACGAAGCCGCTGAGGGCGTAGTGTGCCCGTTTTGCACCGCGGCCCCTTCAAGCAGGTGGGTGCCGGAGCGGTTAGGATTGCCGCGACCGACCATGTGAAGAGGACCGACATGACCCTGCCCATTCGCCGCCGCGTCGGCACCGCTATCGCCGCCCTCGCAATGGCCCTGTTGGTGGGGCTGTCCGCCGGGTGCACGTCGGGCGGCTGGGACTACAAGGCCGTCACCGCGGCTGGCGTCCAAGCCGACGCTGGGCCAGTGATGGTACGCAACCTCATGCTGCTCGCCGACAGCAAGGGCGAGGGACTGCTGCTGGGTTCCGTCTTCACCACACAACCCGTGAAGCTGACGGCCCTGACTGTCTCGGCCGAGCAGCAGGACGGCTCCTTCTCCGAACCAGTGACCGTGGACGTCAAGGGCGACATTCTCGTCACAGACGGCCTCAAGCTGGGTGGGAAGGATTCGCGCATCAAGGGCGCCAAGCTCCGGGAGGGGCTGCTGTCCAGGGTGACGATGCAGTTCAGCGACGGCACCACCGCCGCCGTCGAGGCCCCGGTCCTGTCGTCGGACAACGCCGACTACAAGGCAGCATGGGACAAGGCCGCCGCCTGAGCCTCACATCTCGAACTTGTAACCGAGCCCCCGCACCGTGACGAGACGTCGCGGTGCGGCCGGGTCCTCCTCGATCTTGGCCCGCAGCCGCTTGACGTGGACGTCCAGGGTCTTGGTGTCGCCCACGTAGTCGCTGCCCCAGATGCGGTCGATGAGTTGGCCCCGCGTCATCACCCTGCCCGCGTTGCGCAGCAGCAGCTCCAGCAGTTCGAACTCCCGCAGGGCCAGGCGCACGTCCACGCCGTCGACGCTGACACGGTGCCGGTCGACGTCGAGCCGGACACCGTCGACCTCCACCAGACCGGGCACCAGTTCCTGGTCCTGGCCGCGCCGCAGCACCGCCCGGATGCGCGCAACGAGCTCGCGATGGCTGAACGGCTTCGTGACGTAGTCGTCCGCCCCCAACTCCAGCCCCACCACCTTGTCCACCTCCGCGTCACGGGCACTCACCATGACGATGGCGACGTTGCCGCGGGCGCGCAGCTGGCGGCACACCTCGGTGCCGGGCATGCCGGGCATCATGAGGTCGAGCAGCACCAGGTCGGCGCCAGCCCTGTCGAACTCCACGAGACCGGACGCGCCGTCGGGGGCTGACCCGACGTCGAATCCCTCCCGCCCCAGCATGAAGGTCAGCGCCTCCCGGTACGACTCCTCGTCCTCGATGATGAGGATGCGCGTCATGGGGTTCCCTCTTCCTGGTGCAATGGCAGTCGAAGTGTGAACGTCGAGCCCTGCCGCGGCCGGGACCAGACGTCGATGGTGCCGCCGTGGGCGCCGGCGATGTGTCGCACGATGGACAGGCCCAGACCGGTGCCGCCGGTCTCCCGGCTCCGGCCGTAGTCGACGCGGTAGAAGCGCTCGAAGATGCGCTCCAACTCGTCAGCGGCGATGCCGATGCCATTGTCGGAGACCTTGATGTCCACGAACTCGTCGTCACCGACGGCGACGGTGGACACGCTCACGGAGACACGGGCCCGGTGGTCGGAGTAGGAGATGGCGTTCTGCACCAGGTTGGTGACGGCGTCCGTCAGTTGCCACCGGTCCCCGAGTACGTGCGCGGGACGCTCCTGGGTGCGGGTCAGCACCACGCTGCGGTTGGCTGCCGTCTCCCGGGACCGGGACAGGGCCTCGTCGATGACATCCTCGACGTCGACCACGTCCACGGCGCGGGCGGGGTCCGCGGCCTGGAGCCGTGACAGTTCAATGATCTGGCCCACCAGTTCTGCGAGCCGGGCCGATTCGAGCTGCAGCCGGGAGGCGAAACGCGTCACGGCCTCCTGGTCGTCACTGGCCGCCTCCACCGCCTCGGCCAGAATGGCGATGGCACCGATGGGCGTCTTCAGTTCGTGGGAGACGTTGGCCACGAAGTCACGGCGCACGGCCTCCACGCGCTGCGTGGCGGACTCGTCCTCCGTGATGACCAGCACCACACCGTCCTCCAGAGGCACCACCCGGCCCATCAGCGGGACGGCCTCGGAACCGGGTTCACGTTCGCGCTCGATGTGGCCGCGGAAGATCTCACCGCTGGTGCGCGCCCCCCGCACCAGCTCCAGCAGTTCGGGGAATCCCACCCGGGAGCCGCGGGCCAACCCCATGGCCAGCGCCGTCTGGTTGGTCGTGAGCACCTCGTCGTGGGACCCCACCAGCATCGTGCCCGCCCGCAGCGCACCCACCACCCGCGACATGTCCGTGGAGGCGATACTCCCCGCCCGGGGCGCCGTCAGCTGCTGGCGCGACTGGAGCGTGCGGCGGATCGCCAGCACGAGCACCACCAGCAACAGGGTGGTGGCGGCCCCGACGAGACCCGCGATCACAGGCGGCATGCTGGCCATACTAGGGGCACGCCCCCGGGCCCACCGGCGGCTCCCGGCTCCCCGCCCCCGTTCGTTCACGCACAGTTCATCCCCGCGGGACCGTGACGCGGGTCGGCGCCCCATAGGATCGTCAGCGACGGCTGACGAAAGGGGAAGAACGACGATGCGTTCCAACTACCACGAGGAACTCAGCAATGTGCTGGACCGGCTGCACGAGATGGCGGGGCTGGTGGAGGTCGCCATGATCGAGGCCTCGTCCTCGCTGCTGCATCCGGATCTGGCGCAGGCCGAGCGTGTGATCTCCAACGACGGGCAGCTCGACGAGATGCACGAGGAACTGGAATTCAAGTGCCTCTCCCTGCTGGCCCTGCAGGCACCCGTGGCGGGTGAGCTGCGCACAATCGTCTCCACCATCCGTGTGGTGTTCGAGCTGGCCCGCATGGGCGACCTGTCCGCGCACGTCGCCAAGATCGCGCGGCTGCGCTACCCCGAGCACGCCGTCGTCAGCGACTTGGAGCCCAACTTCAAGCGCATGGCGGAGGTGTGCATCGAAATGATCGACCTGGCCGCGGCGAGCCTGCGGGACCGGGACGCCAAGGCCGCCAGCCGGATGGCGCAGATCGACACGGAGATGGACACCCTGCGCAGCGAACACTTCGACGTCATCCTCGCCGGCGGGTGGGACGGCACCACCGCGCAGGCCGTCGACGCGGCTCTCCTGGGCCGCTACTTCGAGCGGTTCGCTGACCACGCCGTCGCCGTGGCCCGGCGCGTCATCTACATCATCACGGGCGACACGCCCGAGGGGATCGACTGGCCCAACGCCTGAGGCATCCGGAGCATAGGGTGGAGGGCGTGCGTTGGTTGAGAGTTTCGGCGATGGCAGTTGCGGCGACCGTGTCCCTGGTTGCCTGTTCACCCAACCCGCCGAACGCGGCAAGCCCGTCCGCTGACGCGACCGCGTCCGCCGCGCAGACGCTCCGGCCGTCAGGGACCACCAGTCCCCTCGCCCCCTCTGAACCCGCGTCGAGCCCGCCCGCCGCGACGACAACGGCACCGGCGACGCCGGTGCAGCCGGTGACACCGCCGCGGAGCGCCGTTTCCAGCCCCCCTGTCGCGGCGACGACCTCACCGGTCGCGACCGTGCCATCGGGCGCTTCCGGGGTCTACACCACGGCGGAGGTGCACGCCTGGGTCAAGGACCCCGCGTCGGCGCCCGGCAAGCTGGTGTTCCTCACATTCGACGACGGCCCCAACAACGTGATCACGCCGAAAGTTCTGGACGTCCTCAAAGCGGCCCAGGTGCACGCCACGTTCTTCGTCGTCGGCAACGAGGTGCCCAAGGCCCCGGAGATGCTGAAGCGCGAGGTTGCGGAGGGCAACCGGATTGCGCTGCACAGTCTCACGCACGACTACAAGAAGTTGTACCCGGGCCGTTCTGCCAATGCGGCCCGCGTTGCCTCGGAGTTCGACAAGACGATGGCCGCGGTCCGCGCCGTGCTCGGCGCCGACTTCTCCACCACGGCGTGGCGCTACCCCGGCGGGCACATGTCGTGGAAGAACATGGCCGCCTCGGACGCCGAACTGGCGGCGCGAGATGCCACGTGGCTGGACTGGAACGCCATGACTGGCGACGCGGAGCCCAAGAAGCGCCGCCCCACAACGGAGGCGGCCATGGTGGCCATGGCCACCGAGCCCATCGCCGCCGGCGAGCCGGTCGTCGTCATGCTGGCCCACGACTCGCGCGGCAAGGACCTCACAGTGGCCTCGCTGCCGAAGATCATCGACGCCTACAAGGCCGCCGGGTACGGGTTCGGGACCCTGTCCTGAACCGGGGTGCGGCGTGCCGGTAGGGTTGCACCCATGACTGGAAAGCTCATCCTGCTCCGCCACGGCGAGAGCGAATGGAATGCAAAGAACCTGTTCACCGGCTGGGTGGACGTCGACATCAACGCCAAGGGCGAGACCGAGGCCCGGCGCGCAGCCGAGCTGCTGATGGCAGAGGACCTCCTGCCCGACGTGGTGCACACCTCCCTGCTGCGCCGCGCCATCCACACCGCAAACCTGACGCTGGACGGCTGCGACCGGCACTGGATCCCCGTGCGTCGCAGCTGGCGCCTCAACGAGCGCCACTACGGCGCGCTGCAGGGTCTCGACAAGACCCAGACGCGCGACAAGTACGGCGACGAGCAGTTCATGCAGTGGCGCCGCAGCTACGACACCCCGCCGCCCGTGATCGAACAGGATGGGGAGTACAGCCAGTTCAATGACCCGCGCTACGCCGACATCCCCGCGTCGGAGCGCCCCCTCACGGAATGTCTCAAGGACGTCGTGAAGCGGATGCTGCCGTACTGGTCCTCAGACATCATCCCCGATCTGGAGGCCGGCAGGACGGTCCTGGTGGCGGCGCACGGCAACTCGCTTCGTGCGCTCGTGAAGCACCTCGACAACGTCTCCGACGAGGACATCGCGGGCCTGAACATCCCCACCGGTGTTCCGCTGTACTACGAACTGAACGACGACCACATGCCTGTGGTCGTCGGTGGCCGCTACCTCGACCCCGAGGCTGCCGCCGCCTCCATTGAGGCCGTCAAGAATCAGGGCAAGAAGTAACTCCCACCTGATTCGTCTCCACTGTGGCCCGACCGGTTCCCGGTCGGGCCACTGTCGGTCCCGTCACGCTACGTTGGGGGCATGAGAACTGCCGTTGTGACAGGGGCCTCCTCCGGCATCGGGGCCGCCACGGCCCGCCGGTTGGCCGCCGAGGGATTCACCGTCATCTGCGCTGCCCGCCGCGCGGAGCGCATCGAGGACCTGGCCAGGGAGATCGGCGGGCGCGCCGTGACCTGCGACATCACCTCCGAGCCGGACGTCGCGCGCCTCGTGGATGCCGTGGGTGGTCGGCTGGATGTGCTGGTCAACAACGCCGGCGGGGCGTTCGGGATGGAGCCGGTCTCCGAGGCCGACCTCACGGCCTGGTCGCGGATGTTCGAGGTCAATGTGATGGGCACCGCCAGGGTCACCAAGGCCTTGCTACCGGCGCTGGTGGCCGCCGAGGGTGTGGCGGTGTTCGTCACGTCCACCGCCGCGGAGGCCGTCTACGCCGGCGGCGCCGGCTACTGCGGGGCGAAGTCGGCCGAGAAGTTCGTCAAGGACGCCCTCCGTGTTGAACTCGTGGACCAGCCCGTCCGGTTCTGCGAGGTGGCGCCCGGCATGGTGCAGACAGACGAGTTCTCCCTCATTCGGTTCGGGGGTGACGAGAAGCGAGCCGACGCCGTCTACGAGGGCGTCGCCGAGCCCCTCCTGGCCGACGACGTTGCTGACGTGATCGCCTGGGTGGTGACCCGACCGTCGCATGTCAACATCGACTCCGTGGTGGTGCGCCCACGCGCGCAGGCCAACCAGCAGACAGTCCACCGCACGGCCTGAGCGCTCAGCCCCGGCGTGGCCGGGTGGCCTCACGGAGGATCTGGTGCAGTTCGTCGCGCGTGAGTTCCACAGGGTTGCCCTTCATGGAGCTGGACCGCTGCGCCCCGTCCGCCACTGCCCCGAGGTCGCCTGCGGAGACCTCCAGCGGCGGGAGTTGCAGCTGCACCTCCAGCGCCGCCAGCCAGTCGACGAGCCCTTCGACGTCCCGGTGTCCCGTGACCGCCTCGGCGGCGGCGCCGTACGCCGTCAGTGCAGGGTTGCCGGGCTCTCGTTCCTGCAGCGCGGCGATGTTGGCAGCCGTGGTGGGCCGCAGCAGGGCAGCGCAGATCGCGCCGTGCGGGGCACCCGTCATCCCTCCCAGCACCCCGGCAATACCGTGGACGGCACCCAGCTTCGCGTTGGCCAGCGACAGGCCTCCCATGAGCGAGCACAACGCCATGTCCGTGCGGGCGTCCACATCGTCGCCGTGCTCCACGGCGCGCACCAGGGACCGTCCCCCCGCCCGCAGCCCCGCGGTGGCCAGCGCCTCCACCATGGGGTTCGCGAACCGCGACGTCAGTGGTTCCAGGCACTGCGTGATGGCGTCCATGCCGGAATGGGCTGTCACGAGCGGCGGGCAGCTCAGCGCCAGTTCGGGGTCGACGAGGGCCACGGCGGCTAGCATCGCGGGCGACCGGAGCGACACCTTCACACGATGCTCCACGGATGCCAGCACCGCGTTGGCGGTCACCTCGGAACCCGTGCCCGCTGTGGTGGGGACGGCGATGGACGGCAGCACGTGGTCCGGGAGGGGTAGGCCTGCACCGATCACCTCGGCATGCTCCATGGGATCCGCATCGGAGACCACGAGGATGGCGACCGCTTTGGCCAGGTCCAGCACCGCTCCCCCGCCGATCCCAATGACGTGGTCAACCTCCGCCGCCCTGGCCGCCGCCACCGCCTCCCGGGCGTCGTCGAACGTGGGCTCGCCGGCCAGCGCGTAGGTGCCCGCCACGGACAGCGACGCCGTGTGCTTCGCCATCCGTTCCGGGGAGCCACCGGTGATCACGAACGCCCGACTCCCCAGCCGTCGGCTGTGCTGGTCCAGTCCCGCCACCACACCGGCGCCGAAGCGGATCGTGGCGGCGGTCGCAAAGGTGAATTCGCTCATGGGCGTCACTGTGCCATCAATGGTTCACGCGCGGGTGGGCGACGGAAACGCCCCGCCCAAGAGAGCCGGCGGGGCGTTTCGCGTTCGTGTGCTCAGAGCTCGATGAGCGCCTGTCCACCCTGCACCGGGTCGCCGGGGGCCACCAGGACGGCGGACACCTTTCCGGCGGACGGGGCCGTGATCTCGGTCTCCATCTTCATGGCCTCCAGCACGAGCAGGACCTGACCGGCCTCGATCTCGTCGCCCTCGGCCACGTTGATGCGCGCCACGGAGCCCGCCAGCGGCGCCACGACGGCGTTGGAGCTGACAGCACTCACGGAGGCGGTGCTGGGAACCGCATGGCTACCGGTCCCGCCGATGATGATGGCGCCGAGGTTCTGTCGCTCCTCCTCCTCCACCTCCACGTCGATCTCGTATTCCGTCTGGTTGACGGTCACCTTCAGCTTCATTGTCAATTCTCCTTGCGTCGATCAGCGTGAATGGGGGACGGTGCGGTCGTGGACGCGACCGCGGCTCGCGGCGGCCCAGCGGGCCTGGGAGCCATAACGGATGGCCCGCACCTTGGCCTTGTGGCCGAAGTAGGCGGCCACGGCAGCCCCGATGACCACCAGGTCCGCCTCCGGGACCTGCTCGTGGCCCTCCAGCGTGGCGACGCGGGCCTGCAGGGCCTGCATCTGCTCGGTCAGTGACGCGATGGTTGCCCGAAGTTCCTCAGGCGACATGTCGTTCATGGTGTGCACCCTTTCCGATCAGGCCGGGCCGAGGCCGTGCTTCTTCGCCGGGCGAATCTCACGCTTCCCGACGAGCAGCTCCAGTGCCATGGCGATCTCGCGACGGGTGTCGGCGGGATCGATGATGTCGTCGACCAGTCCACGGCTCGCGGCCATGTAGGGCGTCGAGAAGGTCTCGCGGTACTCCTCCACCAGTTCGGTGCGTCGGGCATCCTTGTCGTCGGCCGCCTCGATCTCGCGACGGAAGACAACGCCGGCTGCACCTTCGGCGCCCATGACGGCGATCTCCGCGGTGGGCCAGGCGAACACCTTGTCGGCACCGAGATCCTTGGAGCACATCGCCAGGTAGGCGCCGCCGTAGGCCTTGCGGAGCACGACGGTGATCTTCGGGACGGTCGCGGCGGAGTAGGCGTACAGCATCTTCGCGCCGTGCCGGATGATGCCGCTGTGCTCCTGCGCCACGCCGGGCAGGAAGCCCGGCACGTCGACCAGCGTCACCAGCGGGATGTTGAAGGCATTGCAGAACCGGACGAACTTGCTGGCCTTGTCCGAGGAGTCGATGTCCAGGGACCCGGACATGACCGAGGGCTGGTTGGCGATGATGCCCACAGTGCGTCCCACGACGCGGCCGAAGCCCACGACGATGTTCTGCGCCCAGCCGGCCTGCACCTCCAGGAAGTCCTGGTGGTCGACGATCTCCGCAATGACCTTGCGGACGTCGTAGCCCTTGCGGCTCTCCACGGGGATGATCTCCCGCAGCTTGGGGTTGGACTCCACCACGTCGTCGGGATTGACGATGGGGGCGTCCTCGGTGTTGTTCTGCGGCAGGAAGCTGAGCAGCTTCTGCGCGATGAGGATGGCCTGCTCGTCGTCGTCGGCCACGAAGTGGACCACGCCGGAGCGCGACATGTGCGCGTCGGCGCCGCCGAGCTGGTCCTGCGTGACCTCCTCGCCCGTGACCTGCTTGATGA
This sequence comes from Arachnia sp., assembly GCA_039929445.1. Taxonomy (GTDB): domain Bacteria; phylum Actinomycetota; class Actinomycetes; order Propionibacteriales; family Propionibacteriaceae; genus Arachnia. The sequence continues at coordinate 8,976 of JBDSRF010000120.1, read as the reverse complement.
CGCTGGGGCCCGTGATGAACATGTGGGCCTTGCGGGTCTGGATGATGAAGTCGGTCAGTGCCGGGGAGTACGCGGCGCCACCCGCGCAGGGGCCGGCGATGATCGAGATCTGCGGCACGGCGCCCGAGAGCAGCACGTTGGCGTAGAAGACCTTGCCGTAGCCGGAGAGGGAGTCGATGCCCTCCTGGACGCGGGCGCCGCCGGAGTCGTTGATGAAGACGAACGGCGTGCCGGTCATGAGCGACGCCTTGAGCGCCTCGGTGACCTTGATGGAGTGGGCCTCGCCGGCGGATCCACCCATGACGGTGAAGTCCTGGCTGGCCAGGTGGACGGGCCGCCCCATCACGTAGGCGGAGCCGGTGACCACGCCGTCGGCGGGCATGTCCGCCTTGTCCATCCCGAACGTGGTGGTGCGGTTGCGGCGGAACGCGCCGGTCTCCTGGAAGGATCCCTCGTCGATCAGGGTGGCGATGCGCTCGCGGGCGGTCATCTTTCCCTTGGCACGCTGCTTGTCCAGCTTGTCCTGCCCGCCACCGGCCTCAACCTCTGCCCGGCGCTCGTGCAGCTGCTCGAGGCGCTCGGCCATCGTGTGTTGCTTGCTCATCTATTCCACTCCTCAGACTGGCTCGACGGAGACGCTGTGTGAGCGACCACCGACGGTGACGTTGTACTTGGCGGGACCCTGGATGCCCTTGGACTTGGCGTTGGCTGCGACCTTCTCGGTCTTCAGCTGCTCCGCCGTCTTGCCCACGTTCTTGGGGCCCTCCGGGCGCTCCTTGAAGAACTTGGGTGCAACCCCGGGGAACATGGCGTTGGTGAGAACGTCCTCCTCGGTGCCGTTGTAGCCCTCGAGGCCCTCGGCCTGGGTGACGAGCTCGTCCCATTCGGGCTTCAGCAGATCGCCGGGGCGCACCGTGATGGGGTCCTTCTTCGTCTGCTTCCTGGCCATCTCGACGACCTCGGGGTTCGGCTCACCGAGGCACTTGCCGTAGTAGCCCAGCATGAGGTCGGCGAACTCGCCGGTCATGACCTTGTAGCGGCCCATCAGCACGTTGAACACGGCCTGGGTCCCCACGATCTGGGAGGATGGGGTGACCAGCGGCGGGTGCCCGGCGTCGGCCTTGACCCGCGGGACTTCCTCCATGACCTCACGGATGCGGTCGCCGGCACCCTGGGCCTTCAGCTGGCCCTCCATGTTGGAGAGCATGCCGCCGGGGATCTGGCTGGAGAAGATGTCGGTGTCCACCAGCGTCGCGGACTCGAACTCGGAGTACTTGGGGCGGATCGCGGCGAAGTGGTCACGGATCGACAGCAGTCGGTCCATGTCCAGGCCGGTGGTGTACTCGGTGCCCTCCAGCATGGCCACCAGCGACTCCGTGGGGTTGTGTCCCGGGCCGAGCGACATCGAGGAGATGGCGGTGTCGACCACGTCGGCGCCGGCCTCGATGGCCTTCATGAGGCTGACGAGCGTCACGCCGGTGGTGGAGTGGCAGTGAACGTTGATCTGCACGTCACCGTAGGTGTCCTTGATGCCCTTGACGATGTCGTAGGCCTGCTGCGGCTGCAGCAGGGCGGCCATGTCCTTCAGCGCGATGGACTCGGCGCCCATGTCGAGCAGGCGGCCGGCGGACTTGATGAAGCCGTCGACGGTGTGGACCGGGGACATGGTGTAACAGATGGTGCCCTGAGCGTGCTTGCCGACCTTCTTGACTGCAGCCATGGCCTGGGCCATGTTGCGCGGGTCGTTGAGCGCGTCGAACACGCGGAAGACGTCCATGCCGTTCTCGGCGGACTTCTCGACGAACTCGTCGACGACCATGTCCTCGTAGTGGCGGTAGCCCAGAAGGTTCTGTCCGCGCAGCAGCATCTGCAGGCGCGAGTTGGGCATCAGCTTGCGGAAGGTGCGCAGCCTCTCCCAGGGATCTTCGTTGAGGAATCGGATGCAGGCGTCGAACGTTGCGCCGCCCCAGCATTCGACCGACCAGTATCCGGCCTTGTCGATGTCCTCGCAGGCTTCAACCATGTCTTCCATGGCCATGCGGGTGGCCATCAGGCTCTGGTGGGCGTCGCGGAGAGCCAGCTCGGTGACGCCGATCTTTCGTGGACTCATGGGTTCCATCCAACCATGCGACATCAACGCCCCCGCAGGCGCCCCCGCTGAATCGTGGCCACCGCTGCAGGAGCGCCGCCAGTACTTCCTGGGCGCCAACGACGGCTGATCTTCGGCTCCACGTGGCCGGCAGGGACGCGCCCTCAACCCGGAGTCGTTGACAGCCGCCCGGACGCCACGTACCGTCTCGGGAATCAGGGCGCATCGTTGCGGCCACGTGAGGCGCCACGGTGCGCCGTTTCCTCCCTTCGAAAGGCGTCTACATGCGCAGATTTGTGACCCTTGGCGCGGTGACCGCGTTGGCATTGGCGTCGATGGCCGTCCCGGCAGGCAATGCGGCCGCCGAACCCGACAGTGTGGATCTCACCCTGCTCGGGACCACTGACGCCCACGGCCACGTCTACAACTGGGACTATTTCGCCAACAAGGAGTACACGAAGGATGCGGATGTCCTCGGCCTGACGCGGGCCTCCTTCTACGTCAACGAAGTACGAAATGAGGTGGGGGCGGACTCCGTCATCCTCATGGACAGCGGTGATGTCATTCAGGGCACGCCACTGACGTACTACTACGGTTACGGTCCGGGCAGGCAGGCGGTCCTGGACGGAAGCGACGAGCATCCCATGTCGCAGGCGTTCCGCCACATGGGATACGACACTCTCGGCATCGGCAACCACGAGTTCAACTACGGTCTCGACATGCTCAAGGCCTACGAGCGGGATCTGGGGACCGACGCTGACTCGCCAGCCCTGCTCGGCGCCAACGTGGTCGATGCCACAACCGGAGAGCCGTGGCTGGAGCCGTACAAGATCATTGAGCGCACCATCGACGGCAAGACTGTGAAAGTGGGTGTCATCGGGTTGGTCACGCCGGGGGTCCGGGTCTGGGACAAGGCATACGTCGAGGGCAAGTTGGAGTTCCGCGACCTCGTGGCCACCGCCAAGAAGTGGGTTCCCATCGTGGCAGAAGAGGCCGACGTGGTCGTCATCAATGCCCACAGCGGCAAGGGCTCAGCACCTGATGAGGACTATGACGAGCAGGCCCTCTACGAGAACGCCATCAACAACGTCGCCCAGCAGGTGCCGGGCATCGACGTCATCCTCTTTGGCCACACCCACCGCGACGACCCTGAGACAATCATGACCAACGTCGCGGGTGAGAAGGTGCTGCTGACTCAGCCCAACTACTGGGTGCGCAGTGTCACCCGTACCTCACTGCACCTCGTGCCCGATTCCGAGGGGACCGGGTGGATGGTGGACTGGAGCGAGGGCAATGCCCCGCGCGCCGTCGCGAAGTACGGATACCAGATCACCGGCGAGGACCTGGAGCTGAAGAGTCTGCTCAAGGACAAGCACGAGCAGACGATCGCCTACGTCAACACCCCCGTGGCGGATTCTGTGACGGAACTCAAGGCGGAGTCCTCCCGCTATGAAGACACCGCGATCATGGACTTCATCCAGCACGTGCAGATGGAGACCGTCAGCGACGCGCTGGGCGACAAGCTCGCCGACGCCACACTCGTGTCGATGGCGGCCCCCTTCTCCCGCACGGCGGTGTTCCCGAAGGGACAGGTGACAATCCGGGACATCGCAGGTCTCTACATCTACGAGAACACTCTGATGGCGGCCGAGCTCACCGGCGCGCAGTTGCGCGACTACCTGGAGTACTCGGCCAAATACTTCAAGCAGGTGGAGGAAGGTGCAGCGTTTGATCCGGAGACCGACACCAACGCCGAGTACGACGGGCCTCGTCCCGGCCCCACACCGGACTACAACTTCGACATTCTCGCGGGCCTCGACTACTCCATCGACATATCGCAGCCGGTCGGCAGCCGAATCACTGGTCTGACGTATCCGGACGGCAAACCAGTGGGCGACGCCGACAAGTTCGTCGTGGCGTTGAACAACTACCGGGCCAGCGGAGGAGGCGACTTCCCGCACATCACCGACGCCAAGGTGGTGTACAACGAGCAGCAGGAGATTCGGCAGCTGCTGATCAACTGGGCCACGAAGAAGGGCGTCATCGACCCCGATGACTTCTTCGTCGAGAACTGGTCGCTCATCACCGCACCACTTCCTGCAGCCACCCAGTCGCCGTCGCCCTCAGGCACGGCGGCCCCGTCCACCACCGCTGCTCCAGCACCCACTGTCCGGCCGCAGTTGCCGTCAACGGGCGGCAGCGACGCGAACACGATCGACCCGTTCCTGCCGCTGGTCGCGTTGCTGGGCCTGCTTGTGGTGGCTGGCGTTGCGGCGCGCAGGCGCCAGAAGGCCTGACCCACCACAGAAGGAGAGGCAGGACGACGAACATTCGTCGGCCTGCCCCTCCTGCCGTATCAACGGGTGCCGTCAGGCGGGCGATTCGAACAACACGATGTTGTTGAACACTTCCTTGGTCACCAGCCTGTAGCTGGTGCCCCTGCCCGACCTGACGGCCTCGACGACCGTGGTGGTGATGAAGCTGCGGCAGCCGTTGCCGCCGGTGGCGGGCGTGTCGCACTCGGTGCGCCACTTCCGGCCCTTCAGCGTGTAGGTCCCCTTGTTCCCCAGCGGGTTGCCCTTCCACAGCGAGCGCGCGGACTCCTTGTAGGTGAGGTTGTTGAACGCCCAGCCCGTGCGCTTGACGATCGTGCCGGCCTTGTTCTCCAGGGTCGTGGCCCAGATCTCGGTGCGGCACCGGTCCGTCTGGGAGTAGGGCTCGCACGTGGTGCGCCACCTCCGACCGTTCTTGAGGTGCTCCCCCGCCGTGATGTAGATGTTCTTCTCGATGGTGAGCACACCCTGGTCGATCGACGTGGTGCTCAGGTCGTAGAAGCCCCGGGTGCGGTTGAACACCCGCACCTCGTAGTCGCCGTCAGCGAAACCCGACACGTCGGCGTACACGTCTGCGTAGCCGTCCTCGAACACGATGCCGTTGAAGGGGATGCGCATGTCGGTGATGTCGCGCCACTTGCCGCTGCTGAGCGCCGCGATCTGCACGCCGTAGATGTCGCCCGTGAGGCCGCCCGCCACCCGCATGTCGAGCAGACCATCGGTGACGGTCTGGGAATAGGTGGCGTCGGCGCCGCGGGCTGAGCGGACGCGGGTGAAGTCAGGAAGACCGTCGCCGTTCGCAGCCTCGATGGCATGGTCCTGGATCGAGGCCAGTGTGGCGCCGGGAAGCTGGAACGCGACGAGGGTGGCGGCCGTGTCCGGGGCCTTCAGTGTGGCGATCGGCACCTTGACGGTCGCGCTGCCCGAAGCATTCGTGGTGAACGACACCGGTGAGCCGTACGCACGGACGCTGCCCAGCAGCCCGGGGAATTGCGACAGTTCAACGGTGTACATCTGCACTTTGCTGGTGATCCCCGGCTTGCCCGTCACCTGCACGGTGGCCTTGTCCTTGGCCTCGACGAGCGTGAACTGCTCGTCGGCGATGGTGATCGTGCAGTCGTTGCCGGCCCCGCAGAGCGCGGTCCTGTCCGAGGTGTAGTCCGCGCGCGCGGCCCCGGTGCCACCCACCCACGCGGTGGCGGCCAGCATCAGGCTGACGGTGATCCCCGCACACAATTTCTTGGTCACGGCCTTCTTGGTCATGGCGTTTGTGGTCATGGCACCCCTTCAGGGCTCCGGGACCCGACCTCGTAGTCAGGGCCACTTTCAGGCACAGTAGCCGAGGCAAGGGCGCGTGGGAAGGGACTGCGGTCCCACCTTTTCAGGCCGGGAGCAGCCACTCCATCGCCTGCCGCGCGGTCCACCCACCGGGGTGCATCGCCACGAGCGTCTCCGCGCCCACCAGGTCCTGCCCCAGAGTGATGGCGGGTTCCTCCTCATAGCCACTGCGGCGCAGTTGGCCGAGGCCGACGTTGGCCATCAGGGCGTTGCAGAGGCACTTGCGACCCACGGTGTCCTCCAGGTTGCCGCCCTTGCGGAGGTACATGTGGGTGGGCTCCGACGGGCAGCGGTACGCCACCGACCCGTCCGCGCGCTCCACGGGAACCCGGAGGTACCCGAGGTCGCAGATCCGTTCCCTCGGGGCGGGCTCCACGGCCTCACCCTCCGGCATGGGCAACTCAGCCACCTTGAACGGGAAACCGGTGGGCGAGGCCCTGGGGTCGTTGCGAACCACGAGCGAGCCTTCGGCGAGTTGGGACACCAGGGCGTTGCGCAGTGCGGGCGTCAGCCCGGACTCCTGCGCCATCGCGAAGAGGGTGCCCGTCTGCACGCCCGCCGCGCCCGCGTCCCGGGCCTGGGCGACCCGTTCGGGGGTGGCGTAGCCACCAGCCAGCCAGAACGGCAGCCCGACGGCGGCAACCTTGGTGAGGTCGGCGTCGTCCCGCGGACCGTAGACCGGCTCTCCGGCGTCATCCAGGACCAGCCTGCCCCGCGGCGGGGAACTGTGTCCTCCGGCCCGGGGGCCCTCGACTATGAAGCCGTCGGGACGGATCTCAGGGTCGCGGTTGAGGTAGTCGGCCAGCACGTGGAGGGACACGATGGCCAGGAAATGGGGGCGGCGCAGGAGCGGCAGGTCCGCGCCGAGGTGGGCAACGGGGTCCAGCGACGCCCGGTGCACCTGGGTGGCTCCTGCCACGTCGATGGTGAGGTGGCCGGTGCGACCGGCCGCGAACTCGGTGAGCAGACGCGGGATCTCCCGCGGCACGCCGGCACCCATGATCACGTAGTCGACGTCGGCCAGCATGGCGCCGAGGATGGCGGAGGCGTTGGCCGTCTGCACCTTCTCCAGCATGTTGATCCCGATCTCGCCGGCGTGGCCCTCCTTGGCCAGCCAGACCTCGGAGAAGTTTCCCACGAGGCTGAGATCGATGGCATCCTGCCCGGGCGAAATCGTCAGGCTCGGGTGGGGACGGTAGGGCTGCCCGGCGGCGCGGCCGCCGTCGATGAAGTACTTCTCGAGCACGCGCCCGGCCATCTCCTGCGAGGGGAAGTGGGCCAGTGCCCGTCGGCGGTGACCGCCCGCGTCGCCGTCCTGCAGCACGCGGGCGAGCACGCCGTCCAGAGCAGTGCCGGACACGACGCCGAGCTGCCCGCAGAGGGAGACCTCGCGGGCCAGCTGCCAGGACGACACGGCGATGCCCATGCCGCCTTGGATCACCACGGGGGGATGTGTGATTGCCACGGGAAACTCCTGCTCGAACAATGAACGATACGTTTCCCTACGGTAACGTAACCTACGGTGCCGTAGGTCAGCGCCCCCCCGTGAATGAGAGCAGCCGCCACGCATCCGGGGGATGCGCGGCGGCTGCTGGTTATTCAGCCCCTTGTGTCAGCTGAATCTCACGATGTTGTTGAACACCCAGTCGCTCTTGACCGCATAGCTCCAGGTGCCTGCTGCGCTCTGCGTCGACTCGACCACCGAGGTCCACATGTAGCTGCGGCAGCCGTTGCGGCCGGTCGCGGGCGTGTCGCACTCGGTCATCCACTTGCGACCCTCGGCACTCGTCCATGCCCCGTTCACCGCGAGCGGGTTGCCCACCCACAGCGACTTGGGAGACGGCAGGTAGGTGAGGTTGTTGAAGAACCACCCCGTCGTCTTCTTGAACGCCCCGCCGGAGTAGGTCACCTGGGAGGCCCAGATGTCCGTGCGGCACCGCGTCGTCTGCGAGTAGGCCTCGCACGTGGTGAACCACTCGCGACCATTCGCCAGGTGGTAGCCGGGCACCTCGTAGATGGGCTGCGGCGTTGGCTTCACCGTTGCCGACGGCTTGGTCGTTGCCGACGGCTTCACCGTTGCCGAAGGCTTGGTGGTCATGGACGGCGACACGCTCGGCGACGCTGAATGCGACACACTCGACGACGCTGAAGGCGACACACTCGGCGACGCTGAAGGCGACACACTCGGCGACGCTGAGGGCGACGGCGAGGCGCTCGGCGAGGCGCTCGGCGAGGGGCTCGGCGAAGGACTGGGCTCCGGGTCAACGACGTCCGAACAGGTGAACTTCGCGTCACCCCAGATCCCGTGCGCACCGCTGGCGGAGCCGGTGTGGTTGATGCTCAACTCGACGAAGTCGACACCGCCCAGGTCCACGTTCACGGCCTCGGTCTGGAAGTCGGGCACGAAGGTGCGCGACTTGTACAGGTCCGTGCCATCACCGGTCACCGTGAAGATCACGGGGCCGTTGAAGCCATCCTCCTGGCCCACCTCGGCGGTGAATGCGGAGCACTGTCCCCCGAGGTAGTAGGTGATGGTCCCGTTGGCGTGCACGCCCAGACCCTTCTCGAACACCTTCTTGGTGCCTGTGGCGGCATCGGTGTGGTTGCTCTTCAGCGGAACGCCCTGGGCCTGGGTCTGTCCCGGGTCGAGGTTGGCCACATCGAGGCCGATGGAGCCGTAGCCGTTGGTGGCCGACAACCACGGAAGGTCGGAGGCGAAGACGTCCGCAGTCGGGGCGTCCGGCAGGGCGCCGTTGGCCAGCGACCACGCGAAGATCTTCAGCTGCGAGTTGGTGCCCAGCGTGACGGACTGCGCCGTCTTGCCGGGGTTGAGGATCATCGTGGCCTGGTAGACCTGGTAGCCGTAGGTGGCGTACTCGTAGCCGTTGGTGGCGGAGTTGCGACCGAGCGACTTGAACGCCACCGTGGCGGTGTTGGTGCCCTGCGGCAGCCAGTTCGGGACGCCGATGGAACCCTTGGTGCTGGTTCCGTCGGTGTAGTTGACGGTGACCGGGGCGTTGGTGCCCTGGCCCGCCGACGACGAGGCCAGCACGGCCAGGTGTGAACCCTTGCCGGACAGCGCAATGGTCTGCCCGGCTGGAACCACCGAGTTGGGCACGTCGGCGGCCGCCGGCCAGTCGTAGGTGATGGCATCAGCGCCCGTACCGATCGTCACCTTCTCCCCAGCCCTGGCGCCGACCTTGGCCAGCGCATCCG
>JBDSRF010000119.1:0-9738 GCA_039929445.1 Arachnia sp. | reverse complement strand
TGGGCCGGTGGCCGGTACCATGGAGTACAGCACCATCAACCAGAAAGTTGCACCATGGCAAACCCCATCTTCCGCAACAGCGACACGTTCAACGGTCGCGGCGCTCAGCCGCAGGCCCCGACCCAGCCGCCACAGGGCCAGTGGGGCCAGCCCCCGCAGGGCTACCAGCCGCAGGGATACCAGCAGCAGGGCTACCCGCAGCCGCAGTCCACCGGCGCCGTGATGACACTCGACGACGTGATCGCCAAGACCGCGGCCACCCTGATGCTGGTGTTCGTGTCGGCCGCCCTGACCTTCATGTTCCTGCCGGCCAACCTGATGTTCCCGGCCCTGATCGGCTCGGCGCTCGTGGGTCTGGTGACCGTGTTCCTCGTGGCGGGTCGTCGCACCATCCCCGTGGGGGGTGTGTTGTTCTACGCCGCCATTGAGGGTGTCTTCGTGGGCGCGATCTCGAAGTTCTTCGAGACCATGTACCCGGGCATCGTGGTCTCGGCCGTGCTCGCCACCTTCGTGGCGGCGGCCGCCACGCTGGCCGCGTACAAGTTCTTCAACATCCGCGTGACCCAGAAGTTCCGCAAGTTCGTCACCATCGCCACCATGTCGCTGGCCGGTGTCCTGCTCGTCAACTTCGTGCTGGCGCTGACCGGAATCGACACCGGCCTGCGCGACATCGGCAGCGGCGCAGGGATGCTCTCGATCGTCGTGTCCGTGCTTGCCGTCGGCCTGGCCGTGTTCAACCTCATCATCGACTTCGACTTCGTCGAGCGCGGCGTCGCATCGCAGGCCCCGGCCAGCGAGTCGTGGAGGGCCGCGTTCGGCATCACCGTCACCATGGTGTGGCTGTACGTGGAGATCCTGCGAATCCTGTCCTACTTCAGAAACTGATGACCGTGCAGCGAGCGGAGGTGGCGCGCAAGTAGCGTCCGTGAGCTGATCGTCCAGTGCAACGTGCGCCACGTGCGCAGAGGCACCCAGTCGGCCCGTTCCGTCGATCCCCCGAGGTCGTGGACAACGGGATCGCTGGGTGCCTCGCTCGTTGCCCCGTACACGATGCGCAGGGCATGGAAGTCCTCGAGGACGCCGTTCGTGGAGCGGCCGATCCAGTGGTCGGACTCCAGTGCCAGCACCCGCACGATCCGGATCTGCTGACCGGCCTCCTCGAACACCTCGCGTAGGACTGCCTGCGAGGGGGACTCCCCGGGGTCGATCCCGCCACCGGGCAGCGTCCAGGTGCCCGGGGCGCCCGTCAGGGACGAGTTGACCGTCCCGAGCAGTCCACGTTCCGACAGCACCACGGCGTACGCGCCGATCCGTTGGTGCACCACTGGCTGCTGAGCGGCGGTGGGCTCCTCGTGCACGACGTGGCGACGGCGTGGCCGCCGGTCGTCCGGCAGCACGTCCCTCACGAGGTAGGTGAAGACGATCTCGTCCGCCACGAGGTGGGCGCCCAGCGGCCGCACGGGGACGAAGCCGTGGGAGAAGAGGGCCTCGGCGGGATGTTCGCCGTGCCGGATGGTCACGTCGACCCTCTGGGAGCCCACTGGTGAGAGGACTCCAACGACACGCATTGCGCCAGTCTATCGGCTGTCCAAGGACCCAACAGGGCGTGCTGGGGGGCCTCCCTCGGCTACGCTGATCCGGCCAGCAGGAACTCGAGGGGGGACCAGATGGAATACAGGGACAACGCCCGGATCGACACGGCCGAGGTCCGCCGCGGCGGCGGCTCGGCTCGACGCGGCGGCGGGCGCATGGCCATTGGTGGCGGCCTGGGCGGCGTCGTCGTGCTCGTCCTGGTGCTGCTGTTCGGCAACAGCCTGGGCATCAACGTCGAGGATGTGATGGGCACCGGGGACACCGGCCCGGACACCCAGAACACCCAGAGCGACATCAGCTGCGCCACGGGCGAGGACATCAAGGCCAACCCCGAGTGCCGGTGGAACGCCTACGCCTCCGCCATCGAGGGGTACTGGAGCGCCCAGGTGGACGGCTACAAGCCTGCCCCCATGCAGATTTTCAGCGGTCAGATCTCGACGGCCTGCGGCACCGGCTCCTCGGAGATGGGCCCCTTCTACTGTCCCGGCGACGAGACCGTCTACGTCGACACCCAGTTCACGGAAAAGCTCCTCACCCAGTTGGGTGCCACGGGCGGGGACGCCGCCGAGGCTTACGTCGTGGCCCACGAGTACGGCCACCACATCTCCAACCTGACCGGTCAGATGGAGAAGTCGCGCGCCGGCGGCAACGACACGGGGCCGAAATCCAACCAGGTGCGCCTCGAACTGCAGGCCGACTGCTACGCCGGCGTCTTCTTCGCCAACACAGTGAAGGACCCCAACTCGCCCATCGCCAAGGTGACGAGCGACGACCTGGCACGCGTCGCCGACGCCGCCAGCGCCGTGGGCGACGACCACATTCAAGAGCAGGGCAGCGGACGGGTGGTGCCTGAGAGCTGGACCCACGGTTCCTCCGAGATGCGGCAGCGTTGGGTGGCCAAGGGCTTCGAATCCGGCGATCCGAACGTCTGCGACACCTTCTCGGCCAAGGATCTCTGAGCCGCTTTCGCGGGAGGGGGGCTCAGCCGAGTTGGTCGGTGAGGTCGATGCCCCGCATGTCCGAGCGGAAGGTCTTGCCGTCGCACTGGTAGGTGGCCACCGGCTGCACCCGGTCGAAGTGGTTGTCGATCTCCACCGTGCAGCCCTTGCCCGACGTGTCGTGCAGCGCGATCGTCTGCGCGAGCGCTGACGCATCGATGAGCCGAGGGTCGAAGGGTGTCAGGGGGGAACCCCCGGTGCGCTTGGACGAGAACGTGGGCCGGTTCTGCATGCGGGAGCGACGCACGACGGTGTTGTCGGGTCCCTGCATTTCGGCGACGTAGCCGCGCTGCGCGTCGAAGCCCACCGACAGCACGTCCGATCTGTCGGGCGTGACGGACTCGATGCCCTCCCGGATGTCGGCGACGCTGCGGGTGTCCAGGCTGCGGAAGACCGTGGCGTCCTTCCGGAAGAAGATGGTGCTGGTCTCCGGGGTGGTGGTGACGCTCATGTAGACGTGGCCGGGGCTGTACTCCACCACCTGCAGACGCTGACTGTTCGAGGAGGTTCCCATCAGCGCCGCCACGTCGAAGATGCGGCGGACGTTGTCCAGCGCGAAGTCGGTGGGCCAGAACGTGGTCTGCCGCAGGTACTGGACGTCGGTCTCCGCCAGGTCGATGGTGCCGTCGCGCCAGCGATAGCTCTGGGGCTTCTTTTCAATTGTCAGGACGGTGAGGGTCACCTCGTCCTCGGAGACATCCAGCTTCAGGGCGGGCCGCAGCCCTGACAGCTCATGCAGTTCCTTCACAGCCAGGGCGGCGCCCCCGTCGAGCAGGGAGCGGCGGATCCCGAACTGCACGGGGAACGAGGGGGAGGGCTCCGGGGACGGCGAGGTCCGGGTTTCGCTGCGGCTGGGGCTCGTTTCCTGCGTGCGCGACGGTGCGGGTGAGACTGACGCCGAGGGGCTCGGTGACGCGGACGGTGGCGGTGAGGGCTGCACGCTGACCGACGGTGTCGGGGTCGGGGAGGAGGGGGTCTCGCCGAGCGCGGGAGAGCAGCCCGCCACCAGCGTCGCCAGGGCTATGGCGGCGGTCCTGCGGGCGTGTCTCACCACCCAAGGATACGTGGGCGCCGCTGATGGAGCGCAGGTAGGCTCGGCGAACCGGTGGCGACAAGCAGGGGAGGGTGACATGGCAGCGCGATTCCTGGTGTCGCGACCCTGTCAGGACGCCTGCTGCGAGGTCATGACGGACCAAGTGGTGGAGGGTGCGCCCGTCTATCGGTGCCCGGGCTGCGACTCGGAATGGATCGAGCTGCGCGAGCGGGGGAGCCTCACGCCACCTGAGGACCCGTCAGTCGGTCCCGACGTTGTGGACGAGGCATCGTCGCCAGGACTCGCCGGGGGTGAATGACCGCAGGACCGGATGACCGGTCTCCTCGAAATGCTGCCGTGCGTGGTGCCGTTCCTCCATGCAGCCAATGTGACCGCATTCCAGGCACAGCGCCAGCTCCTCGGGGCGCACACCCTCGGCCTCGCACTGCGTGCAGCTCGTCATGGTGGCGGGTTTGATGTGCAGGGGGGCATCCGCCAGGTCCCGGCACGGCGCATCGTGCGGGCTCGCGACCGGGGGTGCGTTCTCGATGGACTCGGACTTGTCGGCGTGTCGCTGGAGGCCGGCCTCCTGGATGTCGAGTGACGACAGCAGGTCGGCGATGAGGGCCTGATCCACGTTGTGCGTGGTGCGGAACTCCAGCACGGCCTGCCGCTGGGCCTGCAGCATCTCAAGGTTGAGCTGGCGCTGTGTGGCCTCCGGTGTCTCGGTGCCCTGGCGGTTCAGCCGGTCCCACAGGGACTCCAACCGCTGGGTGTTGCTGCGCACGATCTCTTTGTAGGCGGCCTGCTCGTCGTCGGTCTCGATGGTCTCACCCAGGTCGTGGAGTGCCCGCACGCTGGCCCGGTGCGAGACGATGACCTGCTCGACGGCGTCCTCGCGGGCGTCCGGGCCGTTGGTGCCGAGACGCCTGGCCAACGCAGGCAGGGTGAGGCCCTGCCCCAGCAGCGTCCCGACGGTGACGAACAGTGCAACGAACACCAGCACCTCCCGGGCCGGGAAGTCGAAGGGCAGGGTCAGGGCCGCGGCGAGCGTGACCACACCGCGCATGCCGGCCCAGCCGACGACGAGGGCGCCGGGTACCGACGCCTTGTTGAGCTTCCGGGAGACGACGACGGATCCCAGCGTCCACAGGATACGCAGCACCACGGCGGTGGCGAGCGTGGCCACGGAGACGAGCAGGATGATGGAGAGCGGCCACGCTGAAGCGTTGGCGTTGGCGAAGATCAACTTGGTCTGCAGCCCCACGAGCAGGAACACGGCGTGCTCCAGCAGCCAGGAGATGGTGCTCCAGTTGACCTTCTGGGCCACCCGGGACTGGGCGTCCTGCTCCTGTTGCGCGCGGTGGTTCAGGACGAGGCCGGCGACGACGACGGCCAGCACCCCCGAGCCTCCGATCTCCTCGACGGGGACGTAGACGGCGAACGGCACCAGCAGTGACAGGGCCGTGCGCAGTTGTTGTGCCTCGAAGAAGTGGAAGGTGAGCCCCACGAGGCGGGCGGCGATGTAGCCCAGCACCACGGCGGAGGCGGCCGCCCAGGCGAAGTCGCCGGCCACCTGCCAGCCCCCGATGGCCATGCCGAGGGCGCCGATGGAGGTCCGCAGCAGCACCAGGGCTGTGGCGTCGTTCACGAGTGACTCGCCCTCGAGCAGGATGGTGACCTGTCTGGGCAGCCCCACCTTCTTCGCCACGGCGGTGGCCGCCACGGCGTCGGGAGGTGCCACCACGGCACCCAGTGCGATCCCGACGGGCAGCGGCAGTCCCAGCAGGGCTGAAGCGACGACGCCGACGGCGAGCGCCGTGGCGATGACGAGCCCTATGGACAGCCACCCGATGGCGGCGATGTTGCGCCGGAAGTCGATGAGGGAGGTGTTGAGCGCGGCCGCATGCAGCAACGGCGGCAGAATCCACAGCAGGATGAAGCTGGGTTGCAGCGGGGGGACCTCGATGAAGGGCAGGAAGGACGCGCCCAGCCCCACCAGCATCAGCAGCAGGGGGGCGGACACGTGCAGCCATTGCGCCAGCCTGGAGACCACCAGCATCGCGAGCACGAAGATCGTGCCGCTGATCAGCAACTCCATGTGCGTCCGTTCTGCAGGTGGGGGGAGGCGCCCTGCATCCCCTGACGCATTGTGGCGGTTCACGTTGCACCCCGTCACATGCGTATCAGTTGTAAACTGCCGGGGTCGTTCTTTCGGGCTGCGCACCGCGTCCCGCCGAACGTGTCGCGCTTCCGGGGTCAGGAGTACGTGATGGTCCGTCGGCAGACGAGCATCGCCAAGATCCTGGCGCCCTCACCGTCCCCGCTCATCCTGCCTCGCGACCGGCTGCTGGAGGTCCTTGGCGCGGTCATGAGTCGGCGCGTGACCACGATTGTGGCCGGCTCCGGCTACGGAAAAACCACCCTGCTCGCGTCATGGGCGATTGAGCACGATCCTGCCTGGCTCACGCTGGACGCGGGTGACCAGGATGTGGTCCGACTCACGTTCGCGCTGGTGGACGCACTCCGGGTGCGCCTGCCCGGGCTCGACTTCGGAGTCGGCGAGGCACTGCTGAGCGGCGAGCTCGGTCCCGGGGCGAGCGGTGCCGTCACCGCGCACGCCGATGTTCTCGCGGGGGAGCTTGCTGGCGCGATCGCGGAGACGGCAACGACCGACATCGCTCTGGTGGTAGACGAGATGGACGAGCTCTCGGGTGACTCTCCGGGAGCCCGTCTACTGGACGCCCTGGTGCGGCAGGCCCCTGCCAGGCTGCACCTCGTCCTGATCGCACGGATCCTGCCGCCGCTACGCCTGGGCCGGCTCCGTGCCCAGGGGCAGGTGCTGGCGCTCGACTCGCCGCGCCTGGCCTTCACCCGGGAGGAGACGGCCACCGTCGTTGCTTCCCGACTGGAGCGGTCGACCGCGTTGGCGGAGCGCATCCACGAGTTCACCTCCGGCTGGCCGGCCGCGGTGGCCATCGCCGTCGATGCGCTGTCGGAGGTGCCGGAACCGGAGAGGTTGTCCGCGCTGGGGCGCGTCGGTGACGGCAGCGGTCCGGTGCGCAGCCTGCTGGTGGAGGATGTTCTTCCCAGGCTCGATGACGTCGAACGGCGCGTGTTGGAGCTTGCCGTCGCCCTCGGGCACATCTCGGCGGACACGGCGAGCGTTCTGGGCGTCCCGGACTCTGCCCAGGCCATCCGTCATCTGCTGAGCAGGGGACTCCTGGTTGCCGATGAGCTCTCCGAGCAGGCTCGGGTGGTGCAGGTGGTGGCGGATGCGCTGACGGACGTCTCGTCGGCTCCATTGGCGGAAACGCGCAGCATCCGACGGCGGATCGCCGTTGAACTGGAACGCGAAGGGCGGGTCGCGGAGGCGTTGCGAATGTTTGTTGCAGCGCGGGACACTCCGGGTGCGCTCGGGATGGTTTCCACCGTCGAGCCGCATGCGCTCCTCACGTCCGCCCGGGACACAGTGCTGGCATGGGCACCGACCGTGGCGGACATGGAACGAACTCCCGAGCTCGATTTGTTGGAGGGTCTGGCCCGCTATGGCTCCGGCGACTGGGATGGGGCGCTACGACGGCTGGAGCCACTGGCCGCCGGCAACGCGCGTGCGGCGCTGACCGCCGGCCTGATTCATCACCTCGGCGGCTCCATCGAGTCTGCGCTCGCCCACTACGGAACGGGTCTGGCCGGGGACCCCGACGAGCGCACCCGGGCGCTGTTGGCCGGGTGGGCCGCGGCCGTTCACTGGGTGCGCGGCGAGGTCCCCCGGTGCCGCGAACTGGTCGCGGAGGCCACGCGACTGGCGCAGGCGTGTTGGGACCCGCAGGCCCAGGCCGTCGCGGAGACGGCGGCCGCGATGTTGGCGGCCCTGGACGGTGACCGCAGGGCGAACGCGGCCCACTACCTGCGCGCACTGGACTGCGCCGAGCGAGCAGGCGACCCCTTGATGCTGGTCCGGATCCGGGCCAATCGCGCCTCCTCGCTCTGCGACGAGGATGCCTACCCGGCGGCCATCCAGATGTTGGACGAGGCTCTGCAGATCTGCGACATGGCGGGCGGCTCACCGTACCGACGCCTGGTGCTCACCAACCGCGGCCAGGCCCTGAGCCATCTGGGACGCCTTGATGAGGCCGTCGACGACCTGCTGACGGCGCGTGATGACGCTCAAACCGCTGGCTCCGTGATCGGCGGATATGCGCTGGCCTACCTGGGCGACGTCTACCACCTGCAGGGACTGGCCGCGCTCGCAAAGGCCTGCTTCGAGGAGGCGGTCACGGTCAGCCGGGCGGCCGATGATGTGCAGGGCCTGGTGCCGGCGCTGACAGGGCTGGCCCTCGTGGTTCTCGACGAGCAGCCGGAACTGGCCAGCCGTCTGGCATTGGAAGCAGTGGCGCTCCGCAGCGCCCCGGGGAGAGCCCGTGCGTTGGTGGTCGCAGGAAGGGTTGCGCTCGCGTGCGGTGAACCACAGCGCGCCCTTGCCTACGCGGGTGAGGCAGAAGCGCTGGCTGGTGCCCGCCGGGACCGCAGTCACCTGGCCGAGGCGCTGGAAATTCAGGCCGTGTGCAGTGGCGACCCCGAACAGTCCTCCCGGCTGCTGGACCAGGCGGAGGCCTTGTGGCAGACCGTCGGTGATCCCATCGGGCGCGGCTTCAACCAGGTGATTCGAGCCGGGACCGTCTCGGATGCCCACTCCGAGGAACTGCTGCAGCAGGCGGACGACGTGGCCGGGCGCACTGGAGCCCGTCAGTTGCACGACGCTGTCGTCCGAGCGCAGAACTGGGTGCAGGCCAGTAGTCGCCGGCCCGTTCACGTCTCAGTGCTCGGTGCGTTCGACGTGGTTGTGCAGGGAAGGCGGATCCCTCCGTCGGCATGGCAGTCCAAGCGGGCGCGGGAGTTGCTGAAGATTCTGGTCGTGCGCGGCAACCCGGTGCCCCGAGGAGTTCTGCTGGAACTACTGTGGCCCGAGGATGCCCTCCAGGCCGCGGGGCGGCTGTCGGTGACGCTCTCCACGCTGCGCTCAGTACTCGACCCGGAACACCACCATCTGCCCGACTTCTACGTGGTCGCGACGGGAGAGTGCGTCTGGCTGGACTGGTCGCACGTGGATGCCGACCACCAGCGGTTCAGCTCCGACGCCACGATCGGCCTGCGGTTGTGGGCCTCGGGTGAGTCGGCCGCCGTGCGACTCCTTGCCAGGGCGGAGGTCGCCTACACCGGCGACCTGCTCTCCGATGAGCCGTACACCGATTGGTCCAGTCAGGACCGCGACGATGCACGACTGGCCTACGTCTCGGTGTGCAGGGCGCTCGCCCAGAACGCGTCCGGATCGAGCGACCATGAGGCCGCCGCCCGGCTGCTGCTGCGACTGCTCCGCCACGACCCCTACGACGAGCCGGCCTCGCTCAACCTTGTCTCCACGCTGACCGCACTGGGACGCCACGGCGAGGCCCGTCGGGCCTATCACCGCTATGTGCAGTGGATGAGTGACTGGGGCCTGGAGCCGCAGACCTTCCCCGGCCAGTACTGAAAGCCTTCCCGAAGAAAACCTGAAGGTCACGCAAACCTGCCTGAGGAAGCTGGTCTCATCAACGTCCCTTTAAAGGAGGAACTGCAATGAGAACCATCTATCGAGTCCTGGCCTATCTGATCGCTGCCCTGGTCGCCGTGCAGGCGGCCGTCATGGCCCTGGGCGTCTTCGGCCTGTTCGCCTGGATCCAGGGCGGCAGCGTCCTGGACAAGGCAGCCATGGAGTCCAGCACCACGGACTTCGCCGGGGCTGGCGGCTTTGAACTCCACGGCACGTTCGGAATGTCGGTCATCCCTGTCGTCGGCCTTGTCCTGCTGGTCGTCTCCTTCTTCACGAAGATGACCGGGGCAACCCGATTTGCGTTGCTGGTGCTGGCCTGCATCGTCGGTCAGGCCCTTCTGGGGCTGTTCGCCCATGAGATCTACTGGTTGGGTGCCCTTCATGGGGTGTTCGCTTTCATCCTGTTGGCGTGCGCGGTCTTCGCTGGGCGCCGGATGGTGGCGAGCCGTGCGGCCTCGGCCACCATCGTGATGGAACCCTCCCAAGCCACCGCTGACATCAGCTGAGCTGATGACGGGCGG
>JBDSRF010000118.1:0-17568 GCA_039929445.1 Arachnia sp. | reverse complement strand
GCCCCGCGGTGGCCGTGGGCGTCATCACGGGCCCCCTTGCGACCGCTCCAGCCGGGCTGATCCTCCTCGACGTCGACTCCACGTTCACCACCACCGAGGCCGTCGACCTCCTGGCCGAGTACGCCGGAGCCGGCGCGCAGGTGGCGGCCATCACGGAGCGGGCCATGCGGGGCGAACTGGACTTCACCGAGTCGCTGAGGGAGCGGGTGGCCGCGCTGGCCGGCCTGCCCATCAGCGTGCTGGCGGAGGTGGGCCCCCGCATGACACTGTCCCCCGGGGCGGAGGACCTGGTGACGGCCGCGCACGCCGCGGGCGCGGTGGTGGGGGTCACCTCCGGCGGCTTCACCCAGCTCGTGCGTCCCATGGCGGAGCGACACGGCCTCGACTTCCACAACGCCAACGAGCTCGGCACCCACGTCGTCGACGGCGAGGAGCGCCTGACCGGCACCGTGGTGGGCCCCATCGTGGACCGCGACCAGAAGGCGCGTGACCTGGCCCGGTTCACCGCCGCCCACGGGGTGGATCCCGACCTGACGGTCGCGGTCGGGGACGGCGCCAACGACCTGGCCATGCTGGGCGCCGCCGCCCTCGGCGTGGCGTACTGCGCGAAGCCTGTCACGGCGAGCCAAGCCGACGTCGCCATCGGCTTCCCGCGCCTCGACGCCGTCGCCGCGTTCGCGCTGCTTCGCTGAGCGTTTGTCGGGACCTCCCTCCCCCGGGACCGGTACCACCCGATAGCCTTGCCCCGTACTGCAATCTTCCAAGGAGGAAAGATGTCGGGTCGCATTCACAACGAGGCACTGCGTTCCAAGATCATGTCGGCACCGGACGCGGCTGCTCTCGTCAGGAATGGCTGGAACATCGGGTTTTCGGGGTTCACCGGGGCGGGTTATCCCAAGGACTTCCCCGAGGCGCTGGCAGCACGGATCGACGCAGCCCACCACGAGGGCCAAGAGTTCAGGATCAACGTCCTGACGGGCGCCTCCACAGCACCTGAGCTCGACGGCGCGCTCGCCCGCACGGGCGGCATCAACTTCCGCGCCCCGTACCAGTCGGACCCGGAGATGCGTTCCGCCATCAACAAGGGCATCAGCTACTACTCCGACATCCACCTGTCCCACATGGGTCCGCAGGTGTCGCAGGGCTTCCTCGGGAAAATGGACGTCGCCGTCATCGAGGTCACGGCCATCACGGAAGACGGCGAACTCATCCCGAGTTCGTCCGTCGGCATGAACCGGACCTACCTCGACTACGCCGACAAGGTGATCCTCGAGGTCAACGAGTGGCAGTCCGAGGAACTCCGCGGGATGCACGACATCTACTACCCCATCGGTGCGCTGCCGCCGAACCGGGTGCCGCTCCCCATCCTCACGCCCTCGGACCGCATCGGCCAGCTGACCATGAAGGTCGACCCCGAGAAGATCATCGCGATCATCGTGACGGACAGCCCGGACCGCAACACCCCGTTCAAGCCGCTCGACCACGACTCCAAGGCCATCGCCGGCCACCTGCTCGACTTCCTCTCCAACGAGGTGAAACAGGGCCGGATGCCGAAGAACCTGCTGCCGATGCAGTCCGGCGTCGGCAACATCGCCAACGCCGTGCTCGCCGGCCTGCTCGAGGGCCCGTTCGAGAACATGGCCTCCTACACCGAGGTCATCCAGGACGGCATGGTGGACCTGCTGGACTCCGGCAAGATGACCGTCTGCTCCGCCACCGCGTTCTCCCTGAGCCCCACGGCCGCCGAGCGGATGAACGCCAACGCCAAGGACTACCGCAAGAAGATCATCCTGCGCCCGCAGGACGTCTCCAACCACCCCGAGGCCATCCGCCGCATGGGTGTCATCGCGTGCAACGGCATGATCGAGGCCGACATCTACGGCAACGTGAACTCCACCCACGTGATGGGCTCCCGGATGCAGAACGGCATCGGCGGCTCCGGCGACTTCACCCGCAACGGCTACTTCTCCAGCTTCGTGACGCCGTCGACGGCCAAGGGTGGTGCGATCTCCTGCATCGTGCCCATGGTCAACCACGTCGACCACACCGAGCACGACGTGTCGGTGATCATCACGGAGCAGGGCCTCGCCGACCTGCGTGGCTTGGCTCCCCGCCAGCGCGCGAAGCTCATCATCGAGAACTGCGCGCACCCGAGCTTCAAGGAGCCCCTGCGCGAGTACGTGAAGCTGGCGGAGAAGGTGGCCAACGGCCTCCACACCCCGCACGACCTCGAGTCGGCCCTGAGCTGGCACGTCCGCTTCCTGAAGACGGGCACGATGGTCAGCTGACCACCTGAGATCAGCCGAAGGCGCCGCATCCCGCGAGGGGTGCGGCGCCTTCGTCGTGCCCGGGAGTCTCGGGCGGCGTGAGGGAGCGGGCACTTCGCGTGCCAGACTGGACGCCGTGAGCACACAGGACTTTCTCCAGAGCATCGACGGCGAACTCGTGGCGCTGCGCCGCGACCTGCACCGGATCCCCGAGGTGGGGCTCGACCTGCCCCAGACCCAGGCCCGGATCCTGGAGGCCCTCGACGGCCTCCCCCTGGAGATCACCCTGGGCAGGACGGTGACCAGCGTCGTCGGCGTCCTCCGCGGCGGGAAGCAGACCGACGGCGACCGCGACGTCGTGCTGCTGCGCGGCGACATGGACGCCCTGCCCGTCGAGGAACTGACCGGCTTGGACTACGCCTCCACCAACGGCAACATGCACGCCTGCGGCCACGACCTGCACATGAGCCTGCTCGTCGGTGCGGCGCGCGCGCTGTGCGAAATCAAGGACGACCTGGCCGGTGATGTCATCTTCATGTTCCAGCCCGGAGAGGAAGGCGTCGACGGCTGCCGCCACATGCTCGAGGAGGGCCTCCTGGACATCGCCGGCACCCGCCCCACGGCCGCCTACGCCATCCACGTCTGGTCCTCACTGGACCCGCTGGGCACGTTCTCCACGAAGCCCGGGCCCATCATGGCGTCCTCCGACGTGGCGCGGGTCAGGGTGGTGGGCCGCGGCGGGCACGGCTCCGCGCCGCACCTGGCCAAGGACCCCGTCCCTGCCCTGGCGGAGATGGTGACGGCCACGCACGCGCTCGTGACCCGCGGCTTCGACGTGTTCGACCCCGTCGTGGTCACCGTGGGCCGCCTGTCGGCCGGAACCATCGCCAACGTCATACCGGAGGAGGGCAGCTTCGATGCGACCCTGCGCACCTTCTCCGACGCCTCCCACACCAAATTGCTGGCGGAGTTGCCGAAGATGGTCGACGGCATCGCCGCGGCGCACGGCGTCACGGCCCACTACGACCTGCTGGAGCAGTACCCCGTCACCGTCAACGACCCCGAGCACGCGGACATGGTGGCTGAGACCGCCACCCGGCTGTTCGGCGAGGACCGCCACCTCCGCTGGAAGTCCCCCCTGGCCGGGGCAGAGGACTTCTCCCGGATTCTCGAGGAGGTGCCCGGCTGCTTCATCGGCCTGTCCGCCTGCCCCGGCGACCTCGACCCGGCAACCGCACCCTTCAACCACTCCGCCTACGCCCGCTTCGACGACTGCGTCGTGGCCGACGGCGCCGCACTGCTCGCCGAACTCGCCGTGAGGCACCTGACCCCCAGCGTGTAGGGAAGCATCTCCGCGGCCACCGCGACCGCGAACCCCCGCAGCGTGCACGCCGCGGGACATCCCCTCCACGCCTATCATGACCAGATAGCGCAGAGGGGGTGGATCCGGTGGCTCCATCCGATCGCGCCGCCCTCGGCACCGTCACCATGGGGTCCGCATCGGGGCGCTGGATCCTGCTGGTGTCCATACTCGGCTCCGGGTTGGCCGGGATCGACGCGACGGTGGTCAACGTTGCGCTGCCATCCATCGGCCGGTCCCTGGGCGCGGGGTTCACCGGGCTGCAGTGGACCGTCACGGCCTACACACTGACGCTGGCAGCCTTCATCCTCCTGGGCGGCTCCCTGGCCGACAGGTTCGGGCGCCGCAAGCTGTTCCTCGTGGGGGTGGTGTGGTTCGCCGCGGCATCCCTGCTGTGCGGTCTCGCACCGGGCATCGGGACCCTGATCGCCGCCCGCACCCTGCAGGGCATCGGTGGCGCACTGCTGACCCCCGGCAGCCTCGCCATCCTCCAGGCCACCTTCGCCCCCGGCCACCGGGCCAAGGCCATAGGGGCCTGGTCCGGACTCAGCGGGGTGGCCACCGCCATCGGCCCCTTCCTGGGAGGCTGGCTCGTGGAGCACGCATCCTGGCGTTGGGTGTTCCTCATCAACGCCCCCATCGCGGCCCTCGTGGTGTTCCTGGCACTCCGCTTCGTCCCCGAATCGCGGGACCCGGCGGCCGCCAAGCACCTGGACATCACGGGTGCCGCACTGGGCGTCGTGGCCCTGGCCGGGGTCACCTACGGCCTCCTGGAGCAGCCGTCGCAGGGCCTCTGGGCGCTCCCCGTTGTGGGGGCGCTGGCGGTGGGGATCGCCGCCGGGGTGGCCTTCGTGGTGGTGGAGTGGCGCAGCAGGAACCCCATGGTTCCGCTGGACATCTTCCGCTCCCGCCAGTTCACCGCCGCCAACCTCGTGACGTTCACGGTCTACGGCGGGTTCGGCGCGGTGTTCTTCCTCCTCATCATCCAACTGCAGGTGGTCAGCGGGTTCACGCCGCTGGCCGCCGGGGTGTCCATCCTGCCCATCACCGTCATCATGCTGGCGCTGTCCTCGTCCTCGGGTGCCCTGGCCTACCGGATCGGCCCGCGCCTGCAGATGAGCCTCGGGCCGGCGGTCTGCGCACTGGGCCTGGTGCTGATGCTCCGGATCGGCCCCGACGCCTCCTACGTGGGCGACGTGCTGCCCGGAGTGGCGGTCTTCGGCCTGGGCCTGGCCATCATGGTGGCGCCGCTCACCGCCACGGCCCTCTCATCGGCCCCTGCCGAGCGGGCCGGGCTCGCCTCCGGGGTCAACAACGCCGTGGCCCGCGCCGCAGGCCTCCTGGCCATCGCCGTACTGCCCGCCTTCGCGGGCATCGGCGGCGACGACTACGCCCGCCCCGAGGCATTCAACGCCGGGTTCGAGCGGGCCATGTGGGCAGCCGTCGTCATCCTGCTGGTGGGTGCCGCCATCGCCGCCGTGAGCATCTCCAACAACGCCCTCGAGGACACCGTGCAGGCGGCCGAGGAGCCGGAAGCGGCAGCCCCTTCGGTCCCGCACCCGCATCCTCACGTGATCGCCAGCCACTGCGCCGTCGCTGCTCCACCACAACTCATCGACTGCGACGACGACGCTGGCTATCAGCGCTGAAGCGCTGGATCGGGGCAGCGGCGGTCCTCCGCAAAACGCGCGAGGGCCGGGATCCTCACGGATCCCGGCCCTCGATGGTTCAGTGGGTCAGTTCTTGAACCTCACCATGTTGTTGAACACCCAGTCCCATTCGATGGCGTAGGTGTAGCCGCCGGCAGGCTTGGCCGTCGTCAGCACCTTCTGGGTCCAGATGTAGCTGCGGCAGCCGCCGCGACCCGTCGCGGCGGTGTCGCACTCGGTCCGCCAACGGCGACCCTCGGTGGTCCCCCACGAGGTGGTGTGCCCGAGGGGGTTGCCCGCCCACTGCGCGCGCGTCATGCGCGGCAGGTAGGTCAGGTTGTTGAACTGCCATCCGGTGTTGGAGACGAACTTGCCGTCAACCACCGACACGACGGTGGACCAGATCTCCGTGCGGCAGCGCACCGTCTGCGAGTAGGGCTCGCACTCGGTGTACCAGCGTCGACCGTTCACGTCGTGGAAGCCGGGGGTGCTGTAGATGTCCACAGGACCGGGCGTCGGCGGCATGGTGGTCGACGTCGGCCCCGAGGTGGGCGTTGCGGTCGTGGTCGGGCCCGAGGTGGGCGTCACGGTCACGGTGGCCGTGTTGGTTGCCGTGGCCGTGACCGTGTTGGTGGCCGTGGCCGTGGTGGTGGCCGTCGCGGTCGTGGTCGCCGTGACCGTGTTCGTGGCCGTCGCCGTGGAGGTGGCGGTCTGGGTCGTGGTGGCCGTCGCTGTCGCGGTCGTCGTGGCCGTGGCAGTTGCCGTGGTGGAGGCCGTGACCGTGGTTGTCGCGGTGGGCGTCACCGAGGGGCTGGGCTCGGTCGTCGGACCATCCCCCAGGACCCAACCCTGTGCGTCATAGCCCGCGAAGCGATCCAGCATGGGCTTGCCCCCGATGACGGGGGTCTCGCCCGTGCCCCACTTCACGACCCGTATCGGCTTCGCGGCCGTGCCGTAGCCCCAGAACTCCACGTCGGCATCTGCACAGGTCGTGCCCGCCTTGAAGTTGAGGGTGGCGCCGATGGCCAGCTCCGTCTTGCGGAACTGCTCCAGGGAGTTGAACGGCTTGGTCTGCGAACCGTCACCGGCGGTGGCTGCCGAGCAGTCGACGTAGACGTCGCTGATCTTCCCGGGGTCAGCAGCGAGCTGTCCCCACAGCTTGATGTCGGAGATGCTGTAGGCATCCCGCGCGTCCGTGACCGTGATCCGCCACTTCTGTGCGGTGACGGGGGCGCTGAACTTCACGATCCGCTGGGCGCCGATGATGCCCGAGGTCGCGACGTTCGTCCAGGTGCCGCCCACCTCGGCCTCCACCTTGAACGACTTGACGGTCATTCCGGCGGCGAGGATGTCCTCGCTCATTCCCAGGCGAGCCACCGACTTGGCGGAGCCGAGGTCGATGGTGATGGGCGTGTAGTCACCCTTGGCGAATGTCCGGCCGTCGCGTGTGTTGCCGTTGGTGAGGGATGTCACCTGGTCGGCACCCACCTGCGTCGGCATCCCCAGGGCGTGGTCCTGGGTATAGGCCTTGCGTCGCTCGGCGGCGAAGCCGTCAATGGCGGTGACGGATGCCGGGGCGAACCGGCCCGTGGTGGTGGGTGGCACGTTGAGGAGCATGACGGAGTTGCGTCCGACGTTGCCCTCGAAGTCACCCATGAGCTGGCTCGGCGTCTTCGGCACGTCGTTCGGATGGGCGAACCAGCCCCCCGTGAGCTTCATGTCGGCCTCGGCCGGCCACCAGTGCAGCTTGTTCGCGGCGCCGGAACGGACGGCCTGGATCAGCTGGGAATCCGACCCCTGGTTCTGGTTGAACGGACCGCCGGGCTGAACCACGTCGATCTTGCCCACACCGTCCTCGTCCTTGATCGCGAGCGGGGACCACTCGTTTTCGCGGGCCGTACCGCTTTCGTTGCCGATCCAGCGGATGTCACGACCACCCACGGCAATGTTGGCCTGCGGCTGCAGGGTGTTGATGAGGTTGTAGAAGGCGTCGTAGTCGTAGAACTCCTGCGAGCCGGTGTTGCCCTGGGCGCCGTCGAACCACAGCTCGTTGAGATCGCCGTACTGCGTCAGCACCTCGTACAGCGTGTTGAGGAAGAATGCGCCGTAGTCGGTGGCGTTGTAGGTGAAGGACGGCATGTCCTTGCCGGCGCGGTCATCGCCGGCGACCAGCGTCGGGATGGTGCGCGCGGACTTGGCGGAACCATTGCCAAAGATGCCCACGTTCTCTGCGTGGCTGTCGGCCGGGGAGAGGTAGAAGCCCACCTTCATGCCGTACTTGTGTGCGGCATCGGAGACGCCCTTGGCAATGTCGCCCTTGCCGTCCTTCCACGGGGAACTTGCAATGGAGTAGTCCGAGTAGCGCGTGGGCCACAGCATGAAGCCGTCATGGTGCTTCAGCGTGATGACGACGCTGCGGTAGCCGGCGTCGCGGAGCTGGCGCACCCACTGGTCGGGGTCGATCTCATCGGTGGGGTCCACGCGCGACGGGAGTTCCGTGCCGTTGCCCCACTCCTGGTTGTAGAAGGTGTTGACGCCGAAGTGGACGAACGCGGTGAGGCCCTCCTCGTGCCAGTTCGCCTGCTTGCCTGTGGGGCGCAGCAGCGAAGCCTTCTTCAGGATGTTGGCGTCGCAGTCGCTGACGGTGACGTCCATGTAATTGGCCGAGACGAGGCCGGTGATGTCCTCACACCCCTGCACGGGGTTGAGGGTCTGCAGGACGAACGCCTTCTCCTGGAAGGGCACGTCCAGCAGGGCGAACCGGGAATCGGAGATCGAGCCGTTGAACCCACGGTTCAGAGCGTCGGGGTTGACGTCGTTGCCGAAACCGACCACGCCTTCCACACCGGTGCCCTGACGCAGGTACACGGCACCATCCAGCGAGTCCAGCTTGACGCCGTCCAGCCACACGGTGACGATGGCGCCCGCGGTACCGGTCCTGGGCTCATAGGCGAGCGAGATGACGTGCTGCTTCCCGGTCTCGGGAAGGGCGACGCCGCTCGTCACCTCTGTCCAGCCGGTGCCGTTCTCGGGCGTGCCGGCGTAGCCGTAGCGGAGTTGGCCGCTCTGGTCGCGGACGAACAGGTTGCCGCCCACCGCGAGCACGGTGCCCAGTTGGCCCTGCGCGGCCGCGGCGGGAGTGAAGGATGTCTCGACCACGAAGGCCTGCGTCTTCGCCCACGTTCCCGTGACGGCGTTGACGGTGGGGGTGAATCGCGCGGCGGCCGTCCCGCCGGGCAGCGTCAGCGTGCCGGCACCGACGGTGGCGGCGCCGATGAGGGAGACCACACCGGCGGCCTTCTCGGGGGCGGTGGGCGTGTACACGCCAGCCGCTACCGAGCCGTCCCAGCCGACCATCAACGCGTCGGTGGTGCCGTTGGAGGGCTGGTACTCGAAGACGCCTGCACCGGCCTGGCCGGTGGTCTTGTTCACGCGCACCGCGCTGATGATGCCCTTGAAGCCGCGGTCCAGTGCCGCGGGATGGACGTCGTTGCCGAAGCCGAATGCCTTGTTCATGCCGCTGCTGATGGTGGCGGAGTTCGTCGACTCCACGGGCGTCAGCACGGCACCATCCAGCATGGCCTCGACCACGACTGCCCCGCCGTTGACGCGGTAGTTCGCCGAGAAGACGTGCTTCTCGTTGAGCGACGGTGCCGCGACAGTCTGCCGGTGCTTGGTCCAGGAGCCCGACTGGTTGCTGTCGAAACCGTAGCTGAGCTGGCCGGACTCGTAGCGGACCGTGAAGTTCCCACCGGCCGACATGATGGGCGCCTGCGTCGTCTGGCTGGCGGAGGTGGGAGTGAACTCTGTCTCCATGACGAAGCTCTGGGTGATGAAGTTGCCGGTGCCGAGGTTCAGGTCGGCAGCATCGAAGCGGAGCCCCTGGGTGGCACCGGTGAGCGTCACGCCGTCGGTCCCCTGGGCCTCGCCACCCTGCACGCGATGCAGCACGCCGCGCTGGGCCTCATCCCCGGTGGTGGTGTACTGCGTCGTACCCACGAGCGACCCACCGAAGCGGACATCGAGGTCGTCAGTCGTGGCGGCCCCTGCGGGCTGGATGGCCGTGAACGATGAGGCGAGTACAGCCAGCACAGCTGTGGCCGATATCGCCCCCGTCACGGTGAAGCGGGTCTTTCGTGCCATGGGGGAACTCCGTCGTTTCCGTCGAGCGATGGGACAGCGCAAGAGTAGTTAGCGCAAACAGCACCTGTCAGCAGGCGACGCCAAAGTGGGCATCCGCCCTGCGGGATTGGGCGAGGGAGCAGTTCGGCCTGGCCGCTCACGGGGACACCGTGCGGTCATGCCAGCACGGTGGCTCATGCTTGGGCCTCGGGGTGCCGCACGCCGATGGTGAGCAGCAGGTTGGCGTAGATGCGGGCCTCCCCGGTGGCGATGACGACGGCGACGTCGTTGGAGCCGGCCTCCGGATAGAAGTCCCAGCGACGGATCCCCGTGACCTCGATGTCGGGGAGTGCCGCGCGGAACTCGTCGTGGATCGGAATGTGGAAGTCCTCGGCCTCCGAGGCCGGGAGCATGACGGCCGCAGCTTCCAGCGGGATCGTCTTCTTCAGCACCTCCAACACGTCCGTGGCGTTGATGAGCCCGGGGGCCAGGTTCAGGAACACCACCGTGGAGCGCGGGTTGGCCCACGTCTCGTGCGGGTAGTTGGAGTCGGCGATCAGGATCTTCGCCCCATGCCCCGCCCCGGCCAGGGCGCGCAACAGCGGGGGATGGATCATCGGTCCGTGGATCATCTGTTTCCTTTCGAGCTGCCCCGAACGATCAGTTCGGGTTGGATGAGGGAGTGCTCCGCGGCGCCGCCGTCCATGAGGCGGGTCAGCTGGCTGACCGCGGCGTGACCCACTTCGTGGAATGGCTGGCGAATGGTGGACAGGGGCGGCCAGAAACAGGCCGAGCCCTCCGCGTCATCGAACCCCACCACCGAGACATCCCCGGGGATGTCACGGCCGTGCTCGTGCAGGCGCCGCATCACACCCAGCGCCAGGTGGTCGTTGCTGGCGAAGACGCCGTCGACCCCGGGCGGCAGGGCGGCGGTCACGTCATAGGCCGACTGTGCATCCCAGGTGGGGCTGGACAGCTTGTCGAATGGAACACCTGCCTCGTCGCAGGCCTGCACGAACCCGTCGCGGCGCTCCTCGGCGTCCAGCCAGTCGCGCGGACCGCAGATGTGCAGGAGCCTGGCCCTGCCCTGCGCGATGAGGTGACGGGTCGCCAGCGAGGCCCCGTGGGCCTGGTCGACCCCCACGCTGGAGACCGACGCCGGCAGCCCGGCCCGCTGCCCCACGAAGACCACGGGCAGGCGCTCGGCCACCTCGGCCCACCGGCTGGACCGGCTGTGGCCGCCCAGGATCACCACGCCGTCGACGCCCATGGGGATCAGGCGGTTGAGCGTCAGTTCCTCCCCCAGCCGCAGCACCGACATGGAGGTGTGGAGGCCGAGCTCCCCGAGCGCCGCCACCACCTCGAGGAAGGTCCGGGCATGGCCGTGGAACAGCGGTGTCGCGTTGACCACGTGCACCACCCCGGTACGGCGCTGCGAGAGGGAGCGGGCCGCCAGATTGGGCTGGTAGCCGAGCTCGGCAACGATGGCCAGCACCCGCTCCCGGGTGTCCTTCGCCACGACGTCGGCCCCACGCACCACCCGGGAAACGGTCTGGCTGGACACGCCTGCCCGTTTCGCGACGTCGGCGAGATTCGGCCGCTCGCCCACGGTGTTGGAACTCATGGCTCGTACCGCACGGTTTCGGCGGAGCGGGCGATGACGTCGTTGCGGTCCCCCGGCGCGAGGTGGCCGGTGATCTCGAACTGCGCCAACAGTGACCCCAGGGTGGAGGCCTCCGCCGGACCCGCGATCACGGGGACCTGCAGCGCGTCGGCCGTCAGCTGGCACAGCAGCGTGTTCCGCGAGCCGCCGGCCGTCATGTTGAGTTGCGTGGCCCGGGTGCCGGTGAGGGCGGCGAGGTCGGTCACGCCGCGGGCGTAGCGGTGCGCCAGCGATTCCAGGATGGCGCGCACCACCTCCCCCTGCGACATGTCGAACGGCGCGCCCTGCTGGGACAGCGCCAGGCTGACGCGGGCGACCATGTCGCCGGGCGCCGCAAACTCCGGCTCGTCGGGATCGATGAGCAGCCCCAGCGACTCGGCGTTCGTCGCCTTCCGGATGAGGCTGACGATGTCGGCGTCCTCGCCGGAGGCTCTCCACTGGCGCTGGCACTCCTGCAGGATCCACAGGCCGGTGATGTTGAACAGCGGACGCACGCCATGGTCGCCGCGGGCCTCGTTGGTGAGTCCCAGCGCGTGCGCCCGAGGGCTGAGGAGCGGTGCCTCCCGCGACACACCCAGCACCGACCACGACCCACAGGACAGGAAGTACGCATCCGCGGTCTCGTCGCGGGGCAGGGCATGGACCGCACAGGCGGTGTCGTGGGCTCCCGCCCGCACCACGCTCAGTTGCTCGAGCCCCGCAACGGTGCACGGGCCCACCACGTCGTGTTCCGGGCTCAGCTCGCCCACCCAGCTGCGCGGGATGCCCAGAGCGTCGAACACGTCCCCGGCCCAGTCCGTGGCGCCGGGGTTGCAGAGCCCGGCCGTGGAGGCGATGGAACGCGACCAGCGGCGCTGGCCGGAGAGCAGGTGGGTGAAATGGTCGGGCAGGAAGAGGATCTGCTCGGTCCGGTCCGCCAGCGCCGGTTCCTCCTGCATGAAGGCGAAGAGTTGGTTGGCCGAGTTGATGGTGGCCGGCGCGATGCCCGTGAGTTCCCAGGCCCGCTCGTCGGGGAGACGCTCGCGGAGGGCCTGCAGCGTGCGGTCCGTGCGCTCGTCGCGGTAGGCGCGTCCAGGCGTCAGACGGGTGCCGTCGGCATCCAGGGGGACCCAGTCGACACCCCAGGTGTCCACGGACACGCTGATGGCGTCGGGGAACCGGGCGACGGCGTCCCGGAGCCCCGCGACGATCTCGGCCCAGATCAGGTCGAGGTCCCACGAGAGGTAGCCGTCGACCATCGTGGCGTGGTGAGCGAAGCGGCGGATTTCCACCTGCTCGACCGCGGAGCCCACGAGGCTTCCCGCGATGACGCGCCCCGACGACGATCCCAGGTCCACAGCCAGAGCGGTGACACGGCTTGCCACGTCTCCACCATCCTCACGTTGACGTTCAGTTGAGCACCACGGAGCAGAAACTCCCGGGGCGCGACGACGCCGCACCCCGGGAGCATTGTGTCAGCCGTACAGCGGCCCGAATTGTGCGCACGCCCTGTAGTCCGCACCCTCGGAGTCAGCCGTGCCGAAGCCCAGCCAGTTCTTGGGCCGGAACACCTGCTCGGAATCGACGTTGTGCATGTTCACCGGAATCCGCAGCATGGACGCCAGCGTGATGAGGCGGGCACCGATGTGGCCGTAGCTGATGGCGCCGTGGTTGGCGCCCCAGGCGTTCATGACCTCGTAGACGTTCCGGAAGACACCCTCGCCCGTCAGGTTGGGGACGAACCACGTGGTGGGCCATGCCCGGTCCGTGCGGTTCTCGATGGTGGTGGCCACCTCGTCAGGCAGTTCCACGGTCCAGCCCTCGGCGATCTGGATCACCGGGCCCAGCCCGTCGACGAGGTTGATGCGCGTCATCGTGACGGGCACCTCACCGGCAGAGCGGAAGTGGGTGGAGAAGCCGCCGCCGGGGAAGTACTCGACGTTGGCCGGGTGGAACGTGGTGGCATCCAGTTGCGCCTGGCAGTCCACGGCCGTGAGGTCCCACCACTGCTTGATGGTGGGGTTGCCGTCCTCCAGGGCGGCGAAGGTGCCGTCCAGCGTGGTGGAGCCGGAGTTCCGGAGGTCCAGGAAACCTCCTGCCGCCTTGCCCTCCAGCGTGTGCCCCGTGACCCGCTTCACGGAGTCGGGGCTCCAGTACGTGCGGACGTCGGAGAAGATCTGCGCACGGTTGGTCAGCAGGTGGTTGAAGAGCATCGACGCCCCGTTGAGCGCATCGTTCTCGGTGGCCAGGATGTAGGGGGCGCGCGTCCCGTCCCAGTCGAACTGGGTGTTGAGG
This sequence comes from Arachnia sp., assembly GCA_039929445.1. Lineage (GTDB taxonomy): Bacteria > Actinomycetota > Actinomycetes > Propionibacteriales > Propionibacteriaceae > Arachnia. Next base: position 4,233 of record JBDSRF010000118.1, on the reverse strand, counting down.
ACGGTTTCCATGACGTCGCCGTTGGGCTTTCCGTCGGTCCACTGCCGCTGGCCCTGGAATCCGGCCGCCAGTGCGCCGTGCCCCTGTGCCTCCTCGCCCCAGCCGGCCTCCTCCAGCTTTGGGTTGCCCACCATGAGGTCGCGGCCGATGAGTGTCATCTTCGTGACGTACTCCCACCACTGTTCATGCTGCTCGGGGAACTGGTTCTGCTCCGGGTTGAAGTCCTCGCCCTGGGTGAAGTTGTCACGGATCCAGGCGTAGGCGCGTGCGTACTCGTCCTTGTCGTAGATCTCGTTGTCGACGCGACGGCTGACTTCCGACATGTCCACGTACTCGTTGCGCATGCCCAGGTACTTGCCCCAGAACGTGTCGCTCACGACGGAGCCGGCGATGCCCATGCAGACCGAGCCGATGGACAGGTAGGCCGTGCCCTTCATCTGGGCGACGGCGAGTCCGCAGGTGGCGTAGTCCAGCAGTCGCTGCCGGACGGCGTCGGGGATGCTGTCGTCGTCGGCGTCCTGCACGTCCTCGCCGTAGATCCCGAACGCCGGGATGCCGAGCTGGGCGTGGCCGGCCAAAGCGGCGGCCAGGTAGACGGCGCCGGGGCGCTCCGAGCCGTTGAAGCCCCAGATGGCGTGCGGCATGGTGCGGTCCATGTCGATGGTCTCGGTGCCGTAGCACCAGCAGGGGGTGACGCTGAGCGTCAGCCCGACGTTCTCGCGGCGGAACTTGGCGGCGGCGGCCTGTGCCTCAGCAACACCACCGATGGTGGTGTCTGCGATCACGCACTGCACTGGGGAGCCGTCGGGGTAGCGGAGCTCGGACTCGTACAGCGCCGCGACGCGCTTGGCCATGTCCATGGTCTGGTCCTCGAGGCTTTCGCGGACACCGCGACGGCGGCCGTCGATGATGGGCCTGATACCGATCCTGGGGTAATTCGTCATAGTGGCTTTTCACACCTTGCTGTTGTTGAGGGGAACTGCGTGGGTGGTTGGTGCGGGGGCTGCGGCGACATGATCGACGCGGCCGAATGAGGTCAACGAGCGACACCGCCATGTGTGGCGGTGCCGCTCGTTGGCGTGTGTCACTCGTACAGGTTGGACTTGATGTCGGGATCATCCATGTTGCTCTTGTCGTACCAGGCGAACCCGGAGTCGATGATCTTCGGAAGCTCCTGGCCGTTGATGGCCATGATGGCTGCCTTCACGGTCTCGTAGCCCATCTTGACGGGGGACTGGGTGATGGCGCCGGCCTCAACACCTGAGCGGATGGCGTCGAGCTGGGCCTTGCCGGAGTCGAAGCCGACGATGGTCATCTTCTTCCCGGACTCCTGGACACCCTGCAGGGCGCCGATGGCGGCCGCCTCGTTGGTGCCGTAGATGCCGACCATGTCGGGGTTGGCCTGGATCATGGCCTTGGCCGTGTTGGCCGCGAGACCCACCTCGCCGGCGTACTGGGGATCGAGCACCTTGACGTCGGGCGCGTTCTCCTTCATCCATTCCTGGAAGCCCTCGCAGCGCTGGATGCCGGTCTGCGACGTCTGGTCGTGGCACACGAGCCCGACTGTCCCCTTGTTGCCCACGAGTTCTGCCATGTGCTTGGCCGCCTCGGCCGCGGCAGCCTTGTTGTCCGTCTGGACGGTGGCCACGGGAATGTCCGACTCCACACCGGAGTCGAAGGCGATGATCGGGATGTTGGCAGCCTGGATGTCGGAGAGCACCGGCCCTGCGGCCTGCGAGTCGAGTGCCGCGAAGCCGATGGCGGCGGGTTTGCTGTTCAGGGCGGTGCGCAGCATGTCGAGCTGCTGCGTGACCTGCTGCTCGTTGTCCGGCCCGACAAACTCCACCTTGTAGTTGAATTCGGTGCCCGCCTTCTCAGCACCCTCCTTCACTGCCTGCCAGAAGCGGTGCTGGAAGCCCTTCGAGACCAGGTAGATGGTCTGGGTGCCGTCACCCTTCGTCACCTCACCCATCGACTGGGTGGAGCTTTCCGAGGGTGCCATCTCGGAGGGGGTCATCTCCGGAGAGGTTTCCACGGCCGTGGTGTCCTCAGGTGTTGTCGTGGTGGTCGGGGTGGACGTGGAGCAGGCGGTGAGGCCAAGCGCCAGCAGCGACGAAACTGCCAGTGCGGAACGCAGGAGACGCATCTCTTTACCTTTCGTTGGGGTGAAGCGCTTTCGCTTCCCCGTTGTGCGTCAGGGGGAGCATCTTCGCTTCCCCCCGGGGGTGACATTTAGTTGTGGCTTGGCGGCGGAATCAGACTGCCGCGGCCCGGCTTCGGCGGACGTTGTCCGCGAAGACGGCGATCAGGACGACCACCCCCACCACGACGAGCTGCCACTGCTGGGCCAGACCCATCATCTGCAGGCCCGTGGTGAGGGTGTTCATGAGGAGGGCACCGACGAGAGTGCCGATGATGTTGGCGCGTCCGCCGGCCAACGAGGTGCCGCCGATAACGACGGCTGCGATGACCTGCAGCTCGAAACCAAGGCCCTCAGCGGGCTGCACAAAGCCGAAGCGGGCGGAGTAGAGGACGGCGCCCATGGCCATGAAGATGCCCGCCGTCACGTAGACGAGAATGAGCCAGAACTTCACGTTGATACCGGAGAGGCGGGTGGCCTCCTCGTTGGAGCCGATCGCCAGTGCGTAGCGTCCGAGCAACGTCTTGGACAGCATCACCGCCGCCACGATGGTGAGGAGGACGAAGATGAGCGCCGCGTTGGACAGTTTCGGTATCAGTTCCCCGTTGGAGAGGGCAATGTAGTCGGGATTGGCGATCTTGATCGACTGCGCGTTGGAGATGATGAGCGCCAGTCCGCGGGCGATCATCATCATGGCCAGGGTCGCGATGAAGGGCGGCAGCCCCAGCACGGCGATGTTGAAGCCGTTGACAAGGCCGATGACCGCGCCCACCAGCAGCGTCAGCAGGAGTCCCAGCCCCATCGGCAGGTTGAGGTAGTCGCCGCCCAGGAAAATGCCCGCCATGACGGCACAGAGCGTCATGCCGGTGCCAACAGAGAGGTCGATGCCGCTGGTGGCGATCACGAAGGTGGCGCCCAGCGCAAGGACGCCGATGGTGGCCGACTGCAGCAGGATGCCCGTCAACACGTTCGTGGAGCCGAAGTTGGGGGCGAAGAACAGGAAGAAGATGTAGACGGCGATGAGCGCGGCGAAGACGAAGACCTGCTGCAGGGATGACCTCAGGAGGCGAGCGAACGCAGACTGGCTGCTCTCGGTCGAACCGGCGCTCCCGTCCTCGGCCTCGGACCCCAGCTCGGCATCGTGCTTGTCCACCTTCGTCGCGTCATCGGACTTGAGGGTGCTCATGCTGCTTCTCCACTCAGTTGTGCCATGCCGACCGTGGCCAGCTCCATGATGTTCTCCTGGTTGGCGTCCTCGTTCTCGAGGACACCGGTGATGTGGCCGTGCGCCATGACGGCGATGCGGTTCGACATCCTCAGCACTTCGGGCAGTTCGGAGGAGATCATGATGATCGCCTTGCCCTGCCCGCACAACTGCTCCAACAGCCCGTAGATCTCCTCCTTGGCGCCGACGTCGATACCCCGGGTGGGTTCGTCGAAGATGAGGATGTCGCAGTTGCGCACGAGCCACTTGGCGATGACAACCTTCTGCTGGTTGCCGCCCGAGAGCTTCCCGAGCAGTTGGTTGACCGACGGCGTCTTGACGCGCAGCTTGTCGGCGTACTCCTGCCCGACGGTGCGGATCTTGCCGTCGAGGATGAACCCGCCGATGTTGAAGTCCCGCATGGCCGCCATTACGCAGTTGGCCTTGACGTCCTGCTCCAGCAGGATCCCGAACTGCTTCCGGTCCTCTGACAGGTACCCCATGCCGTTGCGGACGGCATCGGCGGCCGTCTTGATGTTCACCTTCTTGCCGTGCATCTCGATGTCGCCCGAGACCCGCGGATCGGCGCCGAAGATGCAGCGGGCCACCTCGGTGCGGCCGGCGCCCATGAGGCCGGCGAATCCCAGGATCTCCCCGCGTCGCACCTCGAAGTTGATGTCGCGCAGAAGCTTCTTGGTGCTGAGGTTGCTGACCTTCAGGACCACCTCGTCCGAGAGGCGCTTGGTCCGGGGACGGGCTTCGGCAGAGACTTCACGGCCCACCATCATGGAGATGATCTCGCGCATCTCCACGTCCTTGGTGCGCACGGTGCCGATGAACTGGCCGTCGCGCAGCACCGACACCCGGTCGGTGATCTCCTCGATCTCCG
>JBDSRF010000117.1:0-6983 GCA_039929445.1 Arachnia sp. | reverse complement strand
CCCCGACCCGTAGCTGCACCGCCGCTTCCTGGCCCGCCTCCACGATGTAGGTGGGTCGGCCTCCGAGCAGGGTGAAGGCGGCCAGTTCATACCCCTCGGGCGCCCGCACGGGGGTGTCCGCTCCGGTTTGGCGCGCGGTCGTCTGGGCCAACTCCTCCCCCACGAACAGCTCCGCCAGGACCCCGTCGAGATGCGGGGTGGAGAACCGCTGTCCACTGGCAGTGCCCTCAGGCAGGAGCTTCGGGGTGCCGTCGGTGGCACGGGCGAAGAAGTCCGGGTCCACCGTGACGGTGGGGTCGACGCTGGCCGACGCGGAGGGTGCCGCCGTCTCGGATGAGAAGTTTACCGGCGTGAAGGAACAGCCGGACACTGCACCCACGCCCAGAAGGGCAGCCCGCCTCGTCACACGCACACCAGCAGGGTAGACGATCCGCGCGTGTGTCCCCCACAGTGCAGGCGTGACGGGTTCGTGGACACCCCGACCACGAGAGCCCAGAATCAGCACGCGGCAGGACAGCGAGCCTGGACAGCCGCCGATGCCACCAGCATGTCCACCCGGCCAAGCTCCGGGATCCACGCCTGTGTCCGTACCCGCACACCCAGCAAAAGCAATCGATGACGAAGAACGGACTCGAGGGCCGACTCAACGCGACACTTCCAGCAGTTTCTGTCGAGTGATGATCCCGTTGTCGCTCGCGTCTTGATCCATGACCCACACTGTGGGATCCGCGCGGCCCGGCGCCCCAGACAGGGCTGGCGCTGTGGAGAGTTTGCCCCCGGGCGTGCGGGCGCGGGACGCCCGTGGTCCCCTCACCCGCGCCCATCCTGGATATGCACCGCTTGGGACAGCGCAACCGGGGTGAGCGATGGAATGCGACCTTTCCGCGACCGGCCCTAGAATTGTCCACGAACCCCCTGACGAAGGAGAAACGTGACAGTCGACGCCCTCAGCAGCGCCTACCAGACCCTGCTCAGCGCCATCGAGGCCGTGGAGCCCCGGATCGCGGCTGCCACCCGCGCCGAGCTCGCCGACCAGCGCTCGTCCCTGAAGCTGATTGCATCGGAGAACTACGCCAGCCTCCCCGTTCTTGCCACCATGGGCACCTGGCTCAGTGACAAGTACGCCGAGGGGACCGTCGGCCACCGCTTCTACGCCGGCTGCCAGAACCTCGACACCGTCGAGTCGGTTGCCGCGGAACACGCCCGCGAGCTGTTCGGCGCCGACTACGCCTACGTCCAGCCGCACTCCGGTATCGACGCCAACCTCGTCGCGTTCTGGTCGATCCTGGCGCACCACGTCGAGACTCCCGCGCTGGCCGAGCACGGCGTCAAGGGTGTCAACGACCTCTCCGAGGCCGACTGGGAGGTCCTGCGCCGACGCTTCGGCGACCAGCGACTCCTGGGAATGAGCCTCGACGCCGGCGGCCACCTGACCCACGGGTTCCGACCCAACGTGTCCGGCAAGATGTTCCACCAGCGCTCCTACGGCACCGACCCGGAAACGCAACTGCTGGACTACGACGCCGTCGCCGCCTCCGCCCGCGAGTTCAAGCCGCTGATCCTGGTGGCCGGCTACTCCGCCTACCCGCGCCGCGTGAACTTCGCCAAGATGCGCGAGATCGCCGACGAGGTGGGCGCCGTCCTCATGGTCGACATGGCCCACTTCGCGGGGCTCGTGGCCGGCAAGGTGTTCACGGGCGACGAGGACCCGGTCCCCCACGCCCACGTGGTCACCACCACCACGCACAAGTCGCTGCGGGGTCCCCGCGGCGGCATGGTGCTGGCGACCAAGGAGTACGCGGCTGACGTCGATCGTGGCTGCCCCATGGTGCTCGGCGGTCCGCTCGGCAACGTGATGGCCGCCAAGGCCGTTGCCCTGGCCGAAGCCCGCACGCCCGCCTTCCAGACCTACGCCCAGGCGGTCGTGGACAACGCCAAGGCACTGGCCGACGGGCTCATGAGCCGCGGAGCCACGCTTGTCACCGGCGGCACCGACAACCACCTCGTCCTCATCGACGTCCGCAACTTCGGGTTGACGGGCCGCCAGGCCGAGTCGGCCCTGCTGGACGCCGGGATCGTCACGAACCGCAACGCTGTCCCCGGCGACCCCAACGGCGCCTGGTACACCACCGGCGTCCGCCTCGGCACGCCGGCGCTGACGTCTCGCGGCTTCACCACCTCCGACATGGACGCCGTGGCCGACATGATCACCGGCGTGCTGACGGCCGCGACGGCGCGCCCCACCAAGGAGGGCAAGCCCGGCAAGGCACGCTACGACATGTCCCCCGAAGTGACCGAGAACACCCGGGCGGCGGCCGCCGACCTGCTGGAGAGCCGACCGCTGTACCCCGGCCTCACCCTCTGAGACCAGGTGCAAGGAGCCGCGCGGGGATGATCCCCGCGCGGTTCTTCGCATCCCTCCTGTAACGGATTGGCGACAAAAACCCGCTGACCGGTGCACAAGACCCCGATGCCCGGTACCTTCCGCATATGGCTGAAGACACTGTGCGCTCCGACAACGAGCAGGGGCGTCCCCTCGTCGTCCTCGATGGGGTCGACAAGCATTTCGGAGCGCTGCACGTCCTCAAGGACATCCACCTCACGGTGCACGCCGGTGAGGTGCTGGTGGTCATTGGGCCTTCCGGTTCGGGCAAGTCCACGCTGTGCCGCGTCATCAACCGCCTCGAGACCATCGACTCCGGCTCCATCACCCTCGATGGGCAGGAACTGCCCAAGGAGGGCCGCGAGCTGGCGCGCCTGCGGGCCGACGTGGGCATGGTCTTCCAGTCGTTCAACCTCTTCGCCCACAAAACCATCCTGGAGAACGTCACGCTGGGCCCCACGCGGGTGCGGAAGGTGGACGCCAAGCAGGCCAGGGGCGACGCCATGGCCCTCCTGGACCGCGTCGGCGTCGCGCCCCAGGCTGAGAAGTACCCGGCCCAGCTCTCCGGCGGTCAGCAGCAGCGGGTCGCGATCGCCCGGGCGCTGGCCATGAATCCCAAGGTCATGCTTTTCGACGAACCCACGTCGGCGCTGGATCCGGAAATGATCAACGAGGTCCTCGACGTCATGACCAAACTTGCCAGTGACGGCATGACCATGGTGGTGGTGACCCACGAGATGGGCTTCGCCCGACGCGCCGCCAACCGGGTGGTCTTCATGGCCGACGGCGAGATCGTCGAGGAGAACGTGCCGGAGCAGTTCTTCACCCACCCGCAGAGCCACCGGGCCCAGGACTTCCTGTCCAAGATCCTCACGAACTGATGCAACCCAAACGAAAGGCACGACCCATGCGAAGCAAGACAGTCATAGCGCTCCTCGCCGCGGCCACCATTGCCCTGAGCGGCTGCGGGGGCGGCACCTCGGGCGACAAGACCACCGAACCCATGACCACGGACGCCGCGAGCGAGCCGATGGCAAGCGAGTCCATGACCGGCGAGCCGATGACGTTCGAGGCCGGCACCACCATGGCGAAGCTCGCCGATGCCGGCAAGATGAAGGTCGGCACCAAGTTCGACCATCCCGGCTTCGGGCTGAAGGGCCTCTCCGGCGGGCCGGAGGGCTTCGACGTGGAAGTCGCCAAGATCATCGCAGGCGCCATGGGCATCACCGCGGACAACATCGATTGGGTGGAGACACCGTCGAAGATCCGCGAGGAGGCCATCGAGCAGGGCAAGGTGGACATGGTGGTGGCCACCTACACCATCAACGAGAAGCGCAAGGAGCGCATCTCCTTCGCGGGCCCCTACTACGTGGCCGGCCAGCAGCTGATGGTGGCCGCCGACGACAACTCGATCACCGGTCCCGACTCCCTCAAGGAGCAGAAGGACAAGAAGGTGTGCTCCGTCACCGGTTCCACCCCTGCCGAGAACATCAAGGAGTACCTGGCCTCCGAAAGCCAGCTCGTCCTCTTCGACGTCTACGACAAGTGCGCTGACGCGCTGCGCACCGGCCAGGTGCAGGCCGTCACCACCGACAACGTGATCCTGCTGGGCTTCGTCTCCGAATCCGATGGCAAGTTCAAGCTGGTGGGCGAGCAGTTCACGGAGGAGCCGTACGGCATCGGCATCACCAAGGGCGACGTCGCCTTCTGCGAGTTCATCAACAAGACTCTCAAGGACAACGAGGACGCCTACAACAAGGCCTGGGCCTCGACGGCCGGCGCAGTGGAAGGGGCCTCCCCGGCCAAGCTTCCGGCCGCTGAGCCCTGCTCCTGACAGAGCTCACGCGGGTTGGCCCCCGGTCGTGACACGACCGGGGGCCACCCCCACCGCCCACCTGCACCACCAACCGCATCCCGGAGGGGAGGACCATGGACGCCATCACCGACAACCTTGACCTGTTCGTCAGCGGATACTGGACTTCGCTGAAGATCTGCCTCATCGCCCTCGTGGGGGCGCTCGTGCTGGGCACCATCATCGCCGCCTTCCGTGTCTCCCCGGTGGCACCGCTGCGCTGGATCGGTGCCACGTGGGTCAACATGATCCGCAACGCCCCCCTGACGGTGCTCCTCTTCTTCTTCGCCTTCGGGCTCCCCGAGATCGGCATCCGGGGCAGTTACTGGGTGTTCGGCGTCTCGGCTCTCATCATCTACACCTCGGCCTTCGTGTGCGAGGCCCTGCGGGCGGGCATCAACTCCGTGTCCAGTGGGCAGGCGGAGGCCGCCCGGGCCATCGGGCTCCCCTTCGCCGCGACCCTGCGCGAAGTGATCCTGCCCCAGGCATTCCGCACCTCCATCCCGCCGCTCGGGAGCGTGCTCATCGCCATGTTCAAGAACAGCGCCGTACTCGGCGCCTTCGGTGTCGGCGGTGACCTGTTCAGCGTGTCGGACACCCTGACGAGCGCCCGCGGCTACGCCGCCACCCCGGTGCTGCTGGGTGTGGCCGTCGGCTACCTGCTCATCACCCTCCCGGCCGGCGCACTGCTGGCCGTGCTGGAACGCAAGACAGCGATCATGCGATGAGCGGCGAGATGGTGCTCTACGACGTCCCCGGGCCGCGCGCGAAGCGCAAGCAGGTGGTACTGGCCGTGATCGTCGGGCTCGCCGCCGTCGCCATCATTGCGCTGGTCCTGACACGCCTGAACCAGCAGGGCCAGTTCGAGCCCAAGCTGTGGGATCCCCTCGTCAACCCCAACGACAAGAACTTCGCGGCTGTGTGGGGCCTGATCGGCGACGGCTTCGTCAACACCATGAAGGCGGCCGCCCTGGCCATTGCCTTCTCCCTGACCGTGGGCACCGTCGTCGGCGTCGCGCGCCTGATGCTGGGCAGGTGGACGCGGCTCCCGCTCGTGGGCCTCATCGAACTGTTCCGCGGGCTCCCCGTGGTCATCTCCATCTACTTCGCGTCACGCGTGCTCCCCGACCTGGGTGTCAACCTGTCCGGTTGGCCCGGTGGCGAGGGCCTGTGGTTCGTGGTGATCGGCCTCACGGCCTACAACTCCGTGATCCTGGCGGAGATCCTGCGCTCGGGCGTCAACGCACTGCCCAAGGGGCAGAGCGAGGCGGCCGCCGCCATCGGCCTGAGCCGCCTGCAGACCATGCGGATCATCCTGCTGCCCCAGGCCGTGCGCATCATGCTGCCGGCCCTGATCTCGCAGCTCGTCGTGATCCTGAAGGACACCTCGCTGGCCGCCGTCCTGGGTGTCTACCCGGAGATGCTCAACGCCGCCAAGTACATCTACCTGAACCTCAACAACCCCATTCAGGCGCTGTTCGTGGTGGGCACCATCTTCGTGGTCATCAACTTCGCACTGTCGAAGCTGGCCAGCTTCGTGGAGCGCCGGTTGTCGCGGAGCAAGCGCTCCCCCGGGCGGGACACTGACGACGAGGTGCACTACATCACGGACACGGCCGAACTGGCCCAGTGACTCCCCGCCGGTGGTTCAGGCGGATGCCAGCGTGATGAAGCCGGAGACCAACAGCGCGACCACCACGGTGTTGAAGGTCATGGCGCTGATGGAATGCGGCTGCAGCAAACCTGTCATCGGCCGAACAACACGCCCTGCACGGTGCTGATGAACTGCGTGAGGGAGACGGGCAGGTCCTGCAGGTGCCAGGTGGCCGGTGCGTGGTACCAGTCGATGGCGGTGGGGTCCGGGGCGTCCACGTCATCGTCGGCCTGCACCATGGCCTGCAGCCAGCGGTCCTTGCCGCCGAGCACCACCGCGTAGGGCAGGACCTTGGAGATCTCCTCGATCTCCCGGCCTTTCGGCATCTCCTGCAGCGGGTGCGTGGCCAGCAGTGACGACAGTGCAGAGAGTCCGCCCATGAGGCGTGATCCGCGCGCGGTGCGCCGCGGCATGCGGTCCGCCACCCAGACGAGCCCCGCCGCCAACGCCAGCAGGACAAGAGCCAGCAGGCCCAACGTGGTGAACGCGACCAGAACGACGGCCGCGACGACGGCGACCGTCACGCCCACGATCCCCCGGGTGCGCCAGTGGCCACGGGTGGCGTCAGGACGCGCCGCGAACCAGCCGCGGGAGACGACCTCGTCGTAGAGCGAGTTCTGCACGTCGGCGATGACGGGCGCCAGCGTCGCAGGCAGCTCCGACACGGTGGTGCTGGCGCCGACCGGTGCGATGGCCTCGAGGATGCGGTGTTCGAACGGCAGCAGCGCGTCCTCGTTGCGGAGGGTGCGGGTCAGGGACCAGTCGAGAAGGCCGTGTTCGGCGCGCGGCAGTTCCGTGATGAGCAGGTGGCCGCGCACCGCCAGGTCCAGGAGCGTCGAAGTGATGTCCACGGGGTCCACCCGTTCCGTCGCGACGGTGCCCACGAGGCCGGGGCGCAGGTCCTCAGCCACCTCGAACACCGACTGGCCGGCCGCGACCGGGGTGAACGTGGCGACGGGGGCGGAGTCGACGCTGGCGGCGTCGTCGACGCCGATGCGACGGTGCAGCTGCCAGATCAGGGCGGCCCCCAGCAGGAGTGCGCCGAGCGCGATGAGGGCGGTCAGCGGCGTGAGCGTGAATGCCCTGTCCAGGCT
>JBDSRF010000116.1:0-4596 GCA_039929445.1 Arachnia sp. | reverse complement strand
TCAAGGCGAAATCTCCTGGGCGTACTGGGGTGTCGGCTGGTTGGGTGGCTCACAGCGCACGAACCGCCGGAAACGGCGGAGCAGGACGGGCCGGGAATGTGAACAGGCCACCCCCGACGATACACAGGCGGGCCGGGATGCCGCGAACGTGCACATCCCGAACGACAGGGTCCGACGGAGAAGTCGCCTACAACGCCACCTCGTCGGCATAGACAAGACGGGGCACGATGCTGGTGGGCAGAGCCATGAGTGCGGCAACCCCCTGCACCGGCGGGTCGGCGTCGAGCAGCTCGTGTTCCTCCACGAGCACCCGCCACGACGACTCCCGCCCGCCCGGCCTCCGCAGGCCCGGTACATCGCCCATGTCCGGCAGCACGACGGTCCCGGTCCACGTGGCGACGCTGCTGTTCCCCTCATCCACATGGACGGCCAGCAGTTCGGCCGTGCTCATCGACTCCCAGCCGAGATCGCCGGCGCCTGCCGGTTGCTGCTGGAGCGTTGCCACAACGGTGCGCGAACGCTGCAAGCGTGTCGCCCGGACGGCGTCGTCCCCGGTGGGAGTGTCGGCCCCGAGCGTCTCAGCGGGCAGGTCGGCAGTGGTCTCCTGGTCGAAGCGCAACCAATTGACCACGCCAGTGACGGTCACCTGCACACGGTGGGCGTCCGGACGGGTGACCGTGAGGGTACGGGTGGGCAGTGGCTGTACCCAGTGGGCCAAAGCCACGGGGGACAAGGAGTACCCGTCGATGGAGTCCGGCTGGTACCGGGCGACCGCGAGGCGGATGAATGGCCACAGCGCAGGCGTCTCCTGGATGGCGACGTCCACGAACCAGCGACCGGAGGCCTCGTCGTACTCGGGTTGGTACCCCAGTACCCTGACCTCGGGCTGGCCCTGGACGTCACGCAGCGGCACCGCGGGGGCGACGGCGACGGGATTGCCCGGGGTGTGCGGCCAGGCCCGGTCCCGGCCGCCCAGCACCGCGCCGTGCAGAGGGGGGTCAATGCCGACGGCCCCGCCGATCCCCATCTCCAGGCTGTCCAGCATCAGCTGGTCGACGGAGAGGAGCGGCGGGACGGTGGCGTCGCTGGTGCCGGCTCCGTGCACGACGATCGGGTCGGCGGCCCACAGGCTGGTGGCCCCGTCGGGGGCCTGCCGGCCCTTGGGCTGGTGGACCGCAGAGTCGTTGCCGTCCTTCACCCATTCCCTGGTGTCGAAGACGAGGACGCCGAGCAGTTCACCATCGCCGGAGGAGAACCAGGGCCGAGCCAGCCAGATCCTCGCCCCGGAACGGCGCACCCGCCGCCACCCGAACGGGTCCTCGGGTTCGGCAGTCTCCTCCCATCGCAGGAGCGGGACCGTATCGAGCACCACGGGGGCTGCAGGCCTCGACGACGACGGGATATCCAGAATCTTCGGTTCGCCCGTCGGCGCGACGATGGGAATCTGGGACGGGTCGAAGAATTCGGCGTAGCGGGTGGTGCCAGAGGGGAGGTAGGTCACGCGGCGGTGGTGGGTGTCCTCGAATGTTTGCAGCATGCGATGGAACCCCATCGCCTGGAACACATCAAGCAGGGGGCCGGTGGGGAGGTAGTCGAACAGAAAGAGCACACCGCGTCGTTCCTGCTCCGCCACCGAGGAGCGGACCACGACATCAGACTTCGTCACCGTCTGGGGTCCGGGCGCATTCACGTCGTCCACCTGCTCGCTCCAGCTCGCGGTCACAACCACTGTGTCCGTGCTCGCCCCGTGCAGGTCCACGATTCCGCTGAACGCCGCCACCGACCGGCCGGGCGGTCGCAGGAAGAGCCCGAGATCCGCAAACGACGGGGGACGAACCGGCGTCGGAACCGCGTGCACCAGACGCAGGTCCACCGATGGTGTCAGCCACCATGTCCAGCCGGACGATGCGGCACGCATCAGCGTGGCTGCGGCCACGACCTCGTCGGGGGTGTAACCATCGGCGGGGTTCGCGACGCTCGCGAGGTGCGATCGCCACAGGCCGAATTTGTCCAGCGACGCCGCATCCAGGGTGCTGGACAGCGTGGCGCGCACCTGCACCCCCGGGGGGATCGACACCAGGACCTCGTTGCCCACCACATGGGCATCCAGCACGTCGCCGGGCTCCACCACGAGGCGCAGCGGCTGGAGGGACGGCCAGATCCCCGGATAAGGGATGGTGACCGCCTGCAAGGCGCGGGGCTCGGGCAGAAGGTGCGGTGATCCTGCCTCCCAGAAGACCAGGGAGATGCCGGTGGCGTACGGGTCCGGAAGGTAGGGCAGACGCAGCGCATCGGTGTCATGGACGACGTACTGGCCCTCGCCGATGGGCCGACCGCGGTCTGCTGTGATTTCGGCCAGTGTTGCCCGGTTCTCTGAGCCGGTGTCTGCTCCGGGGCGGTCCAGAAGCGCGATGCCGGGCTGCTCGTCCGTGGCCGTGGCATCGGTGAGACTGGGGACGAACTGGTCCAGCAGCGTGCCACGCTCGGCCAGGGCCACCGCGTAGAGGCGGCGAATCTCGGCGGCATCCCCGCTGCCGATCGCCGCGTCGAAGAGGCCCGCAGTCTCCGCCTCGAGCTGCGTCGCCTTGGGCGGTGCCACGTGGCGCTCCGACGTGGACGGGACCGCGTCAGGGACACCGCTGCGCACGACGAGAGCGGACGGCTGCTCGCCGGGTTGCAGTTCCCGACGCGGGACCATGGCAGGCGCCGGGACGGGTTCCCACCTCAGGTAGGGACGGGGCAGCGTGACCACCGGACGGGGCAGCCGCGGCCACCGCGGCCGGAGCAGGGCCACACTTCCCATCAGGTCAGCCAGCGTCGCGGGATCGATGTTGAGTTGCGGGCGAACGCGCAGCGTCTCACTCGCCTGTGCCAGGATCCGCGATGCCTGCGCCACACGCTCGATTGACTGCTGGGCCGTGGGCGGGGACTCGTCAACGGTGGTTGCCCTGGCCACCAGCGTCTGCAGGGTCTCGTCGATGCGCTGGTCCCCGGTGAGCATCTCCTGCGGCAGTACCTGCGCCGGCTGCGACGGGAGGGGTGTTGCCAGGTGTGTGATGACCGCCTCACGGCGAGAGGCCGCAATGCCGCTCCGGTCACGCGCCAGGTAGGAGGTGCTGAGCTTCGCAAGGTGCTGGCGGGCCCAGTCCACCAGCGGCCCGTCAAGGATGGGGCGGGGCCGGATGGGACGCGGGGGCACCTGCGGCACGGAATTGCCGGCGAGGTCCACCGCCAGGACGCGGAAGCTGTAGGACGTGCCGTAGCGCAGTCGGGGCAGGGAGCCCGGTTCCACACGGGTGGTGAGGTGGGCTCCGTCGAGGGGCTCATCGGGAGGGGTGCCCACGACGATCTCGGTGGACCCGTCGGGGGCGGGTGGCTCGACATGGACGATGGTGAGGCCTGGCCGGGGAGCCGACAGACTCCAGCCGTCCCAGCCAGCCACCACCTCGTGCAGGTAGTACCCATTCGTGGCGTCGTCGGGGGCACGGTTCAGGCCGGACAGTTGCAGGAAGCCGACGTCGGGGGCATCCGTCAGGATGGTCGCGCCACTCGGTGCCGCGGTGATGTCAACCCGACGACGGTGGAGGCTGTGCCACGCTCGGGTGGCGTCGTCCCACACCTCGACGCGGATCCCGCGGACCACGTCGTCCAGGAGTAGTTCGCGCGTGCCGTCGTCGGTGGCTAGCCCTTCGGCCGCCAGCAGGCGGTCGTGCACCTGCCCCGCCCGGTCCCGGCGGGCCAGGGCAAATCCGGTCGCGCGCAGTGTGCCGGGTGCCGAGGTGGCTGGGTCACCGTTGGCCTCGCTGGCGTACTGCCGGGCCAGGTTGCGGGTGTGCTGGTCCAGTTTGAGGCCGGAGGCGTCAGGGTCCGCGTCCAGCAGCACCCAGGCATCCTCTCCCAAGGGCAGGGCGCCACCCTCCCACTCCGTGCTGGAGTTGGCCGCGAAGATGGGGCCGTCGACAACGGCTGACGTCCGTCGGGGCGTCACCACCGTCAGGTCGGGGTTCTGGGAATCCATTGTCACGCTCACCCACGTGGCCCCAGCCAGTGCGGCCCGGGCACCGGCGACGTCCACACCGTCGAGCACGACGTCGACGGCCAGTCCCAGTCGACGAAGCAGCGCGGGCGTGGACCCGAATGAGGCGGCGCGTGCGTGGAAGTCCTGTTCAGGGCGCGCCGGACGCGGTGTGGGCGGGGCAGAGGGGTCCGGCTCGGTGCGGGGGGCTTGCTGCGGCTGCTCGGGCCGCTCGTAGTAGCGACGCATGGCGTGGGCGTCCACCATCATCTTGAGCTGCGGATCGGTGATGTCCTGGCAGACGAGGTTGTCCAGTTGTCGCGTCACCCGCAGGTCCGAGTCGGGATCGGACAACAGGGTTTCGATGGGGGACGTGACGACGTTGGGCTCCACCGTGTAGGGGGGAAGTGGTGGCTGTTGAAAATTTCCGTCCGCGTTGTACATCCGGTCAGGTTCGCTCAGTGGTCCGATTGTGGTCAGCGTGTCCTGTATCCGCTGCGCAGGCACCCGCAGCGCCCGGCGTGTCCGGGCGGGTGCGTCGTTGAGCAACGAACGCAGCGGACCGCCCTGGTCGAGGTTCG
>JBDSRF010000115.1:0-4800 GCA_039929445.1 Arachnia sp. | reverse complement strand
GTGGAGCCGGTGGCCTGACGTCGGGTCCGCCGCGCAGAACCCCGAGGATGGGCGCGACCTGTTGACCTGAAGTCCCACTCCCTAGGATGCAATCGTGGCGTTGACCGCTGACGACGTTGCCCGGCTCGCCGGGCTGGCCCGCCTCCATCTCACCGAGGCCGAGTGCGCCGCACTGGCACCTGAACTCGACATCATCCTGTCGTCGGTGGACCAGGTGTCCGCCGTCGCCGGCGAGGACATCCCGATGATGACGCACGCGCTGCCCATGACCAACGTGATGCGCGACGACGTCGTCACGCCGTCCCTGACGTCGGAGCAGGCACTCTCGGGTGCCCCCGCCACCGAGGACGGCCGGTTCCGCGTCCCCCAGATCCTGAGCGAGGAAGCATGACGGAGATGACGTTGCTGACGAAACCCGCCCACGAACTCGCGGCACTGCTGCGCGCTGGCGAGATCACCTCCGAGGAGTTGACCCGGGTGCACCTCGAGCAGATCGAGGCGCTCAACCCCACGCTGAACGCGTTCCTCGCCGTCGATGCCGTCGGCGCCCTGGCCGCGGCCCGCGACATTGACGCCCGGCGAGCCGCCGGCGAGGAGTTGGGCCCGCTGGCCGGGATCCCCATCGCCGTCAAGGACAACTTCTGCACCCGTGACCTGCCCACCACCTGCGGGTCGCGGATGCTGGAGGGCTGGCTGCCGCCCTACGACGCCACCGTGATCACGCGGCTGCGCGAGGCCGGCCTCGTCATCCTCGGCAAGACCAATATGGACGAGTTCGCCATGGGCTCCTCCACGGAGACGTCCGCGTTCGGGCCCACCCGCAACCCGTGGGACACCGACCGGATCCCCGGCGGCTCCGGCGGCGGCAGCTCCGCCGCCGTCGCCGGTTTCCTGGCACCGCTGGCCGTGGGATCCGACACGGGTGGCTCCATCCGTCAGCCCGGTGCCGTGACGGGCACCGTCGGCGTCAAGCCCACCTACGGCGGCGTCTCCCGCTACGGCGTGGTGGCCATGGCCTCCAGCCTCGACCAGCCCGGCCCCGTGGCACGCACCGTCCTCGACGCGGCGCTGCTGCACGAGGTCATCGGCGGCCACGACCCGCGCGACTCCACCTCCATCCCCGGCTCCCCGACCGGCCTGGCGGAGGCGGCGCGCATGCGGGACGTCCGCGGCATGCGCGTCGGCGTCGTCAAGGAGTTGGGCGGCGAGGGCTACGACGCCGACGTCGAGGCAGCGTTCCTGGGCGCCGTGGAGTTGCTGAAGGAGGCGGGCGCCGACGTCATCGAGGTCTCGTGCCCCCACTTCACGTACGCACTCAGCGCCTACTACCTCATCCACCCCGCCGAGGTGTCCAGCAACCTGGCACGCTTCGACGCCATGCGCTACGGCCTCAGGCTGGGCGACGACGGCACCAACGGCGCCGAGGCCGTCACGAGCATCACGCGCGGCGAGGGCTTCGGTCGCGAGGTGAAGCGTCGCATCATCATCGGCACGCATGCCCTGTCCAGCGGCTACCACGACCAGTACTACGGATCCGCCCAGAAGGTCCGCACACTCGTGGCTCGCGACTTCGACGCCGCGTTCGAGCTCTGCGACGTGCTGGTGTCCCCGACCACCCCCACGGTCGCGTTCAGGCTGGGGGAGCGCATGGACGATCCTCTGGCCATGTACAAGGCCGACCTCTGCACGATCCCGTCGAACCTGGCTGGCAACGCGTCCGCCTCGTTCCCTGTCGGCACCTCCGAGGAGGGCCTGCCCATCGGCCTGCAGGTGATGGCACCGCCGCTGGCCGACGACAGGCTCTACCGCGTCGGTGGCTGGCTTGAGGCGGTACTGGAGGAAAAATGGGGTGGACCGCTGCTCCAGCAGATGACGCCCCTGCCCGAGACCAAGGCGGTGTTCGCATGACTGAGATGCTCGACTACGACGACGTGCTGGAGAACTTCGACCCGGCCATCGGCCTGGAGGTCCACGTCGAGCTGTCGACGGCCTCCAAGATGTTCTGCGGTTGTTCCACCACCTTCGGTGCGGAACCCAACTCCCAGACCTGTCCCGTCTGCCTCGGCCTGCCGGGCTCCCTCCCTGTGGTCAACGCCAAGGCCGTGGAATCCGCCATCCGCATCGGCCTGGCACTGAACTGCCAGATCGCGCCGTGGGGACGTTTCGCCCGGAAGAACTACTTCTACCCGGACATGACCAAGAACTTCCAGACCTCGCAGTACGACGAGCCCATCGCCCACGACGGCTGGGTGGATCTCGAGGTGGAGGGCGAGATGTTCCGCATTGACGTGGAGCGCGCCCACATGGAGGAGGACGCCGGCAAGCTCACCCACGTGGGCACCAGCGGCCGCATTCACGGCGCCGAGTACTCGCTGCTCGACTACAACCGTGCCGGGACCCCGCTCATCGAGATCGTGACCAGGCCCATCCTCGGGACCGGCGCGAAGGCGCCCCAGGTGGCCAAGGCCTACGTGTCCCACCTGCGGGACCTGATGCGCGCACTCAAGGTGTCCGACGTCCGGATGGAACACGGCTCCCTGCGCTGCGACGCCAACATCTCCCTTGCGCCCAAGGGTGCCGTCGAACTGGGCATCCGCACCGAGACCAAGAACGTGAACTCGCTGCGCTCCGTCGAGCGGGCCATCACGTTCGAGATGCGCCGCCAGGGGGCGCTGCTCCTGGATGGCGGCCGCGTCAAGCAGGAGACCCGCCACTTCGACGAGGCCACGGGCACCACCCGCTCCGGCCGGTCGAAGGAGGAGGCGCAGGACTACCGCTACTTCGCCGAGCCGGACCTGGTGCCCGTGGCTCCCAGCGCCGAGTGGGTCGAGGAGCTGCGGGCCACGCTGCCCGAGCAGCCGGTGGCACGCCGCAAGCGTCTCGCTGGCGAATGGGACACCGACGAACTGGCCATGCGCGACATCGTGGCCGTCGGCGCCATGGACATGATCGAGGAGACCGTCGCCGCCGGGGCGGCACCGCAGGCGGCCCGCAAGTGGTGGGTGGGCGAGCTGGCCCGCCGCGCCAACGAGGGCGGCGTCGAACTGGAGGAGCTGGCCATCACGCCGAAGGACGTGGCGGAGGTGTGCGCGCTCGTGGCCTCCGGCGAGCTCAACGACAAGCTGGCCCGGCAGGTCTTCGAGGGCGTACTGGCGGGGGAGGGCAGCGCCCGTGAGGTGGTCGACAACCGCGGACTGGCCGTGGTCTCCGACGACGGTGCGCTCAAGGACGCCGTCGACAAGGCCATCGCCGCCAACCCCGACGTGGCCGCGAGAATCCGCGACGGCAAGCACCAAGCAATCGGCGCCCTCATCGGTCAGGTCATGAAGGCCATGCGTGGCCAGGCCGACGCCGCCCGCGTCCGTGAGCTGGTGCTGGAGGAGCTCGGCTGATCCCTCCCGGCACCGCCGTGCCAGTGGTAGACACAGGCATGGACACTGTGAGGTACGGCATCGTCGGCACCGGCTACTTCGGTGCGGAGATGGGGCGCGCTCTGGCGGCCCGCGGGGACGCGAGCGTCACCGTCGTCCACGACCCGGAGAACGCCCGGGCCGTGGCCGAGGAGTTGGGCGCACGTGTCGCGGTGACGGTCGAGGAGTTGTGCCGGGCCGACGACGTGGACGTGGTCGTCGTGGCGTCGCCGAACTGGGCGCACCTGGAGCCCGTGCTGCTGGCCGCGCAGTCAGGCAAGCACGTGTTCTGCGAGAAGCCCATCGCGTTGTCGTACCAGGACTGCGCGGACATGCTGGAGGCCACCACCGCCGCTGGCGTGTTGTTCATGGCGGGTCACGTCACGCACTTCATGGCCGGCGTGCGTCGAACCAAGTCCCTCATCGCCGACGGCATCATCGGCGACGTCCTGTTCTGCAGGGCCGTCCGCACCGGCTGGGAGGATCCCAAGCCGTCGGTGAGCTGGAAGAAGCAGCGGGAACTCTCAGGTGGCCACCTGTACCACCACATCCACGAGCTGGACCTCGTGCAGTCGATCATGGGACCGGCGCGGGTGGCCACGATGGTGGGCGGCAACGTCGCGCACCAGGGCGTCCCCTTCGGGGACGAGGACGACATGCTGGTCATCAGCCTGGAGTTCGACCAGGGGTTCGCGGCCATGGAGTACGGATCGGCCTTCCGCTGGCCCGAGCACCACATCCTCATTCAGGGCAGCCTGGGGGCGATTCTCATCGACATGCGCGAGGTGGGGTGCGAACTGCGGACGCCCGAGCGGGCCGAGCCCTTCCTCCTCCACCGCAGCCAGGCGGAGGACGACGAGCGGCGTGGCATTCAGAGCGATCGCGGCACCGACGGCCCCATCATCTACGGCAGCCCGCAGGACCGGCCGCCGCTGTGGCTGCGGGGAATCATAGACGAGGAGCTCGACTACTTCCAGGGCCTGGTGCGGGGCGGGGAGCCACTGGAGGAGTTCGCTTCCCTCACCGACGGCAGCGCGGCGACGGCGGCCATCGCCACCGCCGACGCCCTGACCCTGTCGCTGCGGGAGTCCCGCAAGGTGCGGATCGACGAGATCAGGACCACGTCCTGACGCGAGCCGCCAGGGGCCTGACCGTGCTCGATTCATATCGGAACAGGGCTTCCAATATCGAACATGTGAGCGTATAATGAGGTCATGAGATCAACTTCGAGGGCGGCGGCGGAGCGGCTGAAGGCCGCGGTGGTGGCGCAGCGTCGGGGTGCGGCTGACGAGCTCGAGGCGTTGGTGGAGTTGGTGGTGGACTACGACATTGTCATCGATGAGGACCTGATTGAAGAGTTGGTGATGTCGACGGTCCCCGGTGGTGGTGA
>JBDSRF010000114.1:0-8801 GCA_039929445.1 Arachnia sp. | reverse complement strand
GGGTGGGGGGCTGGGAGAAGATCTCGCCGGCGGGCTTGAGTGAGGAGGTGATGGTGTAGATCACGGGAAAGATGAAGAGGATGGCGACGATGAGCAACAGGATCTCGTTCGCCGTGGTGGGGATGATACGGCGCCAGGAGCGGTTGCGGCGTGCGGTTTCACTGGTCATAGCTGACCCACTTCTTCTGGCCGATCCACTGGAAAGCGGTCACGACGAGGATCAAGGCGAACAGGATCATGGCGGGTGCGGCTGCCGCGCCGAGTTGGCCCCCCTGGAATGCCTTCTGATAGACGTCCATCACGACCGTGACGGTAGCGTTTCCCGGTCCCCCCGCCGTCATGACGAAGGGTTGGGCGAAGATCTGGAAGGTCTGGATGATGGTGATGGTGGTGGCGAAGAAGATCGCAGGCGTCATCAGGGGAAGTTTGATCTGGAACAGAGTTGCCCAGAAGCCGGCCCCGTCGATGCGTGACGCGTCCAGCACGGCTTCGGGGAGCTGGTCGATGGCCGCCGAGAAGATGAGGGTGTTGTAGCCCAGCCCGTTCCAGATGATGACCACCACCACGGCGAGTAGCGCTGTGTTGCCCGTGGCCAGAAGGTTCGGCATCTCGATGCCGAACTGGGCTGCCACGTAGTCGAACACACCGCCGGGCTGGTAAAGCATCTTCCAGATGATGGAGGTGGCAACGGCCGGCGTGACCACGGGCAGGAAGAACAGGACCCGGTAGAAGTTGCTGAACTTGCTCGTCGCGATCCAGAACGCCATGGCCAGTGTGAGTACGAGGTTCAGTGGCACGATGACGATCGTGAAGATGATCGTGTTGATCAGGGCCGCTGTGAAAGCGTTTCCTTTACTGAACAGCGAGGTGTAGTTGTCCCACCCGGCGAAGGAGATCTCACCAAAGGTCGGCCAGTGGAAGAAACTCGTGGCGATGGCCAGGAGGGAGGGGAGCAGAACGAACACCGTGAGTCCGATGGCGCTGGGGGTGAGGAACCCGAGAGCCGCTCCTCCCTCCGCGCGCTTCAACGAGCGGCTCATCTTCGCGGTTCCCGCCTCGTGCACCCGGGTGCTCATCTCTTCTCCCGGGTGACGGGGCGACGCACAGACGGGCATCCGATGCCTGCGCGTCGTTCGATGATGGTCACTGGCGTCATCCCCCGACGGAATCCTGCACCTTTTGCAGCGAATCGGCTGGCGATTGGCTGTTGGTGTAGGAGAGGATGAATTCGCGCCCGATGGCCTTGGTGACCTGATCCCAGTTGCTGGTGGGGATGAAGGGGATCGCAGTCTTGCTGGTCTCCTCCACGACAGCGCGCACCTGATCGGAGTACTCCTGGCTCACCGTTTTCGTCAGCCCCGCGTAGAACTTGTCATCGGATGCCGTGCGCCCGGGGATTGTGCCACCTTCGGCGGTCATGTCCTGGCCAGCCGCCCCCGTAATGACGGCAATGGCCTTGGCTGCCTCCTCCTTGTGCTCGCAGGACTTGGCAATCCCGAAGCCTGAGTTTGCGGAGTAGGACATGATGCCTCCCGGGCCGACGGGCACCGTCGCGACCCCGACGGCGAACGTTGCGTCGGTCGCGCTGGTGGAGACGTTCCAGGTCCCATCGACAGCCATGGCGGTGTTGCCGGCGACGAACTGCTGCTCACCCCAGGCGACATCTGAGGAACTGGCGGGGACCAGAGCCACTTTCTGCTCGGTGGCAAGGCCGCTGTACCACGTGAAGGCCTTCTCCATGGTGTCGTTCGTGAGATCAAGGCTGCCGTCCTCCGCGACGGGCCGGGCACCGTTGTAGGCGAGGAGTTGGGAGAACATGTGGAGGTCGGAGAAGCTCTGGCCGAAGGCTGGCTTACCCGTCGCCTCGGTGATCTTCTTGGCGGCTGCCTCGAAGTCGCTGATGCTCCATCCGACCGCGGGCTCCTCAACGCCGGCTTGCTTGAACAGGTCCTTGTTGTAGTACAACGCCATGGTGGACAACCCATAGGGCATCGCGTACTGCTTGCCATCCTTCTGCAGTGCTTTCAGCGCTGCCGGGTTCCAGTCGTCGGCTTTGAAGCCCTGGGCCGCCATCAGGTCGTCCAGTGGTTCCATCGCCTCTGCGAACGCCGGGAGCCGCAAGCTCTGCATGCTGACGATGCAGGGTGCGGAGTTGCTCGCCAGTTGCGACTGTAGCTTGGTGAAGTAGTCGGCGAAGGGTGGGCTCGTGAGCGACACCTTGATACCGGCGTCCTCCTTCGTGACCTGATCAGCAAGCCCCTGCCACATCTTGTTGCCTTCATCTCCCTGGTTCCAGAAACCCCAGTCGAGGGAAACGGTCTTCCCGCCGTCGGTGCCAGTGTCGCCAGGGCTGTTGCTGGATCCGCCGCAGGCTGTGGCGCCGAAGGCAACAACGATGGCGGCAATGCCAATCTTCAATCCGGTGAGCTTCATGGTTCCTCCTTGAGCATGGTCACGCGTGGCAGTAAATTTGCCTCCGAATTAACTCAATGTCAAGAGCCATCCCATAATTGGTTCAAAGTTCTGCTTCAGGTGCGGGGTGCTTCCTGACCATCGGCGCAGGAGCATCGGATTGAGGAGTGGACGTGGCCAAGTCGTTGCGCGGGGCTGAGCCGAGCAGGGGGCAGATACTGGCGCGTCTCATCGCCGAGCCTCATCTCAGCCGTAGGGAACTTGTGGACCGACTCGGTCTGGGAGGTGCGACGGTGACCGCGCAGGTCCGCCGCCTGCTCGACATGGGGATCCTTCGCGAGCTCCCGACGCAGGTGAGCGGTGCGGGCCGTCCCCGGGTTCCGTTGGAGGTCAATCCGCATCGCGGCATCCTGATCGGGGTGTCGGTGGAACGGCTGTCCATGGTGGTCGCCGCCGTCAGGCTGGATGGCACGCTCGTGGAGGTCAGGCGGCAGGCGCTTGACACCACGGATGCCGTGTCCGCTGCCGCGGCCGTGGGTCGGGCAGCTCAGGCGCTCATGGACGCGCACGCATCCCTCGACTGCTGGGGCGTGGGGGTGGCGCTGTCCGGCGTGGTGCGGGAACGGCAGGGCATCGTTGCCTTCTCAGTGGTGCACGGCTGGCAGTTCGTGCCCTTCGGGAAGCTCATTGCCACCCACCTCACGGTGCCCGTCATGCTCGTCAACGACGTACACGCGTTGGCTCAGCGGGAACTCTCCCGCACCGGTGTGAGCAATCCCAACGACTTTCTCCTGGTGTCCGTGGGGGTGGGTGTGGGGATGGCGCTCGTGCGGGGCCACCAGGTGGTGCCGGGGTCCCGGGGTGCGTCGACCGAAATTGGACACGTGTCGGTGGATCCGATGGGGCCACGGTGTGGCTGCGGTAACACGGGGTGCCTCCAGGCGCTGGTGGGGTCCGAAGAACTCGCGGCTGCCGTGAGTCGGACGGTGTCCGGGCGCGTGACTGATCTGGCAGGTGTCGTGGCGGTGGCGGGGACGAACCGGTCAGCGGCGATCCTGCTGGACAGGGCGGGGTACTGGTTGGGGCGTGCGTTGGGTGGGGCGATCACGCTCCTCGGTCTGCCGGACGTCCTGCTCACCGGCGAGACCACGGTGTTGTGGGATCACATGGAGGTCGGGTTCGCCACGGGGCTTGCCGAGACGGTGCTCACGCTGCCGAAGCCGCCCCGCATTGCCCGTCGCCCCTGGGACGCCGACGCGACCGCAGTGGGTGCGGCCGGCCTGGCCCTGGCTCGGGTGATCAGTGGGGGTGTGCACGAATCCGGGGATGGCAATTAATTCACCCCCGATGTAATCTCTCGAGAAACGTCAACACGGACGATCCCTGCAGGAAGGCATGTGGGTATGCCGAAGGCTCGCTGTTGGTCAGTCACGAGCCGTGCCCCTGGTGGCGAGGCCTGGTGACGCGCGAATTCGTGGCTGGGATCGACATCGGTGGTACGAGCATCTCCGGGGTGTTGGCCACGCCCGGGGGCGAGGTCGCGGCCTCCATCACAGTTCCGGCCATGACGGGGCGCGGCGGTCTTGCGGTGCTCGGGCAGATCCCGCCACTGGTTCGAGAACTTGAGGACCGTGCTGGCACCAAAGTGACCGGTGTCGGGGTGGGCGCAGCGGGAGTGATCGAGGCGGGCACGGGACGGGTGCTCGTGGCGTCACAAGTGTTCCGGGACTGGGTGGGGCACCGTCTGGCCGACGAGCTGACCGCCACACTCGGCATGACCGTCACCGTCGCCAACGACGTGAACGCATTCCTCCTGGGGGAAATGCGGTGGGGAGCTCTCAAAGATGTGCAGGATGCCCTCGGCGTGATGCTGGGCACGGGTGTCGGCGGGGCCATCGTGTTGCAGGGGCGACTTCTGGAAGGTCGGTTCGGCGGGGCCGGAGAGATCGGGCACACCCCCCGATACTCCGACCACGTCTGTACCTGCGGTGGCATCGGTCATCTGGAGACGCTGGCCTCCGGCCGGTCCCTGGGGCTGCGCTACGGGGAACGCTCCGATGGCATCGCGGTCACGGGAGAGGAGGTTGCCACTCGCGCGCGCGCCGGTGACGAGGACGCTCGCGCGGTCGTCGACGCTGCGGGGTGGGCGCTCGCGGACGCCCTTCTGGCAGCTACCACCCTGCTGGACATCAGCCACGTGGTGGTGGGGGGCGGTGTAGTCGCAGGAGCTTGGGACCTGCTGGCACCCGTGGTCGCGTCACGCATCGCCGACAACCCGCCCGTGTCGGGACGGGGGCTCATCGTGCGGCCGTCCCAGCTGAGGTTTCCGGCTTTGGGGGCGGCGACGCTTGCCCTCCCCAGCTCACCCTTCACGGCTATCAGCGAGGTGTCATGAGAACAACTGCGGCTGACAAGTGGTCCCCGCCCCTTCCGCCGCTCGAGGCCGGAGGTCTCGGGCGGCCTCGCATCGGGATGGGGGGAGTGTCCATCGAGTCCAGTACGTTCTCTGCGCACATCAGCGGCTGGGAGGCATTCCGGATGCGGACGGGAGATGATCTCCTCGAGTACTACCCGTTTTTGGCGGCAGGCCAAGAGCGGAGGGAAGCAGCTGAATGGGTGCCCCTCCTGCATGGCAGATCCCTTCCGGGTGGGGCCGTGGACCCGGGCGTGTACCGCAACATGAGGGACCAGTTGGTGAGCATGATCCGCAACGAGGGCCCGTTCGACGGGTTCTTCCTCGATATCCACGGCGCCATGAGTGTCGTCGGCATGACCGACGCGGAGGCGGATCTCGGGGGAGCCATCCGCGAGGCGCTGGGCCCCGACACGCTGGTGTCGGCCAGTATGGACCTGCACGGCAACGTGTCAGCTGACCTCCTGCGGCATCTCGACCTCGTCACCTGTTATCGGATGGCGCCTCACGAGGACACATGCAATACCAAGGAGCGTGCCGTGCACAACCTCCTGGTCAGGCTGCGGTCGGCTGCAGGCTCCGACGTCGAGGCCAGACGCCCCCTCAAGGCGTGGGTGCAGGTTCCCGTCCTGCTTCCCGGAGAGAAAACCAGCACTCGGCTCGAGCCGGCCCGCTCCATCTACGCCGCAGTCGAGGATGTCGAGGCCCGTGCGGGCGTGCTCGACGCGGCATTGTGGGTGGGCTACGCATGGGCCGACGAACCGCGCTGTCAGGCCGCTGTCGTGGTGACCGGGGATGACGCGGAAGTGGTCCGCGACAGTGCGGCAGAACTCGCCCAGTCCTACTGGAATGCCCGCGCAGACTTTGCGTTTGTTGGACCCACCGACAGTTTTGGTGGCGCCCTGGACCAGGCCCTGCGCCCGAATGCTGCTCGGCCATTCCTCATTTCGGACTCGGGGGACAACCCGACAGCAGGCGGATCTGGCGATGCAACTGCAACCCTGCGTGCACTCCTTGCCGATCAGCGACTGAAGGATCCGGGGCGCCTCGTGATCCACGCTTCCATCTTTGACCCCGAAGCGGTGGCTGCTGCGGCCCGTGCCGGTGTCGGTGCCGACGTGGTGCTGGCCGTGGGGGGACGCGTCGATCGGATGTTCCCGCCGGCCGCAGTGCGCGCTGTCGTCTCAGCGGTCGTCGCAGGTGATCCCGTCGCCGGGACGCAGGTCGTCCTTCGCAGCGGCTCAGTGGCTGCCATCGTTACTGAGCGCCGCAAGCCGTTCCATCGGCTCCAGGACTTCCGGGATCTGGGGCTGGATCCGGAGGAGGCAGACGTTGTCATCGTGAAGATCGGCTATTTGGAACCCGAGTTGTTCGAGTTGGCAGGCGACTGGGTGCTCGCACTCACTCCCGGGGGTGTGGATCAGGATCTCCTGAGACTCCGTCACCGAAATCTTGCCCCCGGCGTATGGCCGTTCGACAACGACGGCACGTCACCCGACCTGACCCCGTCGATCACCAGAGGAAACCATGCTGAACTTTGACGCGCGAACCGGCCCTGATCTGGGGGATGCAGCCCCCCGGTACCCCGAACTCCCGGTTCACGAATGGTACCGGGATGCGAAGCTGGGGATTTTTATCCACTGGGGCCTCTACTCGAACATGGCATGGGCGGAACTGCACGATCATGCCGTCCCGGTGGAGGACTCCTACGCGCACCACCAGTACGCGGAGTGGTACGCCAACACGGTGCGGGTACCGGGATCACCGTGCCAGGAGCGTCACGTTCGGATCCACGGCGTCGGCACCACATACGAGGATTTGGCATCGGCGTGGCAGGTGGGGGCTTTTGACGCGGCCACGCTGGTGGAACAGGTTCTGCGATCCGGAGCCCGCTACGTGATCCCCACCGCAAAACACCACGACGGATTCTGCCTGTGGGACACAGCCACCACACCGTTCAACTCTGCGGTGAGGGGCCCGCGCCGCGATCTGATCGCTGAACTGCACACTGCGACCAACGCTGCGGGTGCCCGTTTCGGGATTTACTTCTCGGGTGCACTCGACTGGCACGTCAGTGACTTCCCTGCGATTCGCTCGGACCGTGAACTGTTCACCCTGCGGCGCAACGACGAGAACTACTCCAGATACGCCGCGGAGCAGATGCGGGAACTCGTGGAACGATTCCGCCCCGGGGTGCTGTGGAATGACATCGACTGGCCCGACGGAGGCAAGGGCGGTGAGGACTACGGGTTGTCGTCGATTTTCGAACGGTACCGCGCGGTTGTCCCCGATGGTGTGGTCAACGACAGGTGGGGGGTCCCCGCACATGGTTTCCTGACGCGCGAGTACTCCGATGTCGACGAGATACTGGAAGTGCCCTGGGAAGCGTGTCGGGGTCTTGGGCTCTCCTTCGGTTTCAACCGAAACGAGGATGAGAGCAACAGCATGAGCGGAGCAGCGCTCATCCGCTACCTGGTGGATGTTGTCAGCAAGAACGGCAACCTCCTCATCAACGTGGGTCCGCGCTCAGACGGGTCCATCCCCGAACTTCAGCTGGCAGCGTTGGAGGAACTGGGGGGCTGGATGGAAGTCAACGGGGACGCCGTGTACGGCACGAGGCCATGGATCCGGGCTGGGGACGCTGGTGTGGCCTACACCCGCAGTGAGGGCGCGGTCTTCTGCCACGTACTGGATCCCTCGACGGGACGTCTGACTCTGCCACCCGAGTTCGCAGGACTTGGGTCTGTCGCATGGCTCGGTGGTGAACTGTCACGGGTGGAGGAGGGCAGCGTTGTCATCCCTGTGGGGCTCAGGGGAGCGCCGGTGGCCGTGGCTGTCCTGGAGGACGGGCGCCCAACCCGTCGTCCGGCGGGAACGGGGCCTACTGCTCGATGAGGGGCACGAACACGTAGAGACCGTGCTGCGTGACGTGGGTGGCGCCGTCTCGGCGTTCCACCCGCGTCATCACGCCGTCGATGGGGATCACCATGACACCGTCGGGCCGCAGCTGACGCACGAGGCCCCGTGGCAGGTGGGTGGCCTCCGCCGAGACCAGGATGCGGTCGAAGGGGGCGTCCATGGGTGCGCCCAGGACCCCCGGCGTCGACACCCTGACAGTGGCCTGCGGCCACGGCCCCGTGGCATCCAGCGCCGCGCGGGCGCCGAGCGCCAGGTCGGCGATCCGTTCAATGCCGAGCACGGACCCGTCCACGCCCACCAGGTGTGCCAGCAGCCCCGTTGTCCATCCGGAGCCGGCACCCAGATCCAGCACCTTGTGGCCCGGTCGGACGTCCAGGAGTTCCAGCATGGCTGCGACTGTGCTGGGTTGGGAGTTGGTCTGACCCTGGCTCAGGGGCAGGGGGCGGTCGGAGCGTGCATGGGGTCGCATGCTCGCCGGCAGGAAGGCGGTGCGCGGCACCGCATCGAAGGCTGAGTGCACAGCCGTTGTCATGGCTCCTCCTCCATCACGTCCACAATGTGTGGACCCAGCCTACGCGGCCGCGTCGCATTGGTGTCCCATCGATGGGAAGCCGCCCAAGCGGTTGAACGGATCACTACAGTCGGGGGCATGCAGACAGTTCGAGGCGTTGTTGCCATGTCCAAGGGTGAGCCGGTCGAGATCACCGACATCCACATTCCCGACCCCGGGCCCGGTGAGGCCGTCGTGGCCATTCAGGCCTGCGGGGTGTGCCACACCGACGTGGCCTACAGGGACGGCGCCATCAACGACGAGTTCCCGTTCCTGCTGGGTCACGAGGCCGCGGGGATCGTGGAGTCAGTGGGCGAGGGCGTCACCAACGTCACCCCCGGCGACTTCGTCGTGCTGAACTGGCGGGCGGTGTGCGGCGAGTGCCGCGCCTGTCTCCGCGGTGAACCCCAGTACTGCTTCAACACCTTCAACGCGAGTCAGCAGATGACGCTGGAGGACGGCACACCGCTGACCCCAGCACTCGGCATCGGAGCGTTCGCCGACAAG
>JBDSRF010000113.1:0-5819 GCA_039929445.1 Arachnia sp. | reverse complement strand
CCGGGCCTTTCTGTGCGACTTGGTGTCAGATCACGTGAGGATCTTGACGACGTTGCCGGCGCCGACGGTGCGGCCGCCCTCACGGATGGCGAACTTGAGGTTCTCCTCCATGGCGATGGGCTTGTTGAGGTGGACAGTCATTTCCGTGTTGTCGCCGGGCATGACCATGTCGGTGCCCTCGGGGAGCTGAACGACACCGGTCACGTCGGTGGTGCGGAAGTAGAACTGCGGGGAGTAGTTGGAGAAGAACGGCTTGTGACGGCCACCCTCTTCCTTGTTCAGCACGTAGACGTTGGCCTCGAAGTCGGTGTGCGGCGTGGCCGACCCCGGCTTGATGATGACCATGCCGCGCTCGACGTCTTCCTTCTTGGTGCCACGGAGCAGCAGGCCGACGTTCTCGCCCGCGCGACCCTCGTCGAGGATCTTGCGGAACATCTCGACACCGGTCACGGTGCTGGTCTGCTTGGCCTCGCGGATGCCGATGATGTCGACGGTCTCGCCGGTCTTGACGATGCCACGCTCGATGCGACCGGTGATGACGGTTCCACGACCGGTGATCGTGAAGACGTCCTCGACGGGCATCAGGAAGGGCTTCTCGGTGTCGCGCTCAGGCTGCGGGATGTACTCATCCACGGCGTCCATGAGCTCGAGGACGGTCTTCCCCCACTTCTCGTCGCCCTGCAGTGCCGGGTAGGCAGCAACGCGGACGATGGGGAGGTTCTCGCCGTCGAAGCCCTGGGCATCCAGGATTTCGCGCAGCTCCATCTCGACCAGCTCGATGAGGTCAGCGTCCTCTTCCGAGATCATGTCGCACTTGTTCAGGGCGACGACGATCGCGGGGACACCCACCTGACGGGCGAGCAGGATGTGCTCGCGCGTCTGGGCCATCGGGCCGTCGGTGGCGGCCACGACCAGGATCGCGCCGTCCATCTGGGCTGCACCGGTGATCATGTTCTTGACGTAGTCAGCGTGCCCGGGGCAGTCGACGTGCGCGTAGTGACGCTTCTCCGTCTGGTACTCGACGTGCGAGATGGAGATGGTGATACCGCGCTGGCGCTCTTCGGGCGCCTTGTCGATCGTGTCGAACGCAGAGACAGCGTTCAGAGTGGGGTACGCGTCATGCAGCACCTTCGTGATCGCCGCGGTGAGAGTGGTCTTGCCGTGGTCGACGTGTCCGATGGTGCCGATGTTGCAGTGCGGCTTGGTCCGCTCAAACTTGGCCTTTGCCACGTGGGCTCCTTCTTGGATTCCACCCCGCACCTTGCGAGGTAAACATGTTTTTGGGTCTTCCCTGAGATCCGGGCACAGGGAACCTGTCCAGTCTTGTGCAGGAATCCGCCATAGTCAAACCGAGACGACTTCACAGCACGCATGATCCCCCCATCAAACAGGAAAAAACGACCGGGCGCCACCTGAGAGGTGGCGCCCGGTCGAAAACTGCTCAGTCCCAGCCGTACTCACGCGAGGTGGGCCGGGGTTCGCGGGGCGGAGGCCCCGAGTGTCACTCGCCGCCGCGGGCCTTGGCGACGATCTCCTCGGAGACGCTGCGGGGCGTTTCGGCGTAGGAGTCGAACTCCATGGAGTACGAGGCCTGGCCGGACGTCTTGGACCGCAGGTCGCCAACGTAGCCGAACATCTCGGACAGCGGCACGAGGGCCTTGACGACACGGTTGCCGTGCGCCTCGTCCATCGACTGCATCTGGCCGCGACGCGAGTTCAGGTCACCGATGACGGTGCCCAGGTAGTCCTCCGGCGTGGTGACCTCGACGGCCATGATCGGCTCCAGGATGGCGGGGTCGGCCCGACGTGCGGCCTCCTTGAACACCATGGATCCGGCCAGCTTGAACGCCAGCTCCGAGGAGTCGACGTCGTGGTAGGCACCGTCGGTCAGGGTGACCTTGATGTCCTCAACCGGGTAACCGGCCAGGACACCGAACTGCATGGCCTCCTTGACGCCGGCGTCCACCGCGGGAATGTACTCGCGCGGGATGCGGCCACCGGTGACGCCGTTGACGAACTCGTAGCCCGTACCCGGCTCCGTCGGCTCAAGGCTGATGATGACACGGGCGTACTGACCGGAACCACCCGACTGCTTCTTGTGGGTGTACTCCACCTTGTCAACAGCCTTGCGAAGCGTCTCACGGTAGGCCACCTGCGGCTTGCCGATGTTGGCCTCGACCTTGAACTCGCGACGCATGCGGTCGATGAGCACCTCGAGGTGCAGCTCGCCCATGCCGGCGATGATCGTCTGACCGGTTTCCTCGTCGGTGTGGACGCGGAAGGTGGGGTCCTCCTCGGCGAGGCGCTGAATGGCCAGGCCGAGCTTCTCCTGGTCCGACTTCGTCTTCGGCTCGATGGCCTGTTCGATGACGGGTGCGGGGAAGGTCATGGACTCGAGCACGATCGGGTTGCCCGGGTCGGACAGCGTCTCACCGGTGGTGGTGTCCTTGAGACCCATCACTGCGCAGATCATGCCGGCGCCGATGGAGTCGATCTCCTCACGCTTGTTGGCGTGCATCTGGTAGATCTTGCCGATGCGCTCCTTCTTGCCCTTGGTGGTGTTGAGCACCGAGGAGCCAGCGGTGAGCACGCCGGAGTACACGCGGATGAACGTAAGCTTGCCCAGGTGCGGGTCGGCCGCAACCTTGAACGCAAGGATCGACAGCGGCTCGTCGTTGGACGGGTGACGCTCCAGGACAACGTCCTCGTGGCCCGGCTTGAAGCCGGCGATGGCGGGGACATCCATGGGCGACGGCAGGTAGTCGATGACTGCGTCGAGCAGGGGCTGCACGCCCTTGTTCTTGAACGAGCTGCCACAGACGACGGCGGAGAAGTGGTTGCCCAGCACACCCTTGCGGATGCCGGCTTTCAGCTGCTCGACCGACGGCTCCCGGCCCTCGAGGTACATCTCCATGAGATCGTCATCGATCTCGGAGACCTTCTCCAGCATCTCGGCGCGAGCGGCCAACGCCTTCTCCATGAGATCCGCGGGAATCTCCTCGATGTCGTAGTCCTCACCGATCTCGGTTTCACCGTGCCACGTGAGGGCGCGCATCTGGACCAGGTCCACGACACCGATGAAGTCGCCCTCAGTACCGATCGGCAGCTGCAGCGGCACCGGAGTGGTGTTCAACCGCTCCCGGATGGTCTTCACGCAGAAGTCGAACGAGGCACCCGTGCGGTCAAGCTTGTTGACGTAGCAGATCCGCGGGACGCCGTACTTCGTGGCCTGACGCCACACCGTCTGGGTCTGCGGCTCAACACCGGCCACGCCGTCGAACACTGCGACGGCACCGTCGAGGACGCGGAGCGAGCGCTCCACCTCGACGGTGAAGTCCACGTGACCGGGGGTGTCAATGATGTTGATCAGGTGGTCGTGCCAGAAGCACGTCGTGGCAGCAGACGTGATCGTGATGCCACGCTCCTGCTCCTGCTCCATCCAGTCCATCGTGGCGCCGCCATCGTGAACTTCACCGATCTTGTAGTTCTTGCCGGTGTAGAACAGGATGCGCTCGGTGGTGGTGGTCTTACCGGCGTCAATGTGGGCCATGATGCCGATATTGCGGACCTTGGAGAGGTCAATGTTGGCCACGGGAAATCCTCATTCTTGGTTCATCAAAAAAGTGTGGGGCGGTGAGGCGCCCCCGAACCCTGCTGAGGGGTTCGGGGGCGACGCAATCACCAGCGGTAATGTGCGAAGGCGCGGTTGGCCTCAGCCATCTTGTGGGTGTCCTCGCGACGCTTCACGGCGGCGCCGAGGCCGTTGGAGGCGTCGAGAATCTCGTTCTGGAGACGCTCGGTCATCGTCTTCTCGCGGCGTGCGCGGGAGAAACTGACCAGCCAGCGCAGCGCCAGAGTGGTCTGACGGCCGGGCTTGACCTCGATGGGCACCTGGTAGGTGGCACCACCGACGCGGCGGGACTTCACCTCGACGGACGGCTTGATGTTGTCCAGTGCACGCTTGAGCGTCTGCACGGGATCGGTGCCGGACTTGGTGCGCGTGCCCTCGAGGGCCTCGTACACGATGCCCTGGGCAACGGTCTTCTTGCCATCGACCAGGATCTTGCTCACGAGCTGGGAGACCAGCGGCGAGCCGTAGACGGGATCAATGTTGATGGGGCGCTTCGGCGCTGGACCCTTGCGAGGCATTACTTCTCCTTCTTGGCGCCGTAGCGGCTACGAGCCTGCTTGCGGCCCTTGACACCCTGGGTGTCGAGGGAACCGCGGACGATCTTGTATCGGACACCGGGCAGGTCCTTGACCCGGCCTCCGCGCACCAGCACCATCGAGTGCTCCTGCAGGTTGTGGCCGACACCCGGGATGTACGCGGTGACTTCAATGCCGGAGCTCAGTCGCACACGCGCGACCTTGCGCAAGGCAGAGTTCGGCTTCTTGGGCGTGGTTGTGTACACACGCGTGCACACGCCACGGCGCTGGGGCGAACCCTTGAGCGCGGGCGTGTTGCTCGTCGAGGACTTGTCGGACCGACCCTTTCGGACCAGCTGCTGAATCGTTGGCACCTTGTTGGCATCACTTTCGTTGTCTGGATTGGCTAATCCCTGGCCGCAACCATCGCGCCTGGCTTGCGGGTCACCGTTTCCCTGTCGCCTGGCGCGGCTGACTGCCGTGCGAACATAGACACGGCCCGAACTCTTCGCAACGAATAAGGCTCGGGGATCATGCCAGGGCACGCACACAGTGCCCGCGAGTGCGGACACAATTGAAAAGATTACCCCGCACCGTGGCCCCGGTCAAAACCGGCGGCGGTTCCCCACCCGCGGACAGCGCGACGGCGGGGCGCCCGCAAAGGGCGCCCCGCCGTCGCGGCCAGGGGTTGGTCGTGCGCGTCAGTTGCGCACGCCACGCGACTTGTTGAACACGTCGAAGGCCACCGCTGCGAGCAGCACGAGCCCCTTGATGAACTGCTGGACGTCGCTGCCCAGCCCCATGAGGTACATGCCGAAGTTCAGCGTGGCCATGATGAGACCACCGAGCATGGCGCCGATGACGGTACCGACGCCACCGGTGACGGCCGCGCCACCGATGAAGCAGGCGGCAATGGCGTCCAGCTCGAACATGTTGCCGGCGTTGGGGCCCGCAGAGTTGGAGCGGGCGGTGAAGGCGATGCCAGCGATGGCGCCGATGAAACCGTTGTTGACGAACAGCAAGAAGTCGATCTTCTTGGTGTTGATGCCGGAGAGCTTCGCGGCGGTCAGGTTGCCACCGCGTGCGTAGACGCTGCGCCCGAAGACGGAACGGTTCATGACGGTGGTGTAGATCGCCACCAGGACACCGAGTACCAGGACGATGATGGGGATACCGGCGTACTGGGCCAGCTGCCAGGCGACCAGCAGGATGAACGCGGCTGTAACGGCGGCCCGCACGATGAACCACGCGTGCGGCTCCTGCTCAAGCCCCAACTTCTGACGCGCCATGCGTTCACGGAGTTCGAGGAACACCAGCAGGGCTGCGACAACGGCGCCGATGACCATGGTGATGGGGTCAACTCCGACGCCCCGCTCCCCCATCCGCGGCAGGAACCCCGCACCGATGGCGACGTAGCTGTCGGGGAAGGGCGTGATGGGAATATTGCCCAGCGTGATCTGCGCGAGGCCACGGAACGTCAACATGCCACCGAGCGTCACGATGAAGGCGGGGATGCCCACGTAGGCCACCCACATGCCCTGCCAGGCACCCACGATGCAACCGACCAGCAGGCCACCGATGACGGCGAGCCACCACGGCAGCTCCCAGGAGACTGCGATCACACCCGTCACGGCACCGATGAGGGCCACGACGGAGCCCACCGACAGGTCAAT
>JBDSRF010000112.1:0-13835 GCA_039929445.1 Arachnia sp. | reverse complement strand
GTGAAGGTCTTGCCGAACATGCCCGTCAGGGCGGGATAGGTGACGTTGATCGTCACGGTGACCGTATTACCGGGGCTGCACACAGCGGGCATGATCGACACGTCCGACAGTTTCACTGACGTCGGTTGTGCAGCATTGGTGGCTGTTGTTTTCGCCGTCGACAAATTCCCGGAAATGGCCATTTCGCGCGCGCCTTCGCGCGCGGCATTGGCCACATTTGCCTGGGTGAAGAAGAACCACCCGAATTCGATGGTACCGAACACCAGGAGGATCAGCAGCGGCGCTACGAGCGCGAACTCCACGGCCGCCGCCCCACGTTCCCGTGGGGCGGCGTAGTGACCCAAGGCCTTCTGCGGTCTAGCGATGAGAGAGTCGTGCCTGGGTCACGGCTTGGGGGCCAGAGCTGTCGCCATTTTTTGGAACATCAAGTTGACGTTGGTGCCGAGCAGTCCGACGGCGACGATGATGACGGCCGCGATGAGCGCGACCATGAGGCCGTACTCGACGGCGGTGGCGCCCTTGGCGCGATCCTCGAACCGCGAACGCAGGGATGAGGCGCCCATGAGGACGTGGACGTAAATGGCGAGCATGGCTCTCTCCTGGGGGGTAGTGAAACAAGAATACGGAACTGGATTCTCGACGGATATTCTTCCCCCCCAGGAACAAGCCGTGCGTACTTCCAATCGGGAAGCTACTATGCGGTGTAGCGACTGTCAAGCGGAAAGCAAACAATGCGCATACTCATGAAGTTGACGATTTATATCTGCGCGATCTCTATTCTTGCATGGATCGGATATTCGGTTGCCTCGGCCAATGACGCTGAAGACATCGCGGCGACAATGGGGATAGCGACATTGCCCGCTGACTACGTTGTTGTCCTGGATACATCTGGATCCATGACGAAGGATGGCGCCTGGACGGAAGCCGTGGATGCCGTGGCCGGGCTTGCCTCCTCGTTGGGTGCTGGCGATCGACTCAGCGTGGTCACCTTCGATGAGTTCACCGAAGTGGCGTGGCAGGGTGTCCACCCCGTCGACACCCAGGGGCTCGCGGCCGCACTCCCGACGGTGCCAGAGGGTGAGCGCACCGACATCGGAGCAGGACTCGCCATGGCGCTGGATGTGCTGGAGGGTCCGGATGCCCGCCCACTGGCGGCGGTGGTCCTCATGACGGATGGCCAGATCACCACCGAGCCGGACTCGCCGTACAGGGCAGCCGACGGTGCGGCCTGGGCAGATCTTGCCCAGCGCGCCGGAGCGCTGGAGGGCGATACCGCCGCTTTCGCGCTGGGGCTGGCGC
Organism: Arachnia sp.; assembly: GCA_039929445.1. Taxonomy (GTDB): domain Bacteria; phylum Actinomycetota; class Actinomycetes; order Propionibacteriales; family Propionibacteriaceae; genus Arachnia. Next base: position 12,536 of record JBDSRF010000112.1, on the reverse strand, counting down.
AGGGGGCAGACGCCGCTGCCATGCAGCGGGTCTTCCCGGAGGCCGACCTCGTGGCGGACGGGGTGGAGATCGTCGACTACCTGTCGGGGTTGTCGCAGCAGGTCCTCCTGCACCGACTCGCGGGGATCCTCGAACCTGATGCTGGCACCCAGTTGACGGTGTCGTGGGGTCGGGACGCGGTGACCGTCACCTCGCCGCTCGCCCATGTGCCGCTCCAGGTGGCGGACCTGACGCTGACGGGCAACGCCGGCACCGTGGCAGGCACTCAGCCACTGATCCTTGGGCCGGGGGAGTCCGCGACCCTCCCGGTCGTCCTCGACGCGGGGTTTGTCGGCGACACCACACTCGTTGGGACGGTGACGTCGCCGTGGCAGGCCACGCTGGCTCAACTCGACTTTGCGCTTCCCATCCTGGAGCAGACGCCGCTGACCCTGGCGGCGCCCGTCGTGCCTCCCGTCGGGAGTCCCGCCACCTCGATGAGCACCACTCCGTCCCCGTCGGATACGGCCGGGGTGGCCGAGGCGTCTGGAGCGGACCTCCCACCATTGAACGGAACCCTGGCGGTCGCGGGTGGCGCGGCAGTGGTCATCGTCGCACTCCTGCTGCTGGTCATGGCTGCCCGACCGCGCCTGCGCGGCACGCTGACGCTCGCCGGGCCCGGCCACCAGCATGAGATGGCGCTGACCGGGTCCCGGATGGCGATTCCCCTGAACCCCTGGGGTGTCCGGGGCCACATCAGCGCGACTCGCGGTGCTCCGCGGCTGCGCATCCGGGGTGGCACAGGAGCCGGAGGGGCAAGGGTGGTGGGATTGGGCGACGGCACCGGCGTTGACCTCGGCGACGCGACGGTGACGTGGCAGGACGAGCGCACTTTACTGGAGAGCAGGCTGGGGCTCAGCCCGCCCGACTGAAAGCCTCCCGCAGCCCAAGGATGCCGGAGGTTTTGAGGACGCCCCGGCGGTAGATCTTCGCACCCACCCAGATGGCCAGGGCCATGAACACCAGGCACAGAGCCAGTGCGATGGCGGCGTCCACCCAGGTGGACTCCGCGGCCAGGAGCCGCTGCGGCATGATGACGCTGGAGGCGATAGGCACGTAGCTCAGGACCTGTGCTGCGGTTCCCCGGACAAGCAGGCCCGCGAAGTACACGCCCATCAGGACGATCATCAGCGGCATCGTGGTGTTGTTGAGGTCCTGGACACGGGTGGCCATGGCACCTGCCGCCGCCCACAGGCAACTCAGCGCGGCGAAGCCCACGAGGAAGAACACCACGAACCAGCCGATGTTGGGGGCCAGCAGTGGCAGGAATTCCCCGAACTCCGTGAGGGAGATCCCGACGACCCCCACTGTGAGGAAGATGAGCAACTGGCCCATGGCCATGATCGTGTTGCCGAGTACTTTGCCGATCAGCAGGTGGCGCGTCGGGACCGCTGCCGTCAGGATCTCGACGATGCGGGACTCCTTCTCCTCCACTACGCTCTGCGCGATCTGAAGTCCGTAGGTGAGGGCTGACATGAAGAACAGCACGGAGAACACGAGCCCCGTGGTGAGCGCAATCACGGCGTCCTGCTCCACCTGCTCGCCGGTGAGTCGAAGGGTGACGTCGGAGCCCTTCTGCAGCGCCGCAGGGTCGACGCCCAGCGCCCTGGCGTTCTCGTGGATCGTGTAGGTGGAGACCGCCTGCTGCAGGTCACCGACGCTGGTCTCGATGCTGTCGACGAGCAGGTCCCACCCCTTGTCGGTCCTCACGAGACCGGCCTCGATCTCGCCTTCGTCCACGGCCGTCGAGATCTCGTCGGCCGTCATGGTGGAGGAGCGGATCTCGCGACCGCTGGACGTGGCCGCGAGGGCCACCACCTGGGCGCCAGCCTCGTCGGTGACACCGACGGTCATACTGTCCTGCGAGTTGGCGAAGAGGAACGTGAACAGGAAGCTGGCCACCAGGAGCACCACCACGACGATCGTGGAGATCCAGAAGGCCTTCTGGGTGAGCTTGGCCATGATTTCCCGTCGGGCGACGATCCACCATGGCATGGCGGGTGCTGGGTAACTCATCGTGTGATCTCCCTGTAGATGTCGCTGAGGGGGCGGACGGTGGGGCCGAAGGCCCGCACGGGGCCGCGCTGCAGTGCCTCGAAGAGCACCGCCTGCTCGGCGGCCACGTCGGCGAAGACGACAGAGGCCTCCGCGCCGTCGAGATCGAGGACGTGCACGCCGGCGTGGTCGCGGAGCCATCCCAGGTCGGCCTCAGCGCGGATCCGGTGGTGGGTCTCGCCGGCGTGGCGCAGTTCGTCGACGGGACCGTTCGCCACCACCCTGCCCCTGGCGAGGATGACGATGTCGTCGCACAGCCTCTCCACGAGGTCCAGCTGGTGGGAGGAGAATAGGACGGGGACCTGGCGTGTGGTGAACTCGCCCAGGAGGGCGAACATCTCGTCCACGGCGTCCGGGTCAAGGCCGTTGAAGGGTTCGTCGAGCACCAGAGCGATGGGATCCGCGATCACGGCTGCCGCGATCTGCACGCGTTGCTGGTTCCCGAGTGAGAGCGTCTCCAGCTTCGCCCCGGTCCGGTCACCGAGCCCGAAGCGTTGCATGAGGGAATCGGCGGCCTCGCGTGCCTCGCTGCGGGACATGCCGTGCAGCTCCCCGAGGTAGACGAGCTGGCTGCGCACCGGCTGCTTCGGGTACAGGCCACGCTCCTCGGGCATGTACCCGAACTGCGCGCGTTCCCTGCTGGTGATGGGGTGGCCCTGCCACAGGACCTCCCCGGCGTTGGGCTGCAGCAGGCCCATGACCATGCGCATGGTGGTGGTCTTCCCGGCTCCGTTGCCCCCCACGAAGCCGGTGAACTTCCCGGGAGCCACGTCGAAGGACACGTCGTTGACGGCTGTCAGGTCGCCGTAGCGGCGGGTGAGGTTGCGTATCTGGAGCATGCTCTCCACGATGCCACCCCCGCACCGTCGCTCGGGGAGGTGCGCCCGCGGTTCACGATGCCGAAAGCAGTCGCGCTACCAGCTCCGGTCCACGGGCCGGCCCTCCTCGTAGCCGGAGCCGGACTGGACGCCGATGACGGCGCGGTCGGCGAACTCCGCCAGGGTGCGGGCCCCGGCGTAGGTGGCTGAGCTGCGCACGCCGGAGGTGATCCAGTCGAGCAGGTCCTCCACGCCGGGTCGCTGGGGGTCCAGGTACATGCGCGAGCTGGAGATGCCCTCCTCGAACAGGGCGGCGCGGGCCCGTTCGAAGGCGGACTGGTCCCGCGTGCGATGCCGGACCGCCCGGGCCGAGGCCATGCCAAAGGACTCCTTGTAGACGCGGCCCTGGTGGTCGCTGAGTTGGTCGCCCGTGGACTCGTGGGTCCCGGCGAACCAGGAGCCGATCATCACGGAGCCGGCCCCGGCCGCCAGCGCCAGCGCCACGTCCCGCGGGTGGCGGACGCCGCCGTCGGCCCACACGGAGGTGCCCAACTCCCGGGCCGCCTCGGCGCACTCGAGGACGGCGGAGAACTGTGGACGTCCCACGCCTGTCTGCATGCGCGTGGTGCACATGGCGCCGGGCCCCACGCCCACCTTGAGGATGTCGGCGCCGGCGGCGGCCAGGTCGCGCACGCCGTCGGCGGTCACCACGTTGCCGGCGACTATGAGGATGCGTCGCCCGGTGCGCTCGGTGAACTCGTCGCGCGCCGCCGCGGCGAGCCGGAGGGCCGCGATCATCTTCTCCTGGTGGCCGTGGGCCGTGTCCATGACCACCACGTCGGCGCCGGCGGCCAGCGCTGCCCGGGCCTTCCCGGCGACGTCGCCGTTGATCCCGACGGCCACTCCTGCGCGGAGCCTGCCCTCCTGGTCGAGGGCGGGGGAGTAGATGCGGGAGCGCAGTGCGCCCTTGGCGCTCATCACGCCCACCAGATGGCCCTGTGCGTCGACGGCGACCGCCACCTTGCGGTGCTGGCTCGACAACGCGTTGAACACCTCTTCGGGGACGGCGTCGGGGTCCACGAAGGCCACGTCGGTGCTCATGACGTCCTTGGCCTGCGCGAAGCGGTCGACGCCGTCGGCATCGGAGGGCGTGACGAGGCCGACGACCGCGCCGTGGTCCAGGACCACGGCCATGCCGTGGGAGCGTTTGGCAATGAGGCCCAGCGTCTCCCCGATGGTGGTGTGGAGGTCGACGGTGACGGCCGTGTCGAACACGGGGTGCGCGGCCTTCACTTTGGTGATGGCGGAGGCGACCACGTCGGTGGGGATGTCCTGCGGGAAGACCGCCAGTCCGCCGCGGCGTGCCATCGTCTCCGCCATCCGCCGCCCCGAGACGGCCGTCATGTTGGCGGCCACCAGCGGCAGCGGGGTGTTGAGGCCGTCGGTGGAGGTCAGGTCCACGTCGAGTCGGGACGTGACGTCGGAGCGGCTGGGCACCATGAAGACGTCCGAGTACGTGAGGTCATGGCTGGGCTTGTCGTTCAGGAATCGCACGTACTCCATTCTTGCACCGATCACGCCGACACAAGGAGAACGGCCCGCCCCATCAGGGGCGGGCCGTTCTCCTTGTGGTGCGATCAGCGGTTCGAGGACTCCTCGAGTGCACGCGCCTGCGCGGCCTCGATCTCGCGTCCTTGGACGACGCCGTGGGCCGCAGCCTCCTCCAGTTCGACGGCGGTGGGCTTGGCCGCGTCGTGCTCAAGGAACCAGCGGGACAGGCGCGCCCGTGTCGGGGACACCTCCTGCTTGATGCGGATCCCCTTGGCGTCCGTCTTGGGGCTGGCCTCCAGGACGGGGTGCTGGATGTGTTGCGTCAGGGTGAACTGTTCGTCCACGCTGATGGGCAGGTGTGGCTCGGAGTAGCCACCGTCGAGGGCGCGGCTGATGAGACCCGATTCGGACCCGTGGAGCACGCGCTCCCTGTCGGCACGCTGCAGCCCGATGCAGACGCGGCGGGTGATGAGGAACGCGATCACTGGCAGGACGAACACGGCGACCCGCAGGAACAACGTGATGGCGTTGAGGTTCAGGTGGAAGCGGGTGGCGAGGATGTCGTTGCCGCCGCCGATCATGAACAGGGAGAAGGCTGTGATGCCGGCCACGCCCAGCGCGGTGCGGGTGGGGACGTTGCGGGGACGGTCCAACACGTGGTGCTCCCGCTTGTCGCCCGTCAGCCACGCCTCTGCGAACGGCCAGGCCGCGAGCAGGCCGAAGAGCAGGCCCATCATGCCCAGGCCGGGCACGAACACGTTCCAGGACCAGGTGGTGCCCCAGATGTGGGTCTCCCAGTCCGGCATGATGCGAATGGCGCCCTCCACGAAGCCCATGTACCAGTCGGGTTGCGAACCGGCCGTGATCTTGGCCGGGTCGTAGGGACCGTACAGCCAGATGGGGTTGATCTGGAACAGGCCGCCCATTAGGACCAGGAGGCCGAACACCACGAAGAAGAAGCCGCCGGCCTTGGCCATGTAGACGGGGAACAGCGGGTAGCCGACCACATTGTTCTCGGTGCGGCCGGGGCCGGGGTACTGCGTGTGCTTGTGGTACACCACGAGCGCCAGGTGGGCCGAGACAAGACCCAGCAAGAGGCCGGGGACCAGAAGGATGTGGACCATGTACAGGCGGGGGATGATGATGTCGCCGGGGAACTGGCCGCCGAAGACGAAGAACTCCGCCCAGGTGCCGATGATCGGGATGGAGCGAATCAGGCCGTCCACGAACCGCAGGCCGGTGCCCGAGAGCAGGTCATCCGGGAGCGAGTAACCGGCGAAGCCGGCGATGAGTGACATCGACAGCAGGCCGACGCCGATGAGCCAGTTGACCTCGCGGGGCTTGCGGAACGCACCCGTGAAGAACACGCGAAGCATGTGCACGAAGGCGGCGGCGACGAACAGCAGAGCGGCCCAGTGGTGGATCTGTCGGACCATGAGACCACCGCGCACGTCGAAGGAGATGTGCAGCGTGGAGGACAGGGCCTCCGACATCGGGATGCCCTTCATCAGCTGGTACGACCCGGCGTACTCGATCTCTGCCATGGAAGGCTTGTACCAGATGGTGAGGAACACGCCGGTGAGCAGCAGGATGATGAAGGAGTACAGCGCGACCTCACCGAGGAGGAACGACCAGTGGTCCGGGAACACCTTCCGCAGGTTGCCGCGGCCGAGCTTGGCCAGACCGAGTCGGTCGTCGGCCCAACCGAGCGGTCCCGCAACCGGGGACTTCTTGGTGACCGGGGCCTCTTCCGCCTGGAGGGCGGGGGAAGCTTCGGTGATGATCGTCGGCTTTGCCATCATGCGTCACCCTTCTTGAAGTCGGCGCTGGAATCGCGCTCGAAGAAGCTTGGACCCACCGGCACCGTGAAATCGCTCTGTGCCACCAGGTAGCCCTCAGAGTTTACCTTGATGGGCAACTGGGGCAGCGAGCGTGCCGCCGGCCCGAAAACCACGACGCCGGAGTCCGACAGGTCGAACATCGACTGGTGGCACGGGCACAGCAGGTTGTGCGTCTGACGTTCCCACAGGCTGATGGGACAGCCGACGTGGGTGCAGATCTTGGAGTAGGCCAGGATGCCGCCCACCTGCCAGTCGCGGCGGGAGTCGGGGATCTTGATGGACGCGGGGTCCATGCGGACCACGATGAGCGAGCACTTGGCCTTCTCAATGGCCATCTGGGCGCCGTGGTAGTCCTGCAGGTTCTCCGGTTGGGCGTTGATCAGCTGGCCGATCTCGACATCGGAGGGCTTGATGGGGGTGAACGTGACGTCGTTGACGATCCGGACCCCGTCGGCCCAGATGGTCCTCTCGATGGTCTCCTCGCGCCTGGAGCGCGTGGGCCACGGGCCCATGTCGGCGAACAGGACCACGGCCGGGATGATGCTGAACCCCAGCGCGCCGGCGAGCGCACCACCGATGAGCTTGCGCCGCCCGAAGCGGGACTGCTCCACGCCCTCGGTGAACTCCTCGGCGACGGCTGCGCGGGCCTCGGGCGGGGAGCCGGCACTGTGCCGGTACTCCACGCTCTCGGCGTCCGTCATGATGACGCGGGCCCACTGCACGCAGGCCAGGCCGATGAGCAGCACGGCCAGGCCGCCGGTGACGCCAAAGCCGATGTTCTGCGCGTTGGCGTTGATGACGCCGAACTTGATGTAGGTGTCGCGGGGCACCGCGAAGTAGATCACCACGAAGAGGATCGCCAGGACGGGGACGGCGGCGAGCATGCCGACGATGGCGGCGTAGGCGCGGTTGCCGGCGGCGGGGTTCGCGTCCGTGTAGCGCTCGAGGTGCTCCTCAAGACCCGGGTTGGCCACGGGCTGGCCGTAACCGGGGTCCTTCACGGGAAGGTTGTCGTGACTCATCGGGCTCGCGCCCCCTTCTTGGCGATCCAGGTGGCGATCAGGGCGATGCCGCCGATGCCGAAGATGAAGATCCAGAAACCCTCGCCGACGGGACCGTCGTTGCCCATGCCGAACCCACCGAAGGTGGGCTGGGCGTGGGCCTCGTCGAGGTAGCCGATGATTTGGCGGGCGTCGTCGTCGGAGATGACGTCCTTCGAGAACACGGGCATCTGCTGGGGGCCGGTGCGCATGGCTTCCCAGACGTGGATGTTGGCCGTCTTCAGCAGCGAGGGGGCGTACTTGCCGTCCGGCAGGGCGCCGCCGCCGCCGACGATGCCGTGGCAGGCGGAGCAGTTGGCGCGGAAGAGGGCGCCGCCGCGGGCGATCTCCTCGGCGGAGAGGCCCTCGGGGGAGTACTGGGACTTCTGCGGGGTCTCGACTCCCGCACCCCACGTGGAGATGTAGGCGGCGAGCGCGTCGACCTGCTCAGCCGAGTACAGGGGGGTCCGCGCCGGGATCTGCGCCTCGGGGCGGGCGGCCGGCATGCGGCCGGTGGCCACCTGGAAGTTGACGGACGCGGAACCGACTCCGATGAGGCTGGGGCCCTGCGTGGTGCCCTCGCCGTTGAGGCCGTGGCAGGATGAGCAGCTGACGTTGAAGAGGGCCTTGCCCTCCTCCACCTGCTGGCTCATGTCGCTGTCCGCGGACGTCTGCTGCGGGGAGACCACGGAGTAGCCCACACCCACGAACAGCAGAGCAAGGAGCAGGAGCAGTGGGCGCGCCGCAGCATGGCGGCGACGCTTCGAGAGAAAGTTCATGAGGGGTCTCCAGGTGGGTGGTTGGCTCATTGGAGGACGTAGATGACGCCGAAGAGGACGATCCACACGACGTCCACGAAGTGCCAGTAGTAGCTCACGACCTGGGCGGTGACGACCTGCTCGTGCGTGTGTGTGACGCTCAGGTATGAGCGAGCCAGTACGAACAGGAAAGCCACGAGGCCGCCGAGGACGTGGAGGCCGTGGAAACCGGTCGCGAGGAAGAAGGCCGACCAGTACGAGTTCGTGGAGATCTGGAAGCCTTCACCGAACGTGGTGAAGTACTCCCAGACCTGGCCGCCGATGAACGCCGATCCCAGGATGAACGTGACGATGAACGCCTGTCGCAGTCCCCACTTCAGCGGGTTGAGCCACGACCCGGAGATCCGACCGCGCTCGGCCGCGTTGACGCCCAGTTGGCACGTGATCGAAGAGATCACCAAGATGGTGGTGTTGACGGTGGCGAAGGGAACGTCCAAGTGCTGGGTGCTGGCCTCCCACAGCGACATCCCACCTGAGGCCGCGGCCTGCTCGTTGGTGCCGTTGCGGATCCAGAAGTAGGCGGCGAACAGCGCGGCGAAGAACATGAGTTCGCTGGCGAGCCACACTATGGTGCCCACCGCCACGGTGTCGGGGCGACCTATCGGCTTGTTCAATCTCGCCGATGGCACGGCGTGGAGCGCACCGCTGGGCAGCGCCGCGGGCTCGATGAGGGACTCGGGTTGGCTCGTCACCCGACCAGTATGCCCGCTAATTCAAGATGGAGTACAACGTGTCGCCTACTTTGCGGACCCCGAATGCCGCCTACTTCCACGATGGGGCATAATTCGCCCATGTTTGGCGGCCACGCATCGTCCGTAATTCTCCCACTGCACGCCGACCCCGGCGACGACGTCATCCCACTCGAGGGATGGCGCTACCTCTCTTCCTGGACGTTCGAGCCCCTTCCCCTGGCGATGATCCTCCTGACGGCGGGCCTGTACCTCTACGGGGTGCACGTGCTGCACAAGCGCGGCGACAAGTGGCCACCGCTTCGCACCGTCTACTTCGTGGTCCTGGGCCTGGGGAGCCTGTCGGTTGCTCTGTTCAGCTTCCTCGGCACCTACGACACGGTGCTGTTCTGGCTCCACATGCTCCAACACATGCTGCTCAACATGATCGCGCCGGTCTTCCTAGTGGCGGGGGCACCTGTGACGCTGGCGCTGCGCACCCTGCCGAAGAAACCCCGGAAGTGGTTGCTGGCGGTGCTGCATTCCATGTTCGGCAAGATCATCCTGTTCCCACCCCTGACCACGTTCCTGATGATCGCCAGCCCCTTCGCGCTGTACCTGACCGGCTGGTACAACCTGACCCTGCGCAACGACGTCGCCCACGACACACTGCACATCTACATGGTTGTGGTGGGGTGCCTCTTCTTCTTCCCCCTTCTGGGGGTGGATCCGGTGCCCATCAAGATGCCGTATCCCATCCGCTTCATCCTGTTCCTCCTCACCATGCCGTTCCATGCCTTCCTGGGCGTCACGATCATGGGGTCCACCCGGCTCATTGCCGAGGACTGGTACCTGGCCTTCAACCGCACGTGGGGCCCCAGCCCGTTGGAGGACCAGACGTTGGCCGGCGGACTGATGTGGGCCACGGGAGACATCACGATGTTCGCGGCCATGACCACGATCTTCATCCAGTGGATCGGGGACAGCAAGCGCGAGGCGAAGCGCGTCGACCGGGCACTGGACCGCCAGGACGCACTGGCCGCCAAACGGGCCGCCATGGCCCGGGGCGGCGCCGTTGGATACGATGCTGGACGACGCCCACCCCCAGCCAGGACCGACGCCGACCGCGTCGGGGATGAGGAACAACCATGACAGAGCCAGCGGACACCCTCAGGATTCTTCTGTTCTCCGACGACCGCACGGTCCGGGAGGAGATCCGTCTGACCCTCGGACGCAAGGTGGCCAGCGACCTGCCCCCCATCGAGATGGTGGAGGTGGCCACCGGACCGGCGCTGCTGCGCACCCTCGACGCGGGCACGGACTACGCCCTCATCATCCTCGACGGCGAGGCGCAGCCCGAGGGCGGCATGGGGCTTGGGCACCAGATCAAGGACGAGTACCCCGACTGCCCGCCCGTGCTGCTGCTCGTGGCCCGGGTGGCCGACGCGTGGCTGGCAACGTGGTCCGGGGCCGAAGCCATCTCGCCGTACCCCGTCGACCCGCTGCAACTGCCGGAGCAGGTGGCCGGACTCCTGCGCCGCGCGATCGTGGCCCCGTGACGTTTTCCTGGCCGGACATCCTGACGGGGCTGGTACGCAGGGAGGGACTCGAGGCGGAGGCCGCCGAATGGGCCCTCAACGAGATCTTCGCGGGTCGCGCCAGCGAGGTGCAGCTGGCAGCCCTGCTGGTGGCGTTGCGGGCCAAGGGGGAGACCGAGGACGAGATCGCGGGCCTCTCCAACGCCATGCTCGGCAACGCCCTGCCCATCACGCTGTCACCGGAGGCGGTTGACGTCGTCGGCACCGGCGGCGACAGGGCCAACACCGTCAACATCTCCACGATGGCCGCCCTCGTCGCCGCATCGGCGGGCGCCAAGGTCATCAAGCACGGCAGCCGGGCGGCCTCCTCCATGGCGGGCACCGCCGACACCCTCGAGGCGTTGGGTGTCAACATCTCGCTGGACCCGGCACGGCAGGCCGCCGTCCTCGACGAGGCCGGCATCGTGTTCCTGTTCGCGCAGCTGTACCACCCGGCCATGAAGTATGTCGGCGGGGTCCGCAAGCAGCTGGCCATCCAGACCACCTTCAATTTCCTCGGCCCCCTGTCGAATCCGGCCCAGCCCCGAGCCATGGCTCTGGGCGTCGCCAACGACGACATCGCGCCCGTGATCGCCCGCGTGCTGGCGGGCCGTGGGATGCGGGGCATGGTCTTCCGCGGCTTCGACGGTCTGGACGAACTGACCACCACGTCGTCGTCGGACGTCTGGATCGTTTCCGACACCCGGGTGCACCGCACCACACTGGACCCGCGTGACCTCGGGCTCCACCCGGCAGCGCCCTCCGACCTCACGGGCGGGGATGCCGACCACAACGCCGCCGTGGTGCGGGATCTCGTCAACGGACGCACCGGCCCGATCCGCGACATCGTGGTGCTGAACGCGGCGGCGGCCCTGTTGTCGTACCGCGGTGTCAGCGTGGTGGTGCCGCTGGCGGAGCAGATGGAGGAAACCAAGAGCGACGTCGAGGCGGCCCTGGACTCGGGTGCCGCGCTCTCGACGCTGGACCTCTGGGTGGAGATCACCAACCGCTGAGGGCCACGGCCACCACGGGTCCCAGCCACAGTGCGGGGCCGTATGGGAAGTGTCGTGGGCGGTCGGTGCCACGTCGCGCGAGGGTGTGGGCCACCGCCCAGACGGCCCCGAGCAGCGTGCCGCACAGCATCGCCAGAAGCCACCCGTCGAGGCCGCGCAAGGCACCCACGGCCCCGACCACGGCGGCCAGGCGGACGTCGCCGTAGCCGAACGTGGTGCTGAAGCGCCACACCAGGTGGAACGCGCCGAAGGCGACGGCGCCCCCGGCCACCGAGGTCAACGCCGTCGGCCAGTCGACGACGGCCACCACCACCAGGCCCGCGGCCACCTGCGCCAGGCAGATGCGGTGCAGGGTCAGCGGCAGCCATGTGGTGCGCATGTCCACCCACACCAGCGCCGCTCCGGCCCCCAGGTATCCGAACCACACGACCTGCTGTTGCCCCGGGACCAGGTGCAGGACCTGGGCCAGGAGGAGGACCACGACGCCCAGCACCAGGACATGGCGGATCGGGGCCAGAGACGCATACGCCGGACCGGCTTCGCCCGCGACCTGCGGGGGCTCGGGCAGCCGCGGCACCACCCACGACAGGTGCAGCGCCGCGGACAGGGCGCACAGCAGCGTCACGGTCAACGTCATGCAGTTGAGGCTAATGTCTGGACCGGCCGGCCGGGGCAGCGGCGGCCAGCGACGCGGAAGCTGTGGACAAGCGACGTGCCCACCGCCCCGGCTGGGGCGATGGGCACGTCGGTTTCTGTCGAGCTGTGGCTCAGCGCTGCGCGCGCGTGAAGCCGGCCTTCTCGGCCGCCTCCTCGGAGCTGAACCAGACCTCGGCGATCGTGCGGTCGTAACCGCCCGAGCCCGAGAGGTGGTACTTCTTCGAGCGCTCGTTGCCCTTGATGGTGAATTCCTCCGGCGGGTTCTCCCCGACGTAGGACCCGTCACCGTAACCGGCGTGGGCCTCGGCGTCACCGTCGCCTGCGTCAGCATTGGCCACGGCGTCCTGCGGCGCCTCGGCGTCCTTGGCACCCTCGAAGTCATCGCTGGGTGCGGGGACCGCGTCGGTGACCAGTTCATCGTCGGCCTGTGAGGCGGCTGCCTCATCGTTGGTACCGGCG
>JBDSRF010000111.1:0-23270 GCA_039929445.1 Arachnia sp. | reverse complement strand
ACCTGACTGCCGGCCCGAAGGAGTCACGGGCCTGGACCATCCGCAAGGGCGCGACGGCTCCCGAGGCAGCCGGAGTGATCCACACGGACTTCCAGAAGGGCTTCATCAAGGCGGAGATCGTCGGCTTCGAGGACCTGGTGAACACCGGCTCCATGGCCGCAGCCAAGGCCGCCGGCAAGGTGCGCCTGGAGGGCAAGGAGTACGTGATGAAGGACGGCGATGTCGTGGAGTTCCGCTTCAACGTCTGACCCTGTTGACGCACCGCGCTCCACGATGCGTTTCGATCGTGCGGCGCGCGGACCATCGGTGGGGTCTGGTCCGCCATGCTTGAAGAGGTGTCCATGTCGGCTTTCAGCGCCTTGACCTCCGGGTCTGTGGTCGAGTCTCGCGGCTCCAAGCCCCCGTCCCGTCGGCGGGTAGTCGCTTGGAATCCGGGGAGCGACACCCTCGTTGCCCTGTGCACACTTCTGGGGTTCTGGGGTTGCTATTGGGCCGGCACCACGATCAATGAGTGGTTCCTCCTGGCCGGCATCGTCGTCGTGGCAACGGTGATCCCCTCGCTCGTCGTGCTGATGCAACGACGCGAGGGCTTGGCGGGACTTGGCATCCGGCGTCGCTTCCTTCTTCCGTCGCTGATGATTTCGGCCGTGTTGGGGGTGGGCTCGGCCTACCAGTTGTTCAGCATGGCTGCGGCGCAGGGCGTGCCGGTCGTGCCGCAACTCGTGGCGAACCTGCTGGTGATGTGGGAGCCGCTCTTCATTTTTGGTTGGCTGTTCCTGCGCTGGGAGCGCGCTTTCGGTTGGCTGCCGGCGATTCTGCTGACCGGGGTTGGCTTCGCGCTGCAGCACATCGGATCGGTGCCGTTCGAGGTGGCGCTCGGCTTCGGGGTGTTCGCGGTCCTGTTTGGTGTTGTGTTCGCGTGTGTACGCAACCTCGCCATCCTCTGGCCGCTGTTCTATCCGGTCGCGAGCGGTATCGGGACGCTGCAGGCCGGCTTCGTGATGGGCTGGTCCGAGGTCGTATCGGGCGCGGTGCTGCTTGGCGTGCAGGTCGCCGTGCTCGTAGTGGTGGCACGAATCGTTCGTCACCGGCCCATTCAGCGGTAGCCGGGAGCGCGCTCCTCTGGCCGAGCTTCGCGTGGGCGCCTGGTCGAGGTACTCGGCGTTTCATTCCGGTTGTCCTCACCACTCGTTCACCGTCGTCAGCGGGTGGGCGACGTTCTCCGGATGACCGGGCGCAACCTTGTCAATCGGGGCCGGGCGGTCGGCGGCTGCGTTTAGTTTCGGCGCGCCGTCGCTTGCCGTCGAGGCGTCGCCGCCGCGAGCCGCTCGTGGGCCGGGTTGCTCGTCGGATGATCGGTGGAACCACGGCGTCCCGCAGGAGGCCCGCGAGACGTTGTCTCGCCGCAGTCCGGTTGCGCCGCTGGGAGCGGTACTCCGAGGCGCTGATGGTCAGCACCGTGCCCGAGAGTCTCTCGGCGAGCCGTTCGAGGACGCGTTCGCGTTGAATTTCGCTCAGCGCTGTCGTCGTCCGCACGTCGTAGCTGAGCTGCACACGTGAGTCTGCGGTGTTGACTCCCTGGCCGCCAGGACCGGAGGACCGGGAGAACTGCTCGACCAACTCTCCCGCCGGCACCCTGATGCCGCGGGGCGCACCGGGTCCCGGGGGCACGTGCAGGTCGTCCACGTGATCAAGTCTGCCGCAACTCCGGGAGTCCGCAGATTCGGGCGGCCAGGACGCCGCCGATTCCCCCGTCCCAGGCCAGAGAACCGGCCGCGGGTTGGCCGATCATGTGACCGCGGATGGGTCGGCTCAAGTCAAGGGCGCCGAGCCCGATCGACGGCGTCCTTCGACTGCACGAGCGAGGACCCGGTGCGCTCGCGGTGGTGCTTGATCGCGGCGATCGCCTTACCTCCCTGGACGAGACGCAACTCCTCTGCGTCCAGTCGCATCGGATCGACCATCACGGGGGCCATTCCCAGCCTCTCTGCCATGGCGTTGAGGGCTTCACCCTGCGCCTGTACCTGCGACTCGAGTCGCGCGATGCGTGCGTTCAGCGCACCTGTTCCGAACAAAGTTGTCTCCCAACGTCTCGAGGCGCCCGATGTCCGGGCACCGCGCCAGACTGCCAGACCGCGGGATCCACCCCCGGACGTGGCGAGGTCGCAGCCGCGACGTCACACCTGTTCTGTGCAGCCGTTGGCCCTGAAGATGGCGAGCATGGGAGCGTTCTCCGCGTCCGTCGAGCCTCGGTAGTTGACGGCGCCGAGTTCCTTGAGTCGTTGGAGGCCGAACTGATGAAGCTGATGGCCGAGGCCGTGTCCACGTCGGGCGGGCATCACTGCAAGGTAGGACAGGATGCCGCAGTTGGGGTCAGTGTCGGACACCTGCGGCAGGACGACTCCGATCTCGCCCGACGCGTCGCTGAGGAGCACCCAAAGACTCGGGTCGAAGGTGGCGCCTGCCTCCTCTTCCAACTCCTGCAGGTCCGCGAGTGCTGACTCCGGCGTCGACGTGTCGAAGGGGTCACCGGCGCTCGCCTCGAGCATTCTTGTGGCGAATGCCTCTTCGCCCAACTGGGCGAGGGTCTGGATCTTCCAGGACGGGAAGTCCACGGCCCCGAGGTTGGACAAATCCTTGACCACGTACACCTTTTCCCGTCCCATGCAGTCACTATCCTCCCCGGACATTGATCTGGCAGCTGGGCGGAAGAGAACGTCAGTTGTCGCGGACTGGTGGTCGGCCGACGAACACTCACCCGTCCGGGAAGGCCCGGAACGTGCCGTCCGAGATCGCGGCAACAAATTGCTCGACACTGTCCAGCAACGGCTCCGCCTCCATCCAGCCGCCGCCCACGATGTCGGTGAGTTGGACCGTGGGCTCGTCTTCGCGCAGGTCGACGCAGTAGATGCCGCGGCTGCCGTCGCCGCCCAGGAAGTAGATGCCGGGATGCAGCGCGGCCGAATCTCCCCACGCGTCCATGAGTTCGAGCGATTCCTCGGGGTCGTACAGATGGATGTAGTCACCCGATTCCAGCCAACCGCGTCGAAGCCATCGCTGACTCTGCAGGTATGCGCGCCAAACGGGCGGGAGTTGCGCCTGCAGGTGTTCCTCGGCTGCGTTGATGACCTTGTCGCTCACGGGTTCTCCCCATCGGGCGGGCTCGAGGCTCTCGTTGACCATGGGACATTCTGGCGCAGTCACGGAGCGTGAGTTGTCTGAATCGCCCTGGCGTGGAACGGATGGGCAACGATGTCCCGACTCGTGGGCTGCCACCTCCATTCGGTGGCATTCGTGATGAACGACTGCCTTGACGCGCAGGCATGGTCGAGATCCTTGTGGGGCGCCAGTCCCGGGACGTCCCCATACGTGAAGTCGGGCCCTTCCCAAGGGTTGGCGCTCCTGTTAGCATCGAAATCACAGGGACAATCAAGGATCAAGGACGATCAATGAGCGACGTGTCGGGGTTCGGGCTTCGTACGTCCTCGCTGTCCGGTCGCGCTGTGGTCGCAGTCGCTGCCGGGAGTTGGGCTGGTGTCATCGCGCAATGCGTCGATGCATGCCACCCCAGGTCCATGGCCACCGATTCGACAAGCCGCCGCAATGAAGCGCGTGGAGTCGTTCGCCACCATGGAATAGCCATGGAGGAATCCAAGCCCGCGAACCGAAGGACTGCGTAATGAGACACTCACGTCGGATCATGGCCGCTGCAATGTCGGCCACTGTTGCGCTCGCCCTTGCGGGTTGCGGCGTTCAGAGTACGGGTGGCGGTGAGAGCACGGGAGAACCGGGCAAGACCGTCACAGTCTTCATCAGCGCTGACACGAATGTGCAGGACCTGTGGCAGAAGGGTCTGATCCCCGCCTTCCAGAAGGCCAACCCCGGCTACACGGTCAAGGTCGATTTCGACCTGCACGGTACGCATGACCAACAGACCGTGGCGAAGCTGACCGCTGCCACCGTGCAGGACAAGGATCCCGGCATGGACCTGATAGACGGAGGTTTCGTCGCGCAACTGTCAGCCAGCGGGCTTCTGGCGGATGCCACAAAGACGCAACTGGCAAACCTCAAGGATGTGCCACAGTCGATCCTCGACACGGCCACCCCCAATGCCATTCCGTACAGGGCTTCTTCCGTTCTGCTGGCATACAACGGCAAGGAGGTGACGGAGCCACCCAAGACACTCGACGAACTCCTTGCCTGGATCAAGGCCAACCCGGGGAAGTTCGCCTACAACTCGGCGGGCACCGGTGGTAGTGGCGACGCCTTCATCACCACCGTTCTCGACAAGACCATCCCGGAAGCTGAGCGGGCCAAGATGGTCACCGACTACGTTCCGGAACTGGAGAAACTGTGGGACCCGGGACTCGCGACACTGAAGGAACTGAACCCCTACGTGTATCAGAAGGGCGTGTACCCCAACGGGAACAACGGAACCCTGGAGCTGTTGTCGAGCGGGCAGATCTGGATGGCACCCGTGTGGTCCGACATGTTCGTGTCGGGCGTTGCCAGCGGGCAGATTCCTGCAGATACGAAGACCACCCAGATCACTGATCCGTCGTTCACCGGAGGGGCGTCGTTCCTGGGTATCCCCAAGGCGTCCAAGAACGTCGAAGCTGCTCAGACGCTCGTCAACTGGGTGCTGACGCCCGAGGCGCAGGAGATCATCTCCACCCAGGTGTCCGGGTACCCGGTCATCGAACTCTCCCTCCTGTCGAAGAGCATTCAGGACAAGTTCAAGGATGCCGACATCGCGAACCTCAGGCCGCCCTACTTCTCCCAGATGTCCGCCGACATGGCGAAGATGTGGACCGAGAAGGTGCCGGGTAATTAGGCATCCCATGACCCAGACATCGTCCAGGCCGGGCCGAAGTCGGCGACGTGGTGTGGTCGCAGGTGCACCACGTCTGTCGGCGGTGGGGTTCTTCATGGCCCTGCCGCCGATCCTCCTGGTTCTCTGCTTCGTGGGACTGCCCGTGGTCGTGGCGTTCCTGTTCACTCTCGGTTTCACCGGCGGGCTGAACGAGATCATCGCGCTCGTCGGCCAGAACGTGCACAAGGCAGATCATTGGTGGGGCACTCTCGCTGCCTGGGCTGACGTGTTCGGCAACCCACAGTTCCTCACGAACCTGTTTGTGACGATCCTGGTCACCGTCATCAGCACCGGGATCGTTCTGATGATGGCATTGGGAATCGGCCTGTATTTGAGACTGCGCGGCGGGTGGCTGGCGAACCTGTTGGCGGGTCTGGCAGTGGTGCCGCTGTTCATCCCGGTGGTGATCGCCGCGTGGGCCATTCTCACGTTCTACTCCGCCGACGGATTCATCCGTAGCGTGTTCGCCCAGGTGGGGCTGGAGGGTCCCATCTGGGGCTACACCGTCGTCGCCATCGTGATCGGTTCGGTCTGGACGTCCCTGCCGTTTGCTGTTCTGATGGTCACGTCCGGGCTGCAGAGCATCCCGGATGCCATCATCGAGGCAGCCCGTGACGCAGGTGCCGGTGTTTTCCGGACAGTGTTCTCCATTCTGATTCCGATGGCATTCATCCCAATCGTGATCGCAGGAACGTTCACCGCCATCGGGGTGATTGGCTCCTTCACCGTGCCGTACTTCACGGGTCCGAATGCTCCCACGATGCTCGGTGTGATGCTCACCAACTACTTCACCTCATTCAACGAACCGCAGCAGTCGATCGTCATGGCGTTCTCCGTTTTCGTCGCTGCGTCAGCCATCGGCTTCTACTACGTATGGGCGAACTTCCGCAGTGCCAAGGACCAGGGGAGGGTCTGATGAAGCAACTCGCCGACGACCTCCGCGACAGTTCTTTGGCTGCTGAGCCCGCCCCGTTTGCAGCTGACGTGGAGGGTGGGGGCATGTGGCCGCGAGCCCAGCGCATCCTCGGACGGGTGTTGGTGGCACTGTTCGTCGTGTTCATGATGTTCTTCATCCTTGGTCCGCTGTTGTGGCTGGCGATCCGGGCCTTCGCAACGAACTGGACCTATCCGAATCTCTGGCCGGATGGGTGGACGTTGCGATGGTGGGGCACCGTCGTGAACGACCAAGCGCTTGGTGTCGCTGTGAAGAACTCCCTGATCATCACGCCCATCGTGGTGTTGTGCTCTGCCGCCATCTGCCTCCCGGCCGCTTACGCGTTTGCGCGTTACGACTTCTTCGCTCGGCGCACCTTCCTGATCGGCCTCTTCGCCACGAACGCATTCCCGAAGATGGGGTTGTTCGCCACCATCGCGTCGCTCTTCTACGCGTTGAACCTGATGAATACGGTCCTCGGTATCGTGATCGTCCAGATCCTGGGCACGGTCGTGTTCATGACCTGGATTCCGGCCGCGGCATTCAGCTCCGTACCGAGGAGTCTTGAGGAGGCCGCCCGTGATGCCGGTGCGGGCAAGATCCGGGTGTTCTTCTCGATCACGTTGCGCATGGCTTTCCCGGGAATCCTCGTGGCGCTCATCATGTCGTTCCTGGCCGCATTCGACGAAGCCCAGGGCACCTACCTCGTTGGGGCGCCCGAGTACTTCACCATGCCGACGCAGATGTATTCGTTGGTACTCAACTACCCGAAACAAGTGGCCGCGGTGTTTTCCATCATGTTGTCCATCCCCTCGGTCGTCCTCCTGCTGTTTGCGCGCAAGCACATCATGGGTGGACAACTGGCCGAGGGCTTCCAGATTCGCTGATGAGCGGGGATCACACTGTGAGTTCACACAACATGCCCGAGGCCGCGTCGGTCACCGACCCCGGGCAGGTGGCCGGGCTTGTGGCTCAAGGTCTGAGCAAGGTCCTGGGCGGCCGGACCATCATCGACAACCTCACCCTCCGCGTGGAGAAGGGGGAGTTGGTGTCCCTCCTGGGGCCTTCCGGCTGCGGCAAGACCACAACGCTGAGGATGGTGGCGGGTTTCCTGGCGCCGGACAGCGGAAGGATCATCGTTGACGGACGGGACGTCACGCCGCTTGGGGCGGAGAAACGTCCGAGCGCCATGGTGTTCCAGAACTACGCACTCTGGCCGCACATGACGGTCCAGAAGAACATCGAGTTCCCCCTCAGGATCCGCCGTGTACCGAAAGCCGAAATGGCGGAGCGCGTCGATGCCGCCCTCGCCCTCGTGAATCTCCTGCACCACCGGGACTCGCGCCCCGCCAAAATCTCCGGCGGTGAGCAACAACGAGTGGCACTGGCGAGGGCGATCGTCCAGGAACCGAAGCTGCTGCTGCTGGACGAGCCGCTCAGCAACCTGGATGCCAAGCTGCGGGTGAAGGTGCGTGAGGACATCCGTGAGATCCAGCAGCGTCTGGGCATCACGACCCTCATCGTCACGCACGACCAGGACGAGGCCATGAGCGTCTCAGACCGGATCGCCGTCATGAATGACGGGAGGATCGAGCAGTACAGCACACCGGAGATGCTCTACAGCCGGCCGCGAACCATCTTCGTGGCGTCGTTCATCGGCTCGATGAACCAACTGAAGGGCACCCTTGTCGACGATCGGTTGATCGAGTCCGACCACGTCACCGGGGTGCGGCCGGAGCATGTCCTGTTCAGCTCTCAGAGCCTGCCCGGCGGGGTTCCTGCAGTGGTGGAGAGAGTCATCCCGCGTGGACACTTCACCGAGTTGGTGCTGGCACGCGACGACACCACGCTGCACAGCTACTTCAACGGGCGTCCTCCATCCATCGGGGACCGTGGAATGGCGCACATCACAGAGGCGCTGACGTTCCGCGACGGCGTACTGGTCGAAGACGCCAGATGACGCCGTCGAGGACAACCGGGGTGACGGCCCACCGCGGGGACGCTGAAGGCTTCCGCGAGAACACGCTCCCGGCGATCCGGTCGGCGGTGGCCATGGGTGCCAACCACATCGAGTTCGACCTGCAAATGACCTCCGATGGCGAGGTGATCGTGGTTCACGATCCGACCCTGAACAGGCTGTGGCACGTGCAACATCGTGTCTCCGATGTCCTGTTCGCCGATGTGGTGGCGATCGGCGATGCGGATCACCGTCCCCCGCCTCTGCGCGAGGTCCTGTCAGCCATCGCGGGCAGTGGGTCAGTGGCGCTCATCGATGTCAACGACCTGTCGATAGTGGCTCCCGCGCTGGCCGTGGTGGGAGAATCGGACTGTCAGGTGGCTTGGTGCGGCGACCTTGAAATGATGCGGGAGGTCCGCCGACTGGATTCGGGGGCGCGGATCTGGATGCCCTGGCGCCAGGCGAAGCCGCCGACCACGGGCGATCTGGCGGATCTTGCACCGGAGGCAATCAATACGCGGGCCTTTCTGGCCAGTGAGTCATTCACCGCCGCCGTGCACGCGCTCGGGCTCAGGCTTTCCGTGTGGACTGTTGACAACCCCTGGGACATGGCGATGGTCATCGCTGCCGGTGTGGACCACGTGACAAGCAACAGACCAGCGCTGCTGCATCAGATCATCTCTGGAGACGAGGAAGACATGACAGCACCGTCGCGGTTTGCGAAGGAACTTGGCATCGCCCGGGGTCTCGGTGGATGGGCCATTGATTTCACACGAGCGGCCGACATCAGCGGGGTGCACTCCAAGAAGGATCCTGCGGACCTCGTCACCGACGTGGACATGGCCGTGGAGAAATACGTCCGCGAGGTTATCGGGGCACATTTCCCGGACCACGATTTCGTGGGTGAGGAAATGGGGGGGAGTAGTCATCGTGATGCGCCCTGCTGGTACCTGGATCCGGTGGACGGCACCGCGAACCTTGCCAACGGAGTTCCGTGGACCGCGTTCTCGCTCGCACTGGTGGTGGACGGTGAGCCAGTCGTCGGAGTGGTCGCGGACCCGTGGCGTGAGGAGCTTTTCAGCGCCGAACGGGGCGAGGGTGCGTGGCGCAATGACGTCCAATTGCAGCTTTCCCCAGCCCCCGTCGGCGGCGAGATCGTCGACCCGCTCCGGGGGCGGATCGTCAGCACCGAGCTCGCGAACCAATTCCCCTGGACCGGGATGCTGCCGATGCTCCACGCCCTGGGGGAGCGATTCTGCACGTTGAGGATCATGGGATCGGGCACGATGACCGTCGTCGGTGTCGCGGCCGGGCGTGGCGTTGGGGCGGTGATCGGCAGATTCGGGCCCGTCGACCACCTCGCGGCCGTCCTCATCGTGTCCGAAGCGGGCGGGGTTGTCCTGGATCAATCCGGGGCGGCGAACCTGTTCCCCAGCAGCGGCGGCATACTCGCTGCGACTCCTGCGGCGGCCGTCGCGTTGCACGAGGTGTGGACGGACGCGATTCAGGCGAGCGAAGCTCCCGACGGTAGATGATCAGCCAGGTCCGGTAGTGGCCAGGCCAAGGAGGGCAGCCCGGGCCGCCCTGTTCCACCCAACGGTGGTGATCCTTCCGCTGGCAGTCCGGGCCGAATGACCCCGCGAGTATCGTCGAAATCATGCGATGCCAAGAGGTCCAGTTGTTGAAGGTCCCCGACGGGGAAGTCACGGCCGATCACTTCGCCGTGGTCGAGGGCGACGTCGGTGAGTGCGGCGACGGACAGGTGCTCGTTCGAATGCGTCGCCTCGGGCTCAACGCCGGCCTGGCCCATCGGTTGGGTGGAGAGGGGACGGCGTACGGGCCGGGAATCGGCGTCGGGGACGTACCCTCCAGCGATGCAGTCGTGGAAGTACTTGAGTCCCGCCACGGGGACTTCGAGCCCGGCGACCTCGCCGTCGGCAAGATGCACTGGCGCACGGTTGAGGTCATCGCCGGTGCTGACTTCACGAAGATCGGTGCCGGACCGACCGACGACGAATTGAATGCCCGGCTCACGATCCTCGGGCACGTGGGCTTCACCGCATGGACCGGGCTCACGCATGTGGGTCACGTGCAGCCCGACGACGTCGTGTACGTCTCCGGGGCGGCCGGCGGTGTCGGCAGTTGTGTGGTGCAGTTCGCCAAGGCCGTCGGCGCAAGCGTGATCGGCGTCGTCGGCTCCGATCAGAAAGCGGAGCTTCTGACCGACACCATCGGGGCGGATCGTGCCATCAATCGTCGCGACGGCGATGCCACGGACCTGTTGCGCAGGGCGGCCCCTGAGGGCATCAGCCTGTACTACGACAACGTCGGCGGCGACCAACTGGAAGCTGCTCTCGACGTGCTGAACAGCGGTGGCCGGGTGGTGATGTGCGGGACCGTGACCGGGGCACAGCCGCCCAGGAACCTCCGCAACCTCATCCACAGGGAACTGACGATGCGCGGCTTCACGGTGACCGAGCACGAGGATCTCCGAGGGCAGTTCGAGGAGGAGGTGAGCCGATGGATGGAGGAGGGCAGGGTCCAGAGCATCCACACCGTGTTCACGGGGATCGAGCAGGTACCCGCAGCGTTTGAGTCACTGTTGAACGGCAGCAGCACGGGGCGGGTCATCGTGGCTGTGGGGTCGTAGCGGTTGTCATACTGACCGGAAACGCCTCGGGTACTCATACCCAAGACGTATACGTCCACGGCGAGGAGTGGACGCGGCGTGTCCGGCCAGGCCGGGGACAGGGCGGGGGTCAGTCCGGGCGTGACCGGAAACGCCGCAGTCGCTGGTGCCCACGACGTATACGTCCATGGCGAGGAGCAAACGCGGCGTGTCCGGCCAGGCCGGGGACAGGGCAGGGGAGGGGTCGGGGGATTCGGAGGGTGGTTGAGGGGGAAGTTGGTGACCGGAAGTTGGTGGCCGGTGGTTTCATTGCGCCCATGACACATTGGACCCTCGCGGACATGCCGGACCAGACCGGGAAACGCTGGCTCATCACCGGCGCGACCAACGGACTGGGGGAGGCGACGGCGCGGGCGGCGGCACGCGCCGGCGCGACGCTGGTGCTCCCGGCCAGGCGCGTCGACCGCGCTGAGGAACTCAACCGCGAGTGGGGCGGCCGTCACGAGGTGGTCCACATGGATCTGGCGTCCCTGCAGTCCGTCCGCGGTGCGGCCGCGGCCATCAGCGGCGACATCGACGTGTTCGTCAACAATGCCGGGATGGTGGCGCGCCACCGCGAGGAGACCGTCGACGGTTTCGAGAAGGCGTTGGGCACCAACTTCCTGGGGCCTTTCGCCCTCACCAACCTCCTGCTGCCGCAGGTGCGGGAGCGCATCGTCATCCTCGGTTCCGACGCACACCTGGCCGCGCACTTCGACCACGAGGATCCGCACTTCCGCAACCGCCGCTGGGGCATCTTCCCCAGCTACGGGCAGTCCAAACTCGCGAACATGCTGTGGGGGCTGGGCCTGTCGAAGCGACTCCGCGGTCGTGGCATCGGAGTCCAACTCGTCCATCCCGGGTGGGTGCTCAGCAATCTCCAGAGCGCCGTCGGCAACCCGAGGGTGGAGAAGGTCATCACCGCCATCTCCAGGCCCATCGCGCAATCGGCGGAGAAGAGCGCCCTGTGCACGCTGTTCGCCGCGACGGCGGACCTGCCGGAGTGCTCCTACGTCGGGCCTGACGGGCTGCGGGCATTGCGGGGCTGGCCCAGCCTCATCGGCCGCTCGGCCGAGGCCTCCGACATGCGGGGCGCGGACAGGCTGTGGGACCTGGGTGTTCGGGAAACAGCCACGGACACCTGAGGCCTGCGAGCGAATTGTCGGAGCTGAACAATAGCGTTGTCCCATGGACGACAACACGATTGTGACAAGCGCGTGGCTGGACCAAGAGGACCGCCACGTCACTGACTGCATCCGCACCTTCGGGTGCTACATCCAAGTGGTCACGGCCGAGGACGACGAGCCCGGTTTTGCCTATACCGTCGGTCTGTTCGGAATCGGCCACCCGGAACTTCTCGTCTTCGGGCTCGACATGGAGTCGATCGGCTTCGTGCTCAACGCGTTCTTCGCGCGTATCCGTGACGGAGGGGACCTGATGCCGGGAGAGGTTGTGCAGTTGACCGGCTGCGACACTCGCTTCATGGTCGAGTCACTCCCCAACCCCGGTGAGATTCTGTACTCGGTCAACCGGCACTACCAGCGACCAGCCGAGGCGTCAGCGCCGGCGTACCAACTCACGTGGGACGTGGCGGGGGCGTTTCCCTGGGATCCTGACTATCCGTACGGAACCGACCACCAACCGCGGCCGGGGAGTTTCGGCCCGGTGTGACCGCGTCGGACAGCGTGGACGGGACTATTCTATGAGCCGGGAGGTGGCGCACATGGGACAGGCGATCATGGGTGTGGTGACCGCGCACGTGGCACCGGCACGGGAAGAAGAGTTCCTGGCTGGGATCCGCGAGATCCTCGCGGGCGAGAAGCCGGAGGGATTCCTGCGTTACGAGGTGCTTCGCGGCCGAGATGGCCTGTGGCTCATCCACAGTCTGTGGCGGGACAGGGAAGCCATGTCCACGCTCCGGGCACAGGGTAAAACACCCGAAGCGCTGGTGCTGCTGGACCGGGTGGGTGCCACCCACTCCCACGACCTGTTCACCGTCGAGGTCAGCACTTGAACGAGTCGAGGCCGGTGATCGTTGCAAGACGTTGGACGGAAATGTCCCGCGACGAGGTCTTCGAGATGATGTTGCTGCGCACCGAGGTGTTTTTCGTCGAGCAACGCATCGACGAGCAGGACTTCGATGCCGCGGACAGGGACGAGCGCACACTGCATCTGTGGATCGCGGATGACGACGGCATCGCCGCCTACCTTCGGGTTGTCGCACTGGAAGCTCCCGAATTCGGTGCGGACAGGACCTTCGGGCGCGTGGTGGTGCGCATCGACCGACGCGGCAATGGCCTTGCGAGGCGTCTTGTCCGAGAGGTGGTGGAGCGATGCGGCCATGCGCCGCTCACCATCCACGCCCAAACCTATGTGGTGGGCCTCTACGAGGACTTCGGGTTCACCGTCGTGGGGGAGCCGTTCGTGGAGGCGGGTCTGCCGCACCGCACGATGGTGCGCTCCGCACACTGACGGCGCACCGTCAGAGCCAGCGCGGGACGGTGTCCCGGTACCGCGCGAAGTCGTCGCCGAACGCGGCCGCCAGCGCGGACTCCTCGGCGGGCACCTGGAACGTGGACAGCGCAGCCCATACCGCGACCACGGGAAGCAACGCGGCTGCACGGCCCCGCCACAGGGCGACGCTGACCAGCCCGCCGAGCAGCGCCGTGTACATGGGGTTGCGCGAGACGGAGTGGGCGCCCACCGTGACCAGCGAGGTCACCTCGGTGATGCGGTGCGGGTCGATGGTGGTGGCCTGCCGCCGGAAACCCCGCACGCCCCAGGCGCCGAACGCGGCAGCGGTCACGAGGACCACCAGTGACAGGGCGCGCACCCAGCGGGGCGTGCGACGCCGTCGAAGGGTCAATTGGGCCAGGAGGCCAGTGACGGCCCACACGACGGGCGGCACTTTTGCGTCAAGATCCGGGAGCTGGGACATGTCACCACGCTAGCCGGATGAAGCTCACACGGCGACCGGTTGGGGCGGCACCAGCGCGATGATGGACACACCGTGCTGGGGCACCTTGACCCGGTCATTGACGACGTTGACCTCGCGGCCGTCGAGGACGAACAGCAGCACCGTCTCCGAGCCCCAGGTGCAGCGGAAGTCGTCGAGGGTGAACTTGGGTGTCAGTTTCGTGTGCTTGACCTGGTGGCCGTCGGCCACGAGTTCCTTCAGCTGTGTGTTGGTGCGGGGCGGCTCGAAGCAGGCGCGCGCCGTGAGGTGGGGTGCGGCCTCCGTGCGGAGCGACGCCGTGCCGCTGGGGTTGTCGTCGCGGGGCAACTGGAACACGTTGGCCCGGCCGAGCACCTGGGAGAACTCCCGGGCGGCCGTGAAGTTCACCTCATCCTCGGACGTGGCCGCGATCAGGGTCCTGGTGCCGGCCAGGTCAAGGTCCTTGACGGCGAACTCGCTGAGGATGTTCGCCAGGACCACATCCACGCCGACACGGCGGGCGTTGGCGGTCTTCTCGTACTCGCTGGTGACCACGGTGGTGGCGACACCTGCGCCCTTCAGGGCCAGCGCCATGTCGAGCACCCATTTCTGGCCGCCGACGAAGAGGACGCCCTGCGGCGACGGCGTGGCCAGGCCCAGGCGTTCCGCCAGCCTGCCCACGCCCAGGCCATAGAGCGCCACCGTGCAGACGATGACGAGGAACACCAGCGGCACCAGTTCGGTGGCCTGCCCGGCCAGCTGGAAGAGGCTGTCCGCCCGGGTGGAGAGGGCGTCGGCCTCGTCCCCCGTCGCGAGGATCGCGGCCTCGCGGGCCCTTTCGGCGGCGCTCGTGAACTCGAGCCCGAAGATGCTGGTGACGGCGGCGGCGACGATGCCGCGGGGGGCCATGAAGGCCAGGAGGTGTCGCTCCTCCGTGGAGACCTTGGTCCCGATCAGTCCCAGCAGGACGCTGACGGGCCTCACCACGACCACGAGGATGAGGACGAACAGCAGCCCCTTGGGCGCCACGTCCACCACGTCGGCCGGTGCGATGCGCCCCGCCAGGATGACGAACAGGACACCCACGAACAGCACCTGGAGGTGCTCGGAGAACTCCTCGACGTGACGAAGATGGAGGTCCTTGCGGTTGCCGAGGTAGATGCCGAGGACGGTCACCGTCAGCAGTCCGCTCTCGGACTGGATGGCGTTGGAGACGACCAGCGCGGCCACGGCCGTGCCCACGAAGGAGACGCCCAGGAGGAAGTCGGGAATCTTGTCGTGCTTCACCACCAATTCCAGCCCGATCCCGAGGCCGAGCCCCAGTACGGCCGCCACGAGGATGGTGAGGCCGAGGGTGCCCAGCAGCTTCGGGAGCGTGTCGCCGCCCCTGCCCAGCAGTACGCCCTGGAACACGAGGACCGCGAGAACGGCGCCGATGGGGTCCACCACGATCCCTTCCCATTTCAACAGGGAGGCGACGCGTCGGGTGGGGCGAAGGGTGCGGAGGATGGGGGCGATGACGGTGGGCCCCGTCACCACGAGGATGGCCCCCACGAGCAGAGCTATCTCCCATTCGAACCCGATGAGTCGCGCGGCGATGGTGATGAGCGCCCAGGAAAGGGCGACGGTCGCGGTGCACAGGCGCAGGACGGGGCGCCCCAGATCACGCACGTCCCGGAACCGCAGTGTCAGCGCCCCCTCGAACAGGATGACGCCGACGGCCAGTGTCACGCCACTGAAGAGGGCGTCACGGCCAAGTACGTCGTCGGGGCTGACGAGGCGTCCCATCCCGAAACCGATGAGCAGCAGCAGCAGGATGGAGGGCACCTTGAGTCTCCACGCCAGCCACTGGGCCACGATGGCGACGACGGCCACGAGCGCCAGGTACCCCGTCGGGTCGAGGTTGGCGAAGGCGTCGGTCATTCTCTGCCAGATCTGCTGCACGGGGATCAGCCTTGCAGCCCCGCGGCGTCACGTCACATGGAACCGCCGAACCGGTAGCCCGGTTCCCGGTGAGCCGCCCGGACTGCGACCACCCAGTGACATGCTGTGGGGCATGACCGATCCGCGTGGAGATGAGCAGCCGCTGCCCGGCGGCGACGTGACCGACGGTGTGGTCCGCGTCGGCAACACCGTGCACCGCCCCGTGGGGCCGCACTCCGACCTCGTCCACCGCGCGCTGGAACATCTGGAGGCAACCGGGTTCGACGGCGCGCCCCGGTTCCTCGGCACGGACGACCAAGGGCGGGAAGTGTTGTCGTTCATCGACGGCGAGGTCGCAGGGCGGCCCTGGCCCACCTGGGTGGCCGACCCGGCGCGGGGGACCTCCGTGGCCCGGCTGCTCCGTCGGCTGGATGACGCCCTCCTCGAACTCGGCCTTCCCGAGCACACGGCCGTCCGCTCCTGGCCATCCGGGGCACCCGAGCCGGTCGGCCCCACCGCGAGCTTCCTGGGGCATCGCGACGTGACGCCGGAGAACACGGTGTTCCGCGGCGGCCTGGCGGTCGCGCTCATTGACTTCGACCTCCTGCGCCCGTCGTCGCGCGTCGACGAGGTCGCGAACCTGCTGTTGTGGTGGGCGGGCTGGACGGCGCCGCAGGACAGGAATCCTGCTTTCGCCGGCGTGGATCCGGGCGCGCGCGGTCGGCTGCTGGTGGCCGCCTACGGGCTCTCCGACGAGGACGTCGAGTGGGTGGTTTCGGTGTCGATATCGGCGGCCCAGCAGTCGTGGCACACCATGCTGCACCGTGCCGAGGAACTGGGCGGGGGCTGGGCGCGGATGTGGGACGAGGGTGTGGGCGAGCAGATCCGGCGGCGTGAGGAGTGGCTGGTCTCGGAGCAGAGGTCGCTGCGGGGGGCGCTTCGCGAGTACTCCGTGAACATCTCCGGCGAGCCGTCCGACGCTGATGGCGAGAGTTGACGGGACCCTCGGTGCGGGAGAACGGCACGGGTTACTGGTGGATGGCGGTGACGTCGTGCAGCAGAATGGGCGCATGAATACCGTCGCGCGCCTCCTCCTGAGTTCCCTCGCGGGGTTGCTGGCCCTCGTGCTGGGCACGTCGGTGGCGGCTGCCTGCAGTTGCGTGGAGATGACCACGGCGGAGCATGCGGCGCAGGCCGATCTGGTGGCACGTGTCATCGTCGAGCGGGTCAACATCCCGCAGGCTGGCGCCACCGACGGCCAACTTGCCACCTACATGATGCGCCCCACCTACGTCTGGCAGGGGGATGTGATCTCCCAGTTCAAGGTCTCGTCGGAGCCCAGTGGGGCGGCGTGCGGGCTGGAGGGGATCGCTGAGGGTGAGGACCTCGTGGTGTTCGCCAACAAGGTTGAGGACGGGTGGTCAGCCAACCTGTGCGGCGGTACCGCACCCGCCAGCGAGGCCCTCGTGGCGGAACTGCTTGACGTGATGGGGCCCGGCGTCGCCGTCGACGCGGACCCGAGCGAGAGGCCCGGGGCGTGGGTGTGGCCCACGGTGGCCGCCGTCGCCGGTGTTCTCCTGATCGGCGGGGTGCTGGCCGTGTGGTGGATCCGGCCCCGCCGGGGCCTCTGAGGGGTCTCAGCCCGCGAGCTTCACCTCGTCGCGTGCCACGCCCAGGGTGTCGAGGGGAACATCCCAGACCTCCACCCGGCGCGGTGACCAGACGCAGTTCGTGGCGGGTTCGTCCTCGATGATCTCGAACACGAGTGTGCCGTTGCCGTCCTCGTACAGGTGTGACGTCTCGGTGCAGCGGCCCCACACCGTCACGACGGCGACGCTGTCCTCCAGTGAGAAGGAGTCCAGTTCTGCGGCCTTCGCCTCGCGCATGTCGGCGGGCAGGTCCGCGACCCACTCAGTCCACGAGTCCTGGTCTGGGATGAGGGTGGCGCCGCCGGGGAGAGCGCCCTCACCGACGGGGTCACCCTGCTCCTGGAACCAGGTGATCTCGACGGACCCTGCATCCGGCGGTGTGCCGCAACCCGAGAGCGCCAGCGCAACCGCACAGGACAGGGCCGCTGCCGCGCGGAGCATCTTCATGGAGGTCCACCGTCCCGATCAGTCGTGGCGCGCGAAGCTGAGTGTCTGCAACACCAGCTCGCCCGCCTCGTCGGAGGCTGTGAGGTCGACGGTGGCGTGGATGGCCCAGTCGCGGTTGCCGGCGGGGTCGTCGATGACCTGGCGGACCAGCCATTTCGTTCCGCCCTGCTGCGACTCGACGTCGAAGAAGGACGGGCCGCGGGAGTCCGAGCTCGTGCGCAGGTCGTCGTGCTCGTCCCAGTAGTCACCCAGCGCGTCGTCCCAGCGCTGCCGGGTCATGGCGGATCCCGAGTCGAGGACGGCCAGCGTGTCGATGTCGTCGCGTGAGGCGAGTTCGACGCGACGCCACAGCGCATTGCGCACCATGACGCGGAAGGCGCGCTGGTTGCCCGTGACGGGGCGGGCCGGCGGCGGGATCTCGTCGTGGTCCAGGACGATGTCCGCTCCCATGGCGCTCAGCGCGGCCCATTCGTCGAGCAGTGAGGAGTCGACGAGGCGGGTGACCTCACCCAGCCAGGCGATGAGGTCGCCGAGTTCCTCGGTCCGGAAGCCCTCCGGGACGGTTTGCCGCAGAGCGCGGTAGGCGTCGGAGAGGTAGCGCAGCAGGAGTCCCTCGCTGCGCTGGATCTTCAGATGCGCCACGTACTCGCCGAAGGTCATGGCGGTGGTGAACATGTCGCGGACCACGGACTTGGGGGAGACGGGCGTCTCGAGCAGCCACGGCGCCTGCGCCGCCATCTCGATGTGTGCGTTGTTGAGCTTCTCCTCCAGCGGCTTCTCCCAGGTCACGTCGTCGAGGATCTGCATGCGCTCCTCGTACTCGTAGCCGTCGGCCTTGAGCTCCTGCACGGTCTCGCCGCGGGCCCTGAACTGCTGGGCCATGAGGATGGTTCGCGGGTCCTCGATGGTGCCCTCGATGACGCTGACGACGTCGAGGGCGTAGTCCGGGGCCTCCTCGTCGAGTGTCTCGATGACGGCCAGTGCAAAGGCCGACAGGGGCTGGTTGAGGGCGAAGTCGCGCTGCAGGTCCACGTCCATGGCGTATCGGCGGCCGGTGGGGGTGGGCTTCGGCAACCGGGTGACCACGCCGGAGCGGATCAGGGAGCGGCCGAGGGCCGCGGCACGGGTGAGGAGTTGCCGGCGTGCGCGGCCGGGTGCGACGCAACTGTCGACGAGCCGGACGAGGGCGGCCGCGATGTCGCCGTCGCGCTGCAGGAGGTTCAGCAGCATGGCGTGGGTGACGCGCATCCGGCCCTGCAGTTCCTCCGGCTCGCTGTCGATGAGCTTGGTGAACGTGGCCTCGGTGTAGTTGACGAAGCCCTCGGGTGGCTTCTTCCGTCGCACCGACTTGAGCTTCTTCTCGTCCCCGGCGTGCTTCGCGAGGATCTTGGCATTCTCGACGTCGTGGTCGGCTGCCTGACCCACGACGTAGCCGATGGTGTCGAAGCCGGCCCGGCCCGCCCGGCCGGCGATCTGGTGGAACTCGCGGCTGCGGAGGTGTCGCTGGCGGCGGCCGTCGAACTTGGTGAGGGAGCTGAACAGCACCGTCCGGATTGGGACGTTGATGCCGACGCCGAGCGTGTCGGTGCCGCAGATGACCGTGAGGAGGCCGCGCTGTGCCAGTTGCTCCACGAGGCGCCGGTATCGCGGGAGCATGCCGGCGTGGTGGACGGCGATCCCCGCCCGCAGCAGCTTCACGAGTGTCGTGCCGAATCCGCTGGAGAACTTGAAACCGGCGAGCGCCTCCTTGAGGTCCTCCGGCACAGCTTTGCTGGCGCGCTTCACCACGCCCTGGCTCAGCAGCGCCTGCGCCCGCTCGACGGCGGAAGCCTGCGTTGAATGGACGATGTAGACGGGGGCCTGTTGGTTCTCCACGAGGGTGGCGATGGTGTCGTGGATGGGGTCCAGCGACCAGCGGTACACCAGCGGGACCGGACGCTCCGCGCCGCCGATGACCGAGGTGGCCCGTCCGGTGCGCTCGGCGAGGTCGCTGGCCAGTTTTGTGACGTCGCCCAGGGTGGCGGACATGATGATGAACTGTGCCTGCGGCAGTTCCACGAGGGGCACCTGCCAGGCCCAGCCGCGGTCGCGGTCGGAGATGAAGTGGAACTCGTCCATCACCACCTGGTCGACGTCGGCGTCGACCCCCTCACGCAACGCGATGTTGGCGAGGATCTCGGCTGTGCAGCAGATGATGGGGGCGTCGGGGTTCACCGAGGCGTCGCCGGTGACCATTCCGACTTGGTCGGCGCCGAACACGCCGCACAGTGCGAAGAACTTCTCGCTCACCAAGGCCTTGATGGGGGCTGTGTAATAGGTGCGACCACGCGCTGCGAGTGTCACAAAGTGCGCGCCCAGCGCGATGAGGGACTTGCCGGAGCCGGTGGGGGTCGTCACGATGACGTTGGCGCCCGTGAGGATTTCCAGCAGTGCCTCGTCCTGGTGCGGGTAGAGGGGGAGCCCGTCGGCCTCGGCCCATGCCACGAAGCCCTCGTAGAGGGAGTCGGAATCCCTGGGGCCGTTGAGTACCTCGGTGAGCGTCATCGCTGACCATGGTGTCATGGTCGCGACCTGGGGTGCCATGGAGCCTTACGAATCAGTCCACGAGGGTCAGGTCGGCCGCGTGGCTTCGGGTGTCCTGAGCGAGGCTCGTCCGCCGCTGTTGAGCAAGAAGGAAGTCGTTCCGAGGGGTTGTGGAAATAGAGTACATGTTCTATTATTGAATATGGACATGGCTTTGCGGTCGGCGGCGGAGCGGTTGAAGGCCGCGGTGGTGGCGCAGCGTCGGGGTGCAGCTGACGAGCTCGAGGCGTTGGTGGAGTTGGTGGTGGACTACGACATTGTCATCGATGAGGACCTGATTGAAGAGTTGGTGATGTCGACGGTCCCCGGTGGTGGTGAGGGGACCCCTGAAGTGCATGAGTTGGTGCATCTGGAGTTGTGTGGGTTGTTGGGTGTGACGGCGTGGCAGGCGAGGGTCCGGATTTTTGAGGCGTTGAATCTGTTCTACCGGCATCGGGTGTTGTGGGCGGCGGTGCAGGATCTGCAGTTGGACGTGCGGCGGGGGTGTGTGGCGGCCATGAAGTGTGCTGGTTTGTCGCGGGCTGATGCTGATCTGGTGGGGCGGCAGTGGTTCCATGAGCAGGCGGGTCTGGGGTGGCGGGCTGCGATGGGTTTGTTGGATCGTTTGGTCATTGAGGCGGACCCGGTGCGGGCGGCGAAGAAGGATGCTGAGGCGGCGGCGTGCCGGGAGGTGGTGTTGTGGGGGCACCGGGAGAACGGGTGCATTGATGTGACGGCCCGGATGGATGCGTTGGATGCGTTGCATCTGGATGCGACGGTGGATCAGATCGCCGACATCCTCATGTCTGATCCCTTGAACAAGGGGTGGAGCAAGAGGGTGTTGCGGGCCAAGGCGTTGGGGATCATGGCGACCCCGGCGTTGGCATTGGCGCTGCAGCAGCAGGCCCACCGGCCGGAGATGCAGTCGGAACTCTTCGGTGATGATGCGTGGACTCCCTTGGATGCGGAGTCGGGGCGGTTGGATCGTGACCCGCATCACTGCCTGGGTCACGTGTGTGGGCGGGTGAGCGTCCCGCCGGCGAAGCTGCAGCCCCGGGCGAGGGTGTATCTGCATATTGATGATGCGGCGCTCTCGGGTGTGGGTGGGGCGGTGTTGGTGGAGAAGGTGGGCTGGATGTCGTCGCTGTCCCTGAAGGCTCTGCTGGGGGGTAACAAGGTGAGTATCCAGCCGGTGATTGACTTGAACACGCTGCCTGCGGAGCATCAGTACCGGCCCTCGGGGCGGATGCGGGAGGCGGTGCAGTTGTTGCATCCGGTGGAGGCGTTTCCGTACTCCAGCACGCCGAGTCGGGGTTTGGATCTGGATCACACGGAGCCGTTTCGGGCATCGTGCAGGGATGCCCAGACCGGGATCGGGTTGTTGGCGCCATTGGGGCGGAAGGTCCACCGGGCCAGGACGGTGGCTGCTTGGCATGCGCAGCACCGGGTTGCCGGGGAGATTGTGTGGACGAGCCCGTTGGGGTTCCGCTACCTCGTGACGCCGGAGCGCACCACCGCATTGGAGTAGTCGACAGTCCCGGACGCTACCCTTCGTGTCGTGATCATTGCTGCCGCTGACGGTTCGTCGCTGTCCAACCCCGGTCCCGCAGGCTGGGCCTGGTACGTGAGTGACGACATCTGGGCGGCGGGCGGCTGGCCCCACGGCACGAACAACATGGGCGAACTGATGGCCGTGCTCGACCTCCTCCAGTCCACGGCGCACGTGGAGGAGCCCATCAGGATCCTGTGCGACTCCCAGTACGTCATCAACTCGCTGACCAAGTGGATGCCGGGTTGGAAGCGGCGCGGATGGAAGAAGGGCGACGGCAAGCCGGTCCTCAACGTGGATCTCATGAAAGAACTCGACGCGGCGCTGAAGAACCGCGAGGTGGAATTCGAATGGGTCAAGGGTCACGCCGGGCATGCCATGAACGAGGCCGCCGACGTCCGCGCCCGCGCAGCGGCCACCGCATTCCAGCAGGGGGTGCCCGCCGACGAGGGGCCCGGCTTCCCCGAGTCGATCACCCAGCCGGCCAGGCAGCAGGAGTTCGCACCCAAGTCAGTGGACGAGGAGCCCGACCTCTTCAGCTTCGACGCCCCTGCCGAGCCCGAGGCGCCGACTCCCGGTAACGCAAGCCCCCGCACCAAGGCGTGGCTGGTGCGCCTGACCCGTGAGCTCCTGAGTGACGAGGTCCGCACGGACGCGGAGAAGCTGCGCGAGTTGCTGCACCACGAGTTCGTGTCCCACTCCGTCGATGGCGAGATCGTCACCGCCAGCCACGGTGCGTGGGAACCGACGACGCCCGATTTCGACATTCTAGGCATCGACGAGTACGCCGACGGCCTCGTTGGCATGCGCTGGCTTCACCACGCTGACGGTGATCGTCTCCGCTTCTCCCTCTGGCAGAAGCTGCCCGCCGGTTGGAAGCTGCGATTTGCCCAGGTGACCCGCCAACCCTGAGCGCCCGCGACCCTCGAATCGGCTGGGTTGTCAGCCGGGTGGCTGGCCGGGGTCGTCCGCCCAGTACAGGTCGCCGTCGTCGCCCTCCCGGTCGGGAGCAGTGTCGCCGCCGAACTGGAAGCAGTCCTGCTCGCTGAACGTCTCACCCAGAAGGTGAATGCGAAGCTCTTGGACTCCTCGTTCGCATCGCCCGTTGCTGAGCCAGTGCGCGACCACGAACTTGTCGCTTCCCGGTGCCAAGACCAGCGATCCCTGCGGTTCGTCCCACCTCCACGATGACGGGTAAATGCTGCCGTCATCGTTGACGGCTTCGAACAAGGGGTCCCCCGGGAGGGTGATCGGGTCCCCCGAACAGTTGCGCACGGTCAGCACCAACCATCTGTTTCCCAGCCCGGCGTCGACCGGGGAGAAGGACACCGCGACGTCTTCCGCGTCTGAGCAGTCGACTGGCTCGGACGTCTCGCGACGGGGGATCTCGTCAACTCTCGGTGCATCTGTTGACTCGTCCGGATCCGTGATCTGCGGTGGGGGAGAGGGTGCGGGGGGACTCGTGGGGATGCCGACGGCGGGCACTGCGGTCGTCGGTCCCGAGCACCCGGACAGTGCCGCGGCCAGAAGTACCGCGGTGGCGAGCCATTGTGACTTCATGTGACCTCCTCGCGTCTCACCCTATGTGGAGGCACACCAGCCTCCGTCTGTTGCGTGTGTGATCAGGGCTTCACGGGCGGCGATAGGATGGCGCCCATGTGTGCTGATGTTCTTGCCGCCGTCGCGTGGCCCTATGCGACTGGCCCCCGTCACATCGGACATGGGTCCGGGTTCGGGGTGCCCTCTGACGTCTTCTCCCGCTTCAAGCGGATG
>JBDSRF010000110.1:0-8894 GCA_039929445.1 Arachnia sp. | reverse complement strand
TTCACCTGGCAAGCCGTGACGGCCCTGGCCTGGTCCTGCCAGAGTTCTTCCTGGTCACCCAGCACCCCGAACGCGACGATCGCGAGGTCCACGTCGCCATCAGCCCACGCCTCGCTCAGGACCGCCTCATGTGTTGCGGTGGCGGTCGCGTCGAAGTCGATGATGCGGACATCACTGGCCCCTGCGGCGCGCAGCCGTGTGTGCCGTCTCCTGGCTCGTGGGAGTGCCGGGCCGGCAGGCCAGGACGACGGCTGCCGATACGCGGCGCAGGTACTCCTCGACAATGGCGAGTCCGATCTCGGAGGTGCCGCCCAACAGCAGGATCCGTTGCGGGTCGCCCACGGCGTTGATCATGTCGATGCTCCTTCGGTGGGGACGTGAGTCAGGACAACTCGAGGCGGCGGGCCATGTCCGAGACGAACACGCCCTGGGGGTCGATGGCACGGCGCGCGGCGCGCCACGCGTCGATGCGCGGATACATGGCGTGGAAGGTGGCCGCGTCGGTTCGCGAGTCCTTGGCCGTGTACAGGCGCCCCCCGAACTCCAAAACGTGGGCATCCATCCGGGTGAGGAACTTACCCAGCCCGGCCCGGATCGGGAAGTCGACGCACACGTTCCATCCCGCCATCGGGTAGGAGAGGGGGGCGCGGTTGCCGGGGCCGAAGAGTTTCAGCACGTTGAGGAACGAGGGGTGTCCGGAGCTCTGGATGTCGCGGAGGAGGAGCTTGAACTCGTCCACTGCTTCGGGCGGCACGACGAACTGGTACTGCAGGAACCCCGCGGGGCCGTAGGCGCGGTTCCACTCGCCGACCATGTCCAACGGATGGTAGAAGTCAGTCAGGCTCTGGACCATGTGGCGGTGGGGGCCGCCCTTGGCGTACCAAGCCGCGCCCAGCGCCCCGAAGGTGACTTTGTTGGCAAGGCCATTGGGGAAAGCATCGGGCAACGTCATCAACGTCCTTCCCGAGAAGTGCAGTGGGTCAGCCGCGAGCTTGGGTGCGTACTCGCGCAGTTCCGCGAGCGTTGCCAGGTTCCCGC
This sequence comes from Arachnia sp., assembly GCA_039929445.1. GTDB lineage: Bacteria > Actinomycetota > Actinomycetes > Propionibacteriales > Propionibacteriaceae > Arachnia. The sequence continues at coordinate 7,856 of JBDSRF010000110.1, read as the reverse complement.
GAGAGATCGCCGCCCGCCCCAGCCTGGGCGGGGCCGAGATCGCATCGAACCAGGCCGAACTGTAGCTGTAAGCACTCTCGGAGCCGTCCGAGTGGGCAGCGATCGTGTCATCCAGGTTCCGGGTCCGGAGGGCGTCGGCCAGGAAGTAGGCGGTCTCGACGCGCGTCATTTGCAGTGTGACCCGCAGGATGATTCCGGTGAGGCCGATGCCGCCCACCGTGGCCCAGAAGAGTGTGGCGTCGGGGTCGTGGGAGACCCCTTCCGGCGTCAGCGTGAGGATCCGGCCGTCAGCCACCAACAGGTCGAGAGCCCGGACGTGGTCCCCGAAGCTGCCGGCGCTGTGGTGGTTCTTGCCGTGGACGTCGCACCCGACGGCTCCGCCGAGGGTGACCTGCCGCGTCCCGGGCAGCACCGGAACCCACAGGCCGAACGGCAGCGCGGCCTTCATCAGGGTGTCGAGGCTCACTCCTGCGTCCGCCACGACCGTCGCGGTGACCGGGTCGATCGAGTGGATGGTGTTGAGCGCCGTCATGTCGACGACAAGGCCGCCACCGCTCTGGGCCACGTCGCCGTAGGAGCGGCCGAGGCCGCGCGCGATGACGCCACGCCCACCGCTGGCGCGATCCTCGGCAGCCCGGACGACCGCACGCCTGATCAGATCGATGTCCGGGGTGCTGAGCACTGTGGCCGTGGACGGAGCGGTCCGCCCCCAGCCTGTGAGCCGTCGCACCTTCAACGCAACCGTGCCAGTCACCGGGTGACTTCCATTCCCGATCGGCGGTGCGCAACGCCAGTGGCGGCCAGGGCGGAACTCATCGCGCGCTGGCTTCGGCGAGTTCAGGAACGTCCGCGGGTGACGGGGTGTCCTGCTCGCTCCTGCGCCTTCGATTCCGTGCCCATTCAATCCCCACCCATGCGGCGCCCAGGACTGCTGCTGCGATGCTGATCACACCCAACCAGCCCTGCACCCGGGTCCAGGCGGCGCCGGCCGTGAACCCGAGAACGACGACCGTCACGGCCCAGAGCGTTCCCCCCGCGATGTTGGCCACCAAGAACCGTCGATACGGCATACCGGACGCCCCGGCGACTGCCGGGACCAGAGCGCGAAGAACCCCCACCCAGCGGCCAATGAAGACCGCGCGAGCACCACGCCGCGTGATGACCTCCTCAGCCCGGTCCCAGCGCGTCGGACCGATCCACCTGCCCACGCGACTGCGACGCATGGACGGCCCGAGGTACCGGCCCAGCTCGTAGCCCACCGAATCACCGGCCACAGCCGCGACGACAGCCAGAACGAGCAGCAAAGCCAGGCTGATTTTTCCCTGGGCTGCCAGCACGCCCCCGAAGAAGAGCGCCGTCTCGCCCGGGAGGAGCAGCCCGAGGAAGGCAGCCGACTCCGCGAAACCCAACCCGGTAATGAGCAGGTACACCGGCCAGCCGTGCAGTGAGAACAGTGTCGCGATGATGGCGGCACCCCACGAGTGCAACATGACGGTCTCCTTCGGTGGTTGGATGATCACCACTGTGTCGAGGCGGCCCTGAGAGGGCCCTGAGGAAAGACATGCGGCGCAACGGGCAGCGCCCATCCGTACACGGCCGTACACGGCGTCGCCGCTCAGCATCCCCACAGCCACCGATGGCCACCATGGCGTCGTCGGTACCTGAGGCCGACCCGGGGCGCACACTTGGATCACACATACGCAGAAGCGGAGAACGAAGAATGATGCGGTGGCCATTTCGCTGGTTCCCCCGGGGCATCCGGCTGCGCACCACCGTGGCCGCGACCGTCGTGGTGGCGATCGCCCTGCTCGGGGCATCGGTGGCGCTCGTCGTCCTGCAGCGCCAGCAACTCACCAACGGGTTGACGGACGTGGCCAAGCAGCAGGCCGACGTCATCGCCGGGGAGATTGAGGAGAACGGCGTCGACGAGGTGGACGTCACAGTCCTGAAGGCTGCCGTCGGTGATTCCGCCCTGCTGCAGATCCTGGGCCCCGACGGGTCGGTGTTGGTGGCCAGCGATGACGACTACTCCACCCACCCCATCACTGATCGTGCCCCTGAAGCCGGGCACGAACAGGTGTACACCGTCGACGCGCTGCCCGATGACGCCGAGCCGTTCGTCATCGTCGTCACCGGCGTGGAGACCTCCGGTGGCGTGGTGCGCGTCGTCACGGCTCAGTCGCTGGAATCCGTGGAACGCGCCACTGCGGTGCTGGTGACGCTTCTCAGCATCGGCATACCACTGGTGCTGGTGGTCGTGGCCGCCACGTCCTACATGGTGGTGGGGCGGGCGCTGGCGCCCGTGGAGGCAATTCGGCGACGCGTGGCGGGGGTCGCGATCGCCGACAAGGACGCCCGGGTGCCGGTCCCCGAAAGCGGCGACGAGATTGCGCGCCTCGCGGAGACCATGAACTCCATGCTGGCGCGGTTGCAGGCCTCCGCCGAGACCCAGCACCGTTTCGTTGCGGACGCCTCCCACGAGCTGCGCACCCCCCTGGCCACCATCCGCACCACCACGGAACTCGCCACCCTCCATCCCGAGGCCATGGACCGCGACCGCGCCGCCGACGTGGTGCTCGCCGAGACCCATCGTCTGGAGCGCCTGGTCTCCGACCTGCTGCTGCTGGCCCGTTCCGACGAGCACGGGCTCATCATGGAAGTGGGTGACGTCGACCTCGACGACATCGTCACGGGCGAGATCGCCCGGGTCCGCGCGGAGGGGACGGTGAAGGTGGTGGTGGATGTGGTGTCGGTGCGGGTCACCGGCGACCCACAGCACCTCCTGCGCGCCGTGCGCAACCTCGTGGACAACGCCCTGCGGTTCGCCAGCACCACCGTCGAGGTGCGCCTCGGCGTCGCCGATGGCATGGCCTTCCTGGATGTCGGCGACGACGGGCCGGGCATCCCCGAGGCCGAGCGCGAGCGGGTGTTCGAACGCTTCGTCCGCCTCGACGACAGCCGCGAACGGGGCACGGGCGGCACCGGCCTGGGGCTGGCCATCACCAGGGAGATCGCCCGCGCACACGGCGGGGACGTCCACGCGTTCGCCTCCGTGTACGGGGGCGCCCAGCTGCGGTTGACCCTCCCACTCCCCCGTTGACACCTGCGTCGGCCTCATTCTCATGGAGGTATATTAGTGATTGCACTGAGAACATCAGCCGGTTCGGGAAGGGTCCGGCCGCCCGCCGCCGCATGCCGCGGAACGAAGGGATATCGCATGATCGAGCAAGAGGTTCCCTATCTCATCGGGGCGGCGATCGCCGGCGAAGACGGATCGTGCGGCAGGCTTGAGAGTGTCGTCATCGACCCGATCGCGGATGTCGTCACCCACGTGGTGGTGCATTCGCCCCACAACCACGGGGCGCCCCGGCTCGTGCCGGTCGCCCTCCTGCGCCCCACTGAGGGATCGGCTGACGGGCTCCACTTCCATGGCACCGTTGCCGACTTCTTCCGGCTGACGATCGCCGAGGACAGCCAGTTCATGCCTCCCCCGCCCGGTTTCACCGACTACGACCAGGCGATGTTCTGGCCCTACTTCGCGGGCGAGAGCCCCCCACCCACCAAGGCCGGGGTGGTGACCGAAGAACATCTGCCGGCAGGGGAGGTGGACATCAGACGCGGGGACCCGGTGCACGCCACCGACGGGGAGATCGGGCGGGTGAAGGGACTCGTCGTGACGCCCACGGACCGCCACTTGACCCACCTTCTGCTTCAGGAGGGCCATTTGTTCGGGCGTAAGGAGGTCTCCATCCCGCTCAGCGCTGTCACGAGCATGTCCAACGGGGTTGAGTTGAGTCTTACCATGCAGCAGGTGCGGGACCTACCCCGATGGACGATCTCCGGCTCGGCTTATGAGCGGGTCACCCAGGACCCTCAGCGGACGTGATTCCCACAACCGTCAGTGATTGTCCGGCACTTGCCCCATGAGCACCCTCCTTGCCATCGGGCTGCAGGTCATCGGCTCTTTCCTGTTCGCTGGTGGCGCGACCCTGCAACACCTGGGAGTCGCAAGCACCTTTGATCCGGATGGCACCACATCGTCCAACCGGCTGTCCCTCGGCGGGATGCTGCGGCTGTTCCGGATCCGCAAGTGGCTCCTCGGTTTGCTGCTCGTCTTCTCCGGCGCTGGCCTTCACCTGTACGCCCTGAGCATGGCCCCCATCGCCCTGGTTCAGCCCGTGGGCATCCTCGCCGTACCGTGGTCGGTGCTGCTCGCCGCGAAGATCCACGGCCGCCCGGTGACCGGCCGCATCTGGGTGGCGGTCTCCGTGACCATCGTGGGTGTGATCGGTGTGACCATCTTCTCCTCACTGTTCCTCCACGGGAGCAGGGCGTACGCCTTCCAGCCCATCCTCATCTCGTTCGTCGTGGTGTGCCTGGTGTGCGCTGCCCTGTCACTGGCGGCCACGAAGGCTGTTCCGTGGGCAAAGGCAATGTTGTGGTCCTCCGTGGGAGCCATCTTCTACGGTTTGGCATCCGGGATGATGAAGGCATCGATAGCGCTGGTCCAGAGTCATGGGTTTTCCATGTTCCACTGGAGAGTGCTCGTCACGAGCGGACTCATGCTCGCGTTCTACGGCCTCGGGGTGTGGATGATCCAGCAGGGTTACGCGTCCGGACCTGCCGAGATCACCGTCGGCACGATGACCACCGTCGATCCTCTCGTGGCGGTTCTCTTCGGGCTGTTCGTGCTGGGGGAGGGCTCCGGTCTGGGCATCGGAGCGGCACTGGGCATGGTAGTCTCCGGGGCCGTCGCGGTCTTCGGCGTGGTTCTGCTGTCGCGGGACAGCCCCGAAGCACTCGAGGAGCGACGACGCGCGGCCACCCAGCAGTAGTTCCACGGCAGGCCTCAGCCGCCGTCGGCCGCCAACCGGTAGCCCATGCCCCGGATCGTCTCGATGGCCTGGCGCCCGAAGGGGAGGTCGATCTTGCGGCGGAGGTAGCCGATGTAGACCTCGACGACTTTGGGGTCGCCCTCGTAGTAGGGGTCCCACACCGATTCGAGGATCTCGGTCTTGCTGACCACGTCGCCGCGGTGCTGCATGAGGTGCTCCAACAGCCCGAACTCCCGCGGCGTCAGGGGCACCGGGGTGGTGCCGCGGCGTACCGAGCGGCGGGCCGGGTCGAGTTGCAGGTCACCGGCCGTGAGTATCACCGGTCGGGCGGGGGCGCCCCGTCGAATCAGGGCCCGGAGTCGCGCCACGAGCACGATGAACGAGAAGGGCTTGGTCAGGTAGTCGTCGGCGCCGAGTTCGAACGCGTCGGCCAGGTCGTACTCCCCATCCTTGGCGGTGAGCATCAGGATGGGCGTCCACACCTCGCGCTGCCGCAACTGCTCCACCACCTTGTAGCCGTTGAGCTTGGGGAGCATGATGTCCAGCACGATCGCCGCATAGATGTTCTCGGTGGCCGCCCACAGCCCGTCCTCCCCGTTGGTGGCGACCTCGACGGTGAAGCCCTCGGCAGTGAGCCCGCGTCTAACAGACTCGGCCAGGTTGGGCTCATCCTCCACCACGAGCACGCGCATCGCCGCCGTCCTTTCCCTGCTGCTGTGTGTCACCTTGGCTGTGGGTTCCATTGTGGGGCCGGTCGGTCAGTGATTGGGCCTGTTGCTGGGAGTCGGTGATCGGCCCCGCGAAAGACCAGCCTGCGAAAACCCCAGAATCTGAGCGCCGTCGCCAGGCCCATGCCGACCACGTTGGCCGAGACGTTGTCGGCGAGTGCCCCGGTGAAACCCATCACGTCGTGGGAGAGCCACAGGCAGCCCAACTGGACCCCGGCTGCCGCCACGCTGACGGCGACGAAGACCAGCAGCGGGTTCCGGGCGCTGGGAGCTTGGCCGGGCCACGTGTAGTGCCGGCTACCCAGATAGGCCACCACGATGGCCGCGACGCTCGAGATCACTTTCGCCGCAAGGTGCCCGGTGGGGGCCGACAGGAGGTTGAAGACGAGGACATCGACGAGGTAGGCGGCGCCGCCGGTGACGGCGAACCGGCCCACCTCGGCAACATTCACTGGATGGTCGTTCATGGTCTCAGGCGAGGTAGATGCCGCCGCCGACGGCGAGTGCCCACAGGGCCCCGGCCACCAGCAGGAACCGGTCACCGAGCATCTTCTCGGGCACCTCACCGGAGCCGAGTGACACCAGGAGGCTGTAGCGCAGCATCACGGCCAGAAACGGGACCACAGAGACCGCCAGCAGCGGCAGCGAGACGTCCGTGCCGATGTATTGCAGCGCCCACGTGGCATACGACAGGACCGTCCCGGCCAACGCGAGGGTCAGGACCTGCTGCAGCCACGCCGTCGGGTATCCCTGCACCGTGGTGCGCGCCACGCCGGTGACGAGGTAGTGCTCGTGTTCGGCGGAGCGTTTCGCCGTGACGATGAACAGCGACCCGAAGAGCGCCACGAGCAGGAACCAACTGGAGAGCACGGTCCCCGTGGCCACCGCGCCGGCCACGGCCCGCAGCACGAACCCGGCGGCCACCACCAGGATGTCGGTGATCGGTTGGTGCTTCAGCCAGCGGCTGTAGGTGGTCGTGATCGCAAGGTAGAGGGCCAGGACCGCCGTCAGAGGCAATCCGATGGGCAGCGCCACAAGCAACGCGAGCAGCGCCAGGAGGGCGCCGATGCCGTACGCCACCCGCTTCGATATCTCGCCGGAGGCCACCGGCCGGGACGCCTTCGCAGGGTTGGCTCGGTCAGCCTCGACGTCGCGGGCATCGTTGATGAAGTAGGTGCCAGCAGAGGCCAGGACGAACGCGCCCATGGCCGACATCAGCGGGACGGCTGCCGCGGGGGCGAACAGGATCCCCGCCGCGGCCGGGGCGGCGAGCACCAGAACATTCTTGATCCACTGCTTGGGCCGTGCGGTCCGTAGCAGGGCCGAGGCCCGGCGGGTCACGGCGGTGCCGACGCGGATCCCAGCCTCCGAACCGGGGATGAGTGTGAAGGTGGACATGTCGGCTCCTCAGGGGTTCCGTCTGGTCAGTTCAGGGTCAGGTAGAAGAAGTCGCGCTGGTCCGCGGCCACGTACCGGTTCGGCGGTGCGGACATGTCCGGCAGCAGGTTGCTGGCCTTCGCCGGCCCGCTCGCCGGGCGCGTCCAGACGGCGAGGTTGACCATCTTCGAATGGATGTCGAGTTCCATGCCCCGCTGGACTCCGGCGTCGGTCATGGCAACCGCGAGGGACTGCAGGGTCAGGTTGTTGCCGGCAACGTAGACGAGGTTCCCGGCAGCATCGGTGCCCAGCCCGGAGCGCCACGTGTACTGCAGCTGGTTCCTGGGGCTGCCCCAGAGGCCTCCGCCGTTGACGTCCAGCCCCTTCACCGCTGAGCCGCCGTCGACGATGAGGTGGAGATTCTGCCGCACTGCGACGACGTCAGGGGTCATGGAGACGTCCCGGCCCCACTGGCCGACGGCGATCCCGCCCCGCCTGTCGATGACCACCGAGGCCAGTCCGTCATTCAGTTCCGGGCTCTGCCGCCCGCCCAGGAAGAAGCCGCCCTTGATGTCTGTGAACTTCCATCCCGAGTTGAAGGTGGCCACGACCGAGCCCAGGTCGGCTGTGGGGATGCGGGCGGCGCCGCCCCAGCCGTGGGGCTGGCTGGTGCCGGGCACCAGGTGTGCGGTGGTCGCGCCCGCGGGAACCACCACGGCGCCGGCCACGACGCTGGCGTGCGAGGGGTCGGGCCGCAGGAACGTGCTGTAGAGGACCGGCACCCCCGCCTTGCTCCGCACGTCGACGCTCCAGATGCCCTCACCGGGCAGGGGGGCTGCGCCGGTCAGCGGGGCGATGGAGGGAGGAGGCGGGGCCGGCGGCGCGCTCGTGGGGCCCACCTGTCCGCGGGGCTGCT
>JBDSRF010000109.1:0-43292 GCA_039929445.1 Arachnia sp. | reverse complement strand
AGGTACTTCTTGGAGATGCGACGGATCTGGCTGGGCATCGTGGCGGAGAACAGCGCCACCTTCTTCTCGGCCGGGGTGTCGGCGAGGATCGTCTCGACGTCCTCGGCGAAGCCCATCTTGAGCATCTCGTCGGCCTCGTCGAGCACCAGGAAGCGGAGCTCGGACAGGTCGAGCGTGCCCTTGTCGAGGTGATCCATGATCCGGCCGGGTGTACCGACCACGATGTGGACGCCACGACGCAGGGCGCTCAGCTGGACGCCATAGCCCTGACCGCCGTAGACGGGCAGCACGCGAACGCCGGGCATCTTGGCGGAGTAGCTCTCGAAGGCCTCGCACACCTGCAGGGCCAGCTCGCGCGTCGGCGCCAGCACGAGTGCCTGGGGCGTCTTCTGCTTGTGGTCGAGCTGGCTGAGGATCGGCAGCGCGAACGCGGCCGTCTTGCCCGTGCCGGTCTGGGCGAGGCCGACGACGTCACGGCCCTCCAGCAGGTGCGGGATGGTGGCCGCCTGGATGGGGGAGGGGTGCTCGTAGCCGAGGTCGCGGACGGCGCGGACGAGCCGCTCGTCAAGCCCGAAGGAGGCAAACGTGTCGTCGTCAACGGCGTCCTCCGGAAGCTCCGGCGCGCTCACTGCGGCCTCGTCAGACACCTCGGGCGCGCTGGATGGGGTGGTCTCAATCTCGTCGCTCACCCTATGACGGTAGTCGGTGGCCGCCCCCGCCGCCACCACTGACCATGATGGATCGTTGTTCCGGGCGGATCACCCGTCGAGCGACTCCAGCCAATCACGCACGGCGAGCGTCGCGCGGACGTCGTCCTCGTTGTACTCCAGCACCCGGGTGCGGGTGGTCATGCGCACCGCCTCCTCCGTCGAGTTCACGGCCGTTTGATACCACGCCTGCGACGCCAGCCCGTTGGGCTCCTCGTCCCGCCAGGCGAAGCCGGCGCCCTTGGTGGCCACCACCTTCAGGCCGAGGCCGTCGACGGCCACCATGGAGTCGCGCACGTACTGGAAGAGGTCCACGAAATGCTCGCGGACGAGAGCGCACAGCGCCACGAGGTCGGGGTGCTGGCTGCGGTCGGCCAATCGGCGCAGGTGGACCGTCTCGTAGTCGCTGTAGTGGTAGACGCGGAGCCCCGGGTGCTGCCCGATGAGCTGGATGAGCCAGCGGGCGAAGGACGCGGCCAGTTCCACCTCGTCGTCGGAATCCATCGTGTCGAAGCTGCTCGTGTGGTGGAAGTACTTCTCGCCGGTGGTCCGATTCGTCACCAGCGCGCCCCACAGGTACGTGATGTCGCCCTCGGCCGTCTCGATGTCGAGGTCCACCTCGACGTCGGCTCGCGGCACGCCAATGGGATCGCCGGAGATGCGTTCCAGCGCGACACCGTCCGCCAGCATCCGGGCCCGTTGCGCGGCCTGCCGCAGGCGTGACGCGGAGCGGTCGCGGTGCGACGTCAGTGGCAGGTAGCCGGGCAGCAGCTCCTCGACGTCGGCCCCGGCCAGCTCGGTCACGGTGCTGATGCCGAGCGACACCAGCGCCTGCAATTCGCGGACGTCGAGCGGGGCCTTGGAGATCCGGAGCGACAGGTCGTCGTCGTCCATCTGGCCCCGGCACACCTCCCACCAGGCACACCATTCGCACTCCTTGACGCGGATGGGTCGCACGACGGGCGCCACGGACGGGTCGTCGCCGCGCCGGATGGTCTGCTGGGCCACGTGGATGCGGAAACCGTGCTCGTGGTCGTAGCGCTCCAGGGGGGAGCGGAGGCGGTGCCCGGAGGAGGCGGATCGTGAGAACGTCCGGATGAACCGCAGGTCCAGCGGCACCCAAGCCACGACGTTGCCGTTGCCTTCGGCAGGCAGCCGGTCCATGCCGACGACACCGCCCAGCCGGTCGGTTGAGGCGTGGCCGCAGGCCTCCAGGAGGCGCCAGTGGTGGGCCAGTTCCAGGAGCGCCCCCTCGCGCCGGGTCCGGTAGCGCAGGTCGGGCAGCGGCGCACGGGTGGTGGGGGACTCCAGGGTGGAGTAGTGCAGGTCCGCGCATCCGAGCTGCTTCTCCAGGACCCGGTAGGGCTTGATGCGCACGGGCAGGTAGCCCGGTCGACCGTCCGCGGTGTCGGACCCACGCACGAGCAGGTCCGGCCGGCCGCTGCGTCGGCCCTGCAGGTCGAGGGGGAGCACGCCCCCGATGATGAGGGGGGCGCCGGCCTCCATGGCGGCGATGCATGCGGTCTCCAGCGCCGTCCACCCGGCGTCGGCGGCGCACAGGGGGCGCAGGTCGACGGCGCCGGTGGTCCGCTGCAGGATGGCGGCCAGTGTCAGGTCGTGGAAGTCGCGGCCCCCGTCGAAGGACTCACGCAGTGACTCATCAAGCGGTGACGCCGGCTTGGCGAGCGTGGGGTCGAAGGCGTTGAAGGTTTTGACGGGACAGCTGCGGGCCGCGTAGGCGTCCAGGACGAATTCGGTCATCCCTGCTTCCAGCCACGATGCAGCGCCACGATCCCGCCCGCGAGGTTTCGCCATTCGACGCGGCGCCAGCCGGCCGAGGACATCACCTCGGCCAGACCCGGCTGGTCGGGCCACGCAAGGATCGACTCGGCCAGGTACCCGTAGGCGGCAGGGTTGCTGGAGATCTTCGCGGCCAGGGGAACGATGCGCAGCGCCACCTCCTGGTACAGGAGGCGGAAGGCGGGGTGGGTGGGGGTGGAGAACTCGGCGATCACGACCCGGCCGCCCGGTTTCGTCACGCGCAGCATCTCCTCGAGTGCCTGTGACGTGCGCTCCACGTTGCGCAGACCGTAGGAGATGGTGACGGCGTCAAAGGACTCGTCCGCGAACGGGAGCTGCAACGCGTCCCCCGCCACGAAGTCGAGCAGTGGCTGCTGCTCCTTGCCCACGCGCAACATGCCCATGCTGATGTCGGTGGGGAAGACGGAGGCACCCGCCTCCGCGAAGGGGGCCGACGACGTTCCGGTGCCTGCGGCCAGGTCCAGGATGCGCTCACCGCGGGAGGGCGCGACGGCCGCGGCCGTGTGGCGCCGCCAACCGCCCACCAGACCGAACGTGAGGACGTCGTTCAACAGGTCGTAGCGCTTGGCCACCCCGTCGAACATGGCGGCCACCTCGGCGCGTTGTTTGCCAAGGGTTGCCCGGGTGTTCTCCATGACGGTCAGCCTAGCTGCCGACCACCGACGTTTTCCCGCGAGCAGTGCCGGGCCTCAGTCGAGGCAGGCCAGGACGTCGGTGCGGCCCTCGCCACCGGGCTGCCAGGTGCCGACCAGGTTCGCGCCCGATTCCGGCCACGCGCCGTCCAGCTTGCGCACGACCACGGGTGTCCCCTCCAGCTTCTTGCCCGAGACTGTCCCGCTGCCCTTCACGGCGATCGTGCGCGGGCGGGGTTCCTCCTCACCCTCTCCGATGACGTCCGCGTCGGTGTCGGCCTCCGTGATGACGCGGGTCAGCTCCGCCACGAACACGGGGTCGCTGGGCGCGTCGTAGCAGTAGCGGGTCCCCAGCACGGAATGCTCCAGCGTGCCGATCAGGTCCCCCTCGGGGAGGGGCTCGGCCCGCCACGTCACGGGGACGTGGAACACGGAAGCGCCGGAGAGGATCAGCATGCAGTCCAGTCCCACCTCGCCCCCGGGATCCACGAGGCGGTAGAAAGCGATGCGCTCCAGGCTTGCCGGGTCGCCGTCGAACCACGGCTGGGTGGGCAGCCAGTCGGACAGGAGCTCGATCTTGCTGGGGTGCAGCTCCGCCTCGGGGTGCACATTGGCCGTGCCGCTCATCGACTTGATCCTTTCCTCGGGGTGGCCGGTGCCGCCCACCCCGCCAACGGTAGCGGCGGGTCGGCGCAGCCAGCAGGTGCATTGCAAACCGTGAGGGCACATGGGGGAGAATGGGTGCCGTGGCTAAACGCGAGCAAGTACTGAAGGTCGAAAAACTGAAGAAGGCCTACGGCCCCGTGACGATCATCGACGGGTTCGACCTCACGGTGCACGCGGGGGAGGCCGTGGCCCTGACGGGGCGCAACGGGGCCGGCAAATCGACCGTCCTGCGGTGCATCGTCGGTGCCGACAAGCCGGACGAGGGCACCGTCACGGTGTGCGGCACACGCATGAGCGAGACCAACGCCGAGATCCGTCGCACCGTTGCCACCGTCATCGATGACCTGGACTTCTTCCCCGACCTGTCGGTGGTGGAGCACCTCGACCTGCTTGCCCGCGCGCACGGCATCCACGACCCCGACGCCCTCGTGGACGAGGTGCTCGACGAGGTCCAGTTGGTGCCGCAGGCCAGCCAGTTGCCCAGCACCCTGTCCTCCGGACAACGGCGACGCCTCGCGCTCGCCACCGCGTTCGTGCGCCCCCGCCGCCTCCTCGTCCTCGACGAGCCCGAGCAGCGACTCGACGTCGAAGGCGTGGCCTGGTTGGGACGCCGCCTGAAGGCGGACCTGGCCGACGGCCTCGCCATCGTGCTGGCCAGCCACGAGCCCGCGCTCCTCGAGGCGATCGGCGCCCGTGAGGTCCACCTCGGAGGACCCCGGGCATGAGTGTCGACGAGAGGTTCGGCGAGATCGGCCAGGCCGACGAACGCCAACTGAAGCTCCTGATGCGGGACTGGCGCCGTGGGCGTGCCGACCGCAACCTGCTGGAGGCGCTGCAGGACGCCTACGTCATGGTCTTCGCCGTGGTTCTCATCGGCGCCATGCTCATCAGCGCCATCGTGCAGGCCCAGCAGTCCGTCTCCGGCTGCGAGACGGAGCAGTGCCTCGCCGCGCGGGGGCTGCTTCCGTGGGCGGCCGTGGCGTCCGTGCTCGCCTTCACACTGGTGGCCTGCCGCATGTTCGGTCCCATCGTGGCCTCCGCCGCGGAGGGCTTCTGGCTCATGGACGGTCCCGTCGACCGGCGACTGCTCCTGACAGGGAGACTCGTGGGCGCGCTGGGCGCGGCCTTCGGGGCCGGGGCGGTCTTCGGTGCCCTGGTGGCGGCTCTCACGGGCTCCGCTGGTGTGAGCATCGTTGTGTGGGCTGCAGCAGCCGGGTTCGGCGCGTTCGGGCTGACGGCCTTCGCCGCCGCCGAGCAGGGGGTCGAGCGGCGCTGGATCACCACCACCCTGCAGTGGCTCGTCGGTGCCGTCGCCATCGGCACCCTGCTGGCACTGGTGGGCATCGCTGCCACGTGGCTCCCCGTCGAGCCGCTCGAGCAGCTCAGCGTCGACTTCGCCTGGATCATCGCCGGCGCCGGCCTGTTGCTCGGCCTGGTGTCGATGGTGCTGGCCTGGAAACGGCTGCGCAACATCCGCCGCCAGCGTCTGACGGCCGGCAGTTCCCTGATCGCCGGCATGCAGGGCGCCGCGTTCGCCATGGACTTCGCGCTGGTGCGCGACATCCTCGTGGAGGACAAGGCGAAGCGCCGTGGGCACGTCCGCGCCACCCGTGGCGTCGGCCTCGGCCTCACGGCGCTCATCATGCGCGACGTGCAGCGCCTCTGGCGCAACCCGTTGCCGCTGGTGGTGTGGTTGGCGACGATGGTGGTGCCCTACGCCATCCAGGCACTGGGCATCGCCCCGCTCAACCCCCCGATCTCCGCGCTGGTGCTCATGGTGGCCCTCATCGGCTTCTGCAACTCCCTGCGCGTGCTCAGCCGCACCAAGGGGCTGCAGCGGTGCTTCCCCTACGACCCGGGGAAGATCAAGACCGCCACCATGGTGGTCCCGGCAGCGCTCGCGCTGCTCTGGGGCATCGGCACGGCGCCGGCCTTCATCGGAGTGCTCGGTGGCGTCCGCGTGGATGCCATCACCGGTCTCACGGCGGCCCTCATCACGGCGCTCGCCGGGTTCCTGGCCACCATCCGCTGGGTCTCGGCCAAGCCTGCCGACTATGGCGGCCCCATCGTCGCCATCGGCGTGGGTGCGCTGCCTCCGGGGATGATGTTCTCGGTCCTGCGCGGCATCGACATGGTGGCGCTCGTGACACTGCCCATCGTGTTCGGGTGGCCCGCCTGGATCTCCCTGGCCATCGCTGCCATCGCGTTCGCGTTCCTGCGCAGCGGGATGGATCGCGAGTCCCTCATGGAGCAGCAGGCCGAGCAGCAGAAGGTGCTGGCGGCAGAGAAGTCCAAGCGTCAGGGCGGCGGGCCTGCGGGCGGGGACAAGATCAAGGTGTCGCGGCGCCGCTGACCCCCCGCCGACGCCCGCCCAATGACCAGACGCCCGCCGTAACGCCAGACGCCCGCCGTATTCGGAATTCGGCGGGCGTCGAGCGTGAGGACGGGCATGTGGGTGCGTACGCGGGCGTCACGCGTTAGGACGGTGTGCGGGAACGGATGCGGGTGGCGCAGCTCAGTCGGCGAGGCCGAGGGCCTGCAGCATCGGCAGGAACTTCGCCTTGGTCTCGGCGAGCTCCGCGGCCGGGTCGGAGTCGGCCACGAGCCCGCAACCGGCGAACAGCTGGATCTGCTCGGGTGTCTCCGGCTTGATCTGTCCGCCGCGCAGCGCGATGGCCCACTCCCCGTCACCGAAGGAGTCCACCCATCCGACGGGGCCGGCATAGCGGCCGCGGTCCATGGACTCCAGTTCGCTGATGACCTCCCGGGCGGAGAAGGTGGGTGTGCCGCACACGGCGGCGCTGGGGTGCAGTGCGGCGGCCAGCGCCAGTGCGCTGGCCCCGGGCTCCGTGACGCCCGTGATGTCCGTGGAGAGGTGCAGCACGTTCGGCAGCGGCAGCACCGACGGGGCCTCCGGCACGTTCATGGCGGAGCAGTACGGCTCCAGTGCCCGCGCCACCGACTCCACGGCGAACTCGTGCTCCGCAACGTCCTTCAACGATGTCGCCAGCTCGGCGGCCTTCACGAGCGCGTTGGTGTTCTTCGGGTCGAGGGAGACTGTTCCTGCCAGCACCCGTGACGTCGCCAGTCCGCCCTGTCGGCGGATGAGCAGTTCCGGGGTGGCGCCCACGATGCCGTCGACGAGGTAGGTCCAGCACGTGGGGTAGCGGTTCACGAGGCGGTTGACGAGCCAGCGGGCGTCGATGGGGCCGTCGGCCCTCACGAGGAGGTCCCTCGCCAGCACCACCTTGTCCACCTCCCCGGTACGGATCAGGGCCACGACCTCGCCCACGATGTTCATCCAGACGCGCTCCGACATCGAGCCCTGGAGAAGGTCCAGGTGTGTGGGGGCCACGAGGGGGTCGCCGGCGGGGGGTAGCTCCAGGGAGCGGCTGCGCGGCCCGATGGTGGTCATCCAGCTCTGGCCGCCGCGCTTGCCGATCACCACCTCCGGCACGATGAGGACGGAGCGCTCCTCAGAGCGGTCCGGGTCAAAGGTGAAGGAGCCGACGGCCAGCGGGCTGGTGCCGTAGGCGCCAGGCAGTTCCGAGTCGTGGTCGATGTGGTCGGCGACCTCGGCCCACCACACGTCGGCGGCGTCCGGGTAGTCCGTCTCGAATCGCGCCACCTCGCCGAGGGCGACGAAGCCCTCGCCGCGGCGGATGAACGCCGAGGTGGGGCTTGAGGCCGACAGGAAGCGCTGCAGTAGTCCGGGGTCGTCAATAGCGACAGTTGTGGCTCGCATGCGCGAGGTGCCGAAGTCCAGACTCACCCGAGCGACGATAGCCCAGCGGGCCGCCTGCTCCCAATCATCTCGCCGACACCGTTCCCCGGGTGCACCGCACCGCATTAACGTCACGGAACCGTGCCCAATTCTGGCCGTGGCTGCGCTTGTCAGGGTCGGATTGGACGGTCGGTGAGGTGGGTTGGTGATCGGGTGATTCGACGGCCTACACTGGCACTCGCAATCCCTGACTGATCCCGTGAGGAGCACCCGATGCGAAACGCCAAGCCCGACGATGGCGTGGCGACAGCCGACGAGGGAGGCGAGGCCGACGTCATCGTCGTCGGCGCCGGCCCCGCGGGATCCTCCACGGCCGTGCACCTGGCCCGCCGCGGGCTCAACGTGGTCATGCTGGAGAAGTCCCATTTCCCCCGCGAGAAGGTGTGCGGCGACGGCCTCACCCCCCGGGCGACGCGCGCGCTGACGCGCCTCGGAGTCGACACGTCCGAGGAGAACGGCTGGCTCCACAACAAGGGCCTGCGCATCTACGGCGGCCGTGAGGAGCCCTTCGAGCTGGACTGGCCGGAGCTCACCGACTTCCCCCCGTACGGGCTGGTGCGCCCCCGCTCGGACTTCGACGACATGCTGGCCCGCCACGCCATCTCCTTCGGAGCGCAGCTCGTGGAGGGCGCCCACGTCACCGACGCCATCCTTGACGACCGCTCGGGTCGCATCGTCGGCGTCACCACGAAGAATGGCGCGCAGTGGCGCGCCCCCCTGGTTGTGGCCGCCGACGGCAACTCCTCCAGGTTGTCGGTCTCCATGGGGATGACCAAGCGCGACGACCGCCCCATGGGCGTGGCCGTCCGCACCTATTACACGTCGCCCCGCACCAACGACAACTACCTGGAGTCCTGGCTCGAGCTGTGGGAGGGCAAGCCGCACGCCTCCACCCTGATGCCCGGCTACGGCTGGATCTTCGGCATGGGCGACGGCACCAGCAACGTGGGTCTGGGCGTGCTCAACACGTCCAAGGCGTTCGGCTCCACGGACTACAGGGCGCTCCTGAAGCGCTGGCTCGAGAACACCCCGGAGGAATGGGGGTTCCGTGACGAGAACATGGTGGGCAAGGTGCAGGGCGCTGCGCTGCCCATGGCATTCAACCGCCAGCCGCACTACGGCCGCGGTCTGCTGATGGTGGGCGACGCGGGCGGCATGGTCAACCCCTTCAACGGGGAGGGCATTGCCTACGCCATGGAGGCCGCCGAACTGGCTGCCGACGCCATCGCCGAGGCCGTTTCCCGCGGCGTGGGCACCCATGCGGCCGAGAAGGCGCTCCAGGGCTACCCCACGGCCCTCAAGTCGAGCCTCGGCGGCTACTACCGCCTCGGCACCATCTTCGTGAAGCTCATCGGGGACCCACGGATCATGAGTCTCTGTACCACGTACGGCCTGCCGCACAAGACGTTGATGAAGTTCGTGATGAAATTGCTCGCAAACCTGACGGACGCGCAGGATGGTGATGCCATGGACAGGATCATCAATGCCCTGTGCAAAGCCGCCCCGGCGGCCTGAGGCAGACATGCACGCTCAAGGAAAGGACGACTCGTGAACCCCTATGTCCCCATCGTTGGGATGGTGGTGTTGGCCACGCTGTTCGTTGCGGTCTCCATCGTTCTCAGTGCGAACGTCGGCCCGGCGCGTTACAACCGGGCCAAGTTCGACTCCTACGAGTGCGGCATCCAGCCCACGCCCCAGCCCGTGGGTGGTGGCCGCTTCCCGGTGAAGTACTACATCACCGCCATGCTCTTCATCGTGTTCGACATCGAGATCGTGTTCCTCTACCCGTGGGCGATTTCCTACAACCAACTGGGCACTTTTGCCGTGGTGGAGATGGTCATCTTCATCGCCACGGTTTTCATCGCCTACTTCTACGTCCTGCGCCGCAACGGCCTGGACTGGGAATGACCGGAAGGACAACCTGATGGGTCTCGAAGACAAGATTCCGACCGGAATCCTGCTCACCACCGTCGAAGGCGTCTTCGGCTGGGTGCGGCAGGCCTCCTTCTGGCCGGCCACGATGGGTCTGGCCTGCTGCGCCATCGAAATGATGGCCTACGGTACGCCCCGCTACGACGCGGGACGCTGGGGCCAGGAGGTCTTCCGGGCCTCCCCGCGCCAGGCGGACCTCATGATCGTCTCCGGACGGGTGAGCCAGAAGATGGCCCCCGTCATCCGGCAGGTCTACGACCAGATGCCCAACCCCAAGTGGGTCATCTCCATGGGTGCCTGCGCCAGCTCCGGTGGGATGTTCAACAACTACGCCATCGTGCAGGGCTGCGACCACTTCCTTCCCGTGGACATCTACCTGCCCGGCTGCCCGCCCCGCCCCGACATGCTCATCGACGCCATGTTCAAGCTCCGCAAGGAGGTCCAGAAGCACCCCATCGGCGCCAACATGGACGACAGGATCGAGCGCAACGAGCAGTCCGCACTGACGGCACCGGCCACGCACGAGATGAAGGGCATCATGCGATGACCGACACCAACCTTCCCGTCGAGCCGGAGCGCGGCGACTCCGACGTCGCCTCCACGAGCGGCTTCGCCACGCGTCGCGGCATGTGGTCCGGCGGCTCGGGCGACACGTCCGGCTACGGCGGCATCGAGCGGCGGCTGGAAATGCCCGGCCAGTCGTCCCCGCCCTTCGGTGAGCCGTTCGACGCCATCCATTCGCGCGCCCTCGAAGTACTTCCCGCGCTGGCGGGCAGCCGTGTGCTGCTGGACCGTGGCGAACTGACCATCCACGTGGACCGGGCCGAACTGCCCGCAGTCGTCGCGAAGTTCCGCGACGACGCCTTCCTGCGTTTTGAGGTGTGCATGTCGGTGTCCGGCGCGCACTACCCGCAGGAGACGGGTGCGGAGCTGCACGTCGTCTACGACCTGCTGTCCTACACGCACAACCGCCGTGTCCGGCTCGAGGTCAGCTGCCCCGAGTCCGATCCCCACATCCCCTCCGTCGTCGCCACCTATCCCATGGCCGACTGGCACGAGCGCGAGACCTGGGACATGTTCGGCATCATCTTCGACGGCCACCCCGCACTCACCCGCATCCTGATGCCCGACGACTGGGTGGGTCACCCGCAGCGCAAGGACTACCCGCTGGGCGGCGTCGACATCGAGTACAAGGGAGCCTGGGTGCCCTCGCCCGACAACCGGAGGACCTACTCATGAGCAGTACACACGCAGCCACTGAGGACATCTTCGCGTCGCCGGGAGAGGTGCGGGCAGACCGCGTCTACCTCGCCCAGGGCGGCGACTGGGCCGAGATCGCCAGCGAGCAGGCCGAGCGTGGCGACGAGACCATCGTCGTCAACATGGGACCCCAGCACCCGTCCACCCACGGTGTGCTCCGGCTCATCCTGGAGATGGACGGCGAGACCGTCACCTCCATCCGCCCGGGCATCGGCTTTCTCCACACCGGCATCGAGAAGAACATGGAGTACCGGACGTGGACCCAGGGGGTCACGTTCTGCACCCGCATGGACTACGTGGCGCCGCTGTTCAATGAGGCCGCCTACTGCCTGGCCGTGGAGAAACTGCTGGGCATCACCGACGACATCCCGGAGCGCGCGACCATCATCCGCGTGCTCGTCATGGAGCTGAACCGGATCGCCTCCCACCTCGTTGCCATCGGCACCGGCGGCATGGAGATCGGGGCCCTCACCGTCATGACCATCGGCTTCCGCGAGCGGGAGATGATCCTCGACTTCCTCGAGGGGCTGACGGGCCTGCGCATGAACCATGCGTTCATCCGCCCCGGCGGCGTCGCCAACGACCTGCCCGAGGGCGGCATCGAGCACCTGCGCACCGTCATCTCGTGGCTGAAGAAGCATCTCCCGGAGTACGCCGGTTTCTGCGACGCCAACCCCATCTTCAAGATGCGTCTGCAAAAGGTCGCCGTCATGGACCTGACCGCCTGCATGATGATGGGCGTCACCGGCCCGCCGCTGCGCGCCGCCGGGTTCGACTGGGACCTCCGCAAGACGCAGCCCTACTGCGGCTACGAGACGTACGACTTCAAGTCGATCACCCGCGACAGCAACGACGCCTACGGCCGGTTCCTCATCCGTGAGGACGAGATGTGGGAGTCGCTGAAGATCGTCGAGCAGTGCCTGGAGCGCCTCGAGCGCACCCAGGGCCAGCCCGTCATGGTGGGCGACGCGAAGATCGCCTGGCCTGCGCAGCTGTCGCTGGGCGCCGACGGCCAGGGCAACAGCAACGAACACATCAAGCACATCATGGGTGAGTCCATGGAGGCGCTCATCCACCACTTCAAGCTGGTGACCGAGGGCTTCAAGGTGCCCGTCGGGCAGGTCTACCAGGCCATCGAGTCCCCCAAGGGGGAGCTGGGCGTTCACCTCGTCTCCGACGGCGGCACGCGCCCCTACAGGGCACACTTCCGCGACCCCGGTTTCAACCACCTGCAGGCCGTGCCCCTCATGTGCGAGGGCGGCATGATGTCCGACGTCGTGGTGGCCGTTGCCAGCCTCGACCCCGTCCTTGGAGGTGTGGACCGATGAGCGGCCATTTCGAAAGCTATTTCCCCGACTCGGGCCACGTGGACTACTCGGACCAGTCCAGCAACATCGACGCCACCACTATCGCCGAACTGCGTGAACTGGTGACGCGCTACCCCCAGGCCCGGTCCGCGCTTCTGCCGATGCTGCACCTCGTGCAGTCCGTCGACGGGCGCGTCAGCCCCAAGGGGGTCGAGGTGTGCGCGGACATCCTGGGCATCACCACCGCCCAGGTCTCCGGTGTCGCCACCTTCTACACGATGTACAAGCGCCGCCCGTCGGGCACCCACCACGTGGGTGTGTGCACCACGGCGCTCTGCGCGGTGATGGGCGGCGACGCCCTGCTGGAGCACGCCAAGGCGAAGCTCGGCATCGACGAGGGCCAGACCACCCCCTGCGGCCGGGTCTCGCTCGAGCGACTCGAGTGCAACGCCGCCTGTGACTACGCCCCCGTCATGATGGTCAACTGGGAGTTCTTCGACAACATGTCGCCGGAGACCACCGACGAACTACTGGACGCCCTCATGGACGATCGCGAGGTGGCCTCCCCGCGGGGCGCGACCCTCACGTCGTGGCGTGCCGCCGAGCGCGTTCTGGCGGGATTCCCGGACGGCCGAGCCAACGAGGGCCCGTCTGCGGGCGCCCCATCGTTGCTGGGGCTCGGGATCGCCCGGGAGAACAACTGGGGTGCGCCGGATCCCAACAACCTTCCTGCCCCGGCAGAACCTGAGGAGGCGAAGTGACCGACCTGCTCACCCCCGTGATGTCGGCGGACTGGGACAACGACGAATCCTGGAAGCTCTCACGCTACGAGAGCATCGGTGGATACGCCGCCATGCGCAAGGCCCTCGCCATGGAACGCGGCGACGTCATGTCGCTCGTCAAGGAGTCCGGCCTTCGTGGTCGTGGCGGTGCGGGCTTCCCGACCGGACTGAAGTGGTCGCTGGTGCCCCAGGACAACCCGAATCCCAAGTACCTCGTGGTCAATGCCGACGAGTCGGAGCCCGGGACCTGCAAGGACATGCCGCTGCTGATGGCGTCCCCGCACACGCTCGTGGAGGGCGTGATCATCTCCTCCTACGCCATCGGGTGCAAGACGGCCTTCATCTACATCCGCGGCGAGGTACTGCACATCGTGCGTCGCCTGCACCAGGCTGTCGAGGAGGCTCGCGCCGCCGGATACATCGGTGAGAACGTGCTGGGAACCGGCTTCGACCTGAACATCATCGTTCACGCCGGTGCCGGCGCCTACATCTGCGGCGAGGAGACGGCGCTGCTGGACTCGCTGGAGGGCCGTCGCGGACAACCGCGACTGCGTCCACCGTTCCCGGCCGTCGCCGGCCTGTACGCATCCCCGACCGTCATCAACAACGTCGAGTCCATCGCGTCGGTGCCCAGCATCATGAACAACGGCATCGCCTGGTTCCAGTCGATGGGCACCGAGAAGTCCAAGGGGATGACCCTCTACTCGCTGTCCGGGCACGTGAAGCGTGCCGGCCAGTTCGAGGCGCCGCTGGGTGTCACGATGCGTCAACTGCTGGACCTTTCCGGCGGCGTCCGCGACGGACATGAACTGAAATTCTTCACCCCCGGTGGCTCCTCGACGCCCATCCTGACGGCCGAGCACCTGGATGTCCCGCTGGACTACGAGGGCATGGCCGCTGCCGGCACCATGCTCGGCACCAAGGCGCTGCAGGTGTTCGACGAAACCACCTCCGTGGTGCGCACCACGCTTCGCTGGACCGAGTTCTACAAGCACGAGTCCTGCGGCAAGTGCACGCCCTGCCGCGAGGGCTTCTGGTGGCTGGTCCAGATGCTGATGCGTTTCGAGGCGGGCACGGCGGAGCCGGGTGACGTCGACAAGATGCTCGACATCTGCGAGAACATCGGTGGCCGCTCGTTCTGCGCGCTGGCCGACGGCGGCGTCGCCGCCATCGTCAGCGCCGTGAAGCATTTCCGGGACGAGTTCGAACAGGGTTACACCACCCCGGCATGGGAACTGTTCCCCTACGGGAAGAGCGCGCTGTTCGCAACAGAAGGAGACGCGCGGTGAGCATCGACGCGAAGAACGCCCCTGGTGAGGTGGCGAAGAAGCCCGATCTTGTCAACCTGACCATCGACGGCACGTCGGTGAGCGTGCCGAAGGGCACCCTCATCATCCGGGCCGCCGAGATGATCGGCACCGCCATTCCCCGGTTCTGCGACCATCCGTTGCTGGATCCGGTGGGGGCGTGTCGCCAGTGCATGGTGGACATCCCTGACGCGGGCAACGGTCGGGGCTTCCCGAAGCCGCAGGCCTCCTGCACGATGCCGGTGGCCGAAGGCATGGTCGTCAAGACCCAGCTCAGCTCCGCCGTGGCCGACAAGGCGCAGCGCGGCATGCTGGAGTTCCTCCTCATCAACCACCCCCTGGACTGCCCCATCTGCGACAAGGGCGGCGAGTGCCCACTGCAGAACCAGTCGCTGAGCAACGGCGACGGCGAGTCACGGTTCGGTGCCCTCAAGCGAACGTTCCCGAAGCCCGTGAGCATCTCCGCGCAGATCCTCCTCGACCGCGAACGCTGCGTGCTGTGTGCCCGCTGCACCCGGTTCTCCGAGCAGATCTCCGGCGACCCGTTCATCGAACTGGTGGAGCGCGGGGCCCTGCAGCAGGTCGGCACCTACGAGACCGACCCGTACGACTCGTACTTCTCCGGCAACGTCATCCAGATCTGCCCCGTGGGCGCCCTCACGTCGGCCGCGTACCGTTTCCAGGCCCGCCCGTTCGACCTCGTGTCGACCACCACGGCCTGCGAGCACTGCGCCTCCGGCTGCGAACTCCGCAGCGACCACCGCCACAGCCAGATCAAGCGTCGGCTCGCCGGCAACGATCCTGAGGTCAACGAGGAATGGAGCTGCGACAAGGGTCGCTTCGGCTTCATGTACGGCCGCGGCAACGACCGCATCACCCGCCCGCTCGTGCGGCGCGACGGTGTGCTGCAGCCGGCCAGCTGGCCGGAGGCCATCGACGTGGCCGTCCACGGTCTGCGTGACGCAGGCAGCAGCGTCGGCGTCCTCACCGGCGGTCGGTTGACCGTCGAGAACGCCTACGCCTACGCCCGGTTCGCCCGCGGCGTCCTCGGCACCAACAACATCGACCACCGCTCGCGTCCGCAGTCCGACGAGGAGGCCGATTTCATCGCCGCCCACGTCGCAGGCCGCACGCTGGCGGAGTCGGTCCGCTACGCCGACCTCGACGCCGCAGCACGCGTCGTCCTGGTGGCATTCGAGCCCGAGGACGAGTCGCCGATCGTGTTCCTGCGGCTGCGCAAGGCCGTCCGCAATGGCACATGTGCCGTGACCACCATCGCGCCGTTCGCCTCCAGGGGATCGGAGAAGCTGTCCGCCGAACTGGTGGCCGTGGCCCCCGGCGGCGAGGCTGCTGCGCTGTCGTCCCTGGAACTCGACGCGGGCACGGTCATCCTGGTGGGGGAGAGGGCTGCCACGCAGCCCGGCCTCCTGTCCGCCGTGGCTGCCGCGTCGCAGAGGAGTGGGGCCCGGCTGGCGTGGATCCCGCGTCGCGCCGGTGAACTCGGTGCCATCCAGGCCGGCTGCATGCCGAACCTGCTGCCCGGCGGTCGGCCGCTGGCCGACGCCGCCGCACGCGTGGACGTCGCCTCGGCGTGGGGAGCCCCCAGGCTGTCAGGCGAGGCCGGCCTCTCCGCCGACGAGCAGATGCGGGCCGCCGCCTCCGGCGCCCTGCGGGCCCTCGTGGTGGCAGGCGTGGACCCTGCCGACATGGGCCACACGGACGAGGCCATCGCCGCGTTCGAGAACGTCGGTTTCCTCGTGAGCATCGAGCAGCGCGCCAGCGTCGTCACCGAACGGGCCGACGTGGTCTTCCCGGCCGCCCTCATGGAGGAGCAGTCCGGGCACTTCCTGAACTGGGAGCAGCGTGAACGCGACGTCGCCATCGTCGTGAGGACCGCGCGCTCACCCATGACGGACATGCGCATCCTCGCCGCGCTCGCCGACGCCATGGGCTCCGACCTCGGGTTCCGCAGCCCGGCTGCGGCCCGCGCCGACCTGGCGGAACTCGGCACCTGGGACGGGCACCGCTCCGCGGCCCCGGCCGTTGCCGACCCCGGCCACGCACAGCCGGAGGCCGGGCTGGTCCTGGCCAGCTGGCGCCAGCTGCTGGATGCCTCCAGCGGCAACGATCACGAGCTTGCCCTGCGCGCCACGGCGCGACCCGCCCTCGCACGGGTATCACCCGCGACGGCAACCGCTCTCGGTGCCACCGACGTGGTGTGCGTCACGGACGGAGCGCGCCGCCTGATGCTGCCGCTCCTGCAGACGCCCGGCATGGTCGACGGCGTCGTATGGGTTCCCATGAATCCCGGGATCGGCCAGGGGGATCGACTCGCGTCGGCCCCCGGCACGGTCGTGACCGTGGACGTCGTCCCCGTCGACGAAGGAGTTGCGTCGTGAACGTGTTCTTTTCCGATCCCTGGTGGTTGATCCTCATCAAGGTCGTCGCCCTGTTCGTGATCCTGCTGGTCTGGACGATCTTCAACGTCTGGTACGAGCGTCGCCTCGTCGGCAAGATGCAGCACCGCCTCGGGCCCATCATGAACGGTCCGTTCGGCCTGGGTCAGGCCCTGGCTGATGGTGCCAAGCTGATCGCCAAGGAGGACTTCCGCCCCACCAACACCGACAAGTGGGTCTTCAACCTGGCCCCGCTCCTCACCGGTGTCGCGGCGTTCACCACATGGACGGTCATGCCGTTCGGCGGCAAGGTGGAGATCTTCGGTGTCAGCACCCGACTGCAGGTGACCGACCTGCCCGTCTCCGTGCTGTTCGTGATCGCCATCGCCTCCATCGGCATCTACGGCATCGTGCTGGCCGGGTGGGCGTCCAACTCCACCTACTCGTTCCTCGGCTCCATCCGCAGCTCGGCCCAGATGATCTCCTACGAGGTCGCCATGGGTCTGGCCATCGTCGGTGTGTTCGTGCTGTCCGGCTCCATGTCCACGGCCAGCATCGTCGAGGCGCAGTCGAAGGAGATCATCCTGCGGGTCCCGTTCGTCCCCGGAATGGAGTTCAACCCCGGCATCCCCGGCTGGTACGGGCTGCTGCTGCTGCCCTCCTTCGTGATCTACTGCATCGCCATGGTCGGCGAGACCAACCGGGCCCCCTTCGACCTGCCTGAGTGCGAGTCGGAGCTGGTGGCCGGCTACCTCACCGAGTACTCCGGGTTCCGCTACGCCATGTACTTCCTCGCGGAGTACATCAACATGGCCACCGTCTCGGCCGTGGCCACCACGCTGTTCCTCGGCGGCTACCTGCCGCCATGGCCGCTGAACCTCATCCCGTTCCTGAACAACCCGTGGTTCGGCCCCATCTTCTTCTTCATCAAGGTCCAGTTGCTGATCTCCGGATTCGTGTGGCTGCGTGGCACGCTGCCCCGCTTCCGCTACGACCAGTTCATGGACCTCGGGTGGAAGCGATTGATCCCGATCTCGCTCCTGTGGATCGTCATGATCGGCATTGCACCGCAGTACACCCTCGGCCTGGCCGTCCTCCTTGTGGCGATACTCATCGCGCTCAGCGGAACCACGGACAAGGCCGACGAGGAGGACGACGTGGACCTGGACGAACCGTTCGACGCCTTCGCGGGCGGCTACCCCGTCCCGCCGCGACCCGGGCAGATGCTGCCCGAGATGGCAGGCGTGGTCCGCGCGCCGAGCACCGATGACACCGAAGTGGGAGTGGAGAACTGATGGGGATCCTCGATCCGTGGGCCGGGTTCGGCATCACGCTGAACACCATCTTCCGCAAGCCCTTCACGCAGGGCTACCCGGAGAAGGGCAAGGAGAAGGTCACGATGCCGCGCTTCCACGGCCGGCACCAGCTGAACCGCTGGCCCGACGGGCTGGAGAAGTGTGTCGGTTGTGAACTGTGCGCCTGGGCCTGCCCTGCCGACGCCATCTACGTCGAGGGTGCGGACAACACCGACGACCAGCGCTTCTCGCCCGGCGAGCGGTACGGGAGCGTCTACCAGATCAACTACCTGCGCTGCATCTTCTGCGGGTACTGCATCGAGGCCTGCCCCACGCGTGCCCTGACCATGACGAACGAGTTCAAGCTGGCGGACACCACCCGCGGCAGCCTGATCTACGAGAAGCAGGACCTCCTGGCCCCGCTCGTCCCCGGCATGGAGCAGCCGCCGCACCCCCGCCGCCTCGGCGACGGTGAGAAGGATTACTTCCTGGGTCTGCCCGCCACCGGCCAGCCCGACACCCGCACGGGTGCGCCGAGCAAAGGAGTGAACCCGTGATGACACTCATTCCCCTGGTCACGGGCGACCAGGTGGCCTTCTGGTTCTGCGCCCCCATCATGGTGGTGCTGGCGCTGGGCATGGTGATCGCGCGCAAGCCCGTCCACTCGGCCATCTGCATCGCCGGTGTCATGGTGGGTCTCGCCGTCCTGTACGCCGCCCAGGACGCACCGTTCCTGTTCGTGGTGCAGATCATCGTCTACACCGGCGCCATCCTGATGCTGTTCCTCTTCGTGGTGATGCTCGTGGGTGTCGACACCCGTGACTCCGTCGTCGAGACGCTGAAGCACCACCGCATCGCCTCCGTCGTGGCCGCCATCGCGTTCGGCGCCATGGTGTTCCTTGCCATCGGCAGCCGCGTCTTCGAGGCCGCACCCACGGGCCTCGAGGCCGCCAACACCGAGTTCGGGGGCAACATCCAGGGCATTGCCGCGCTGCTGTTCACGCGCTACGTCTTCATCTTCGAGGCCACCGCGGCGCTGCTGATCACGGCGGCGCTGGGGGCCATGGTGCTGGCGCACGGCGAACGGCTGAAGGCCCGGAAGACGCAGCTGCAGGAGGCCGCCAACCGCGTCGACCGCTACGCCACCGACGGTGTCCACCCCGGCCCGCTCCCCAGCTCCGGCGTCTTCGCCCGCCACAACGCCATCCACGTGCCCGCGCTGCTGCCGGACGGCTCCCCGTCCGAGCTGTCGGTGTCGCCGACGCTGCGCGCCCGCGGCGTGATCATGGACGTCGAGCACCTCCGTCGACCCTCGGACGAGGCGTTCGCCGCCATCGAGCAGGCGACCGCCCAAGCGGAAGGAGAGGCCCTGTGACCTCCGAGCCATATCTGTTGCTCTCGGCGATCCTGTTCGCCATCGGTGTGATGGGCTTCATGCTTCGCCGCAACGCCATCATCGTGTTCATGAGCGTCGAGCTCATGCTCAATGCCACGAACCTGGCGTTCGTGACGTTCTCACGGCAGCACGGGAACCTCGACGGGCAGGTGGCGTCCTTCTTCGTGATGGTCGTCGCGGCCGCCGAAGTGGTCGTGGGCCTCGCCATCATCGTGTCCATCTACCGTGCTCGCCGGTCGGCTTCTGTCGACGACGCGAACCTGCTGAAGTTCTGACAGGGGCAAGAAGCGTGCATCTCCTGGAAATCGTTCCTGCGGTACCGGCCACGGGGCTCTTCAGCCTGGCGTGGCTCGTCATCGCCATCCCCCTGGTCTGCGCGGCGCTGCTGCTCGTGCTGGGCAAGCGTTCGAACGGGTGGGGTCACCTGCTCGCCACCGCCGCCATCGTCGTCTCCTTCGTCATCGGTCTGCTGCTGTTCGCGCAGATGATGTCGGCGGATGAAGCCTCCCGTGCCGTGTCGGTGCCCCTGTACGCGTGGATCACCACCGGCAGCTGGAGCATTGAGGCCGGGTTGCTGGTGGACCAGCTGTCCATCCTCTTCGTGCTCCTCATCACCGGTGTGGGCGCACTCATCCACGTCTACTCCATCGGCTACATGGAACACGACGAGAACCGGCGCAAGTTCTTCGCCTACCTCAACCTGTTCGTGGCCGCCATGCTGATCCTGGTGCTGGCGGACAACTACCTGGTCCTGTTCCTTGGCTGGGAGGGTGTCGGCCTGGCGTCCTACCTGCTCATCGGCTTCTGGGCCCACAAGCCCTCCGCCGCCGCCGCCGGTGTCAAGGCGTTCGTCGTCAACCGCGTCGGTGACATGGGAATGGTCATCGCCATCTTCATCATGCTTGCCATGTTCGGTTCATCGGCCTTCGCCGACGTCAACGCCGGCGCCCCGCAACTCTCGGGCACGTGGGCCACGCTGCTCGGCATCATGCTCCTCGTGGGTGCGTGTGCCAAGTCGGCTCAGGTGCCCCTGCAGTCCTGGCTGCTGGACGCCATGGAGGGCCCCACCCCGGTGTCCGCCCTCATCCACGCCGCCACGATGGTCACCGCCGGTGTCTACCTCGTGGTCCGCAGCCACGCCATCTACGCCATGAGCGACGTCGCCACACTGGCCGTCGCCATCGTCGGCACCGTGACGCTGCTCGCGGGCGCCTGGATCGGGTCCAGCAAGGACGACATCAAGAAGGTGCTCGCCGGCTCCACCATGTCCCAGATCGGCTACATGATGCTGGCCGCAGGACTCGGCCCCATCGGCGCCGCATTCGCGATCTTCCACCTCATCACCCACGGCTTCTTCAAGGCCAACATGTTCCTCGGCGCCGGCTCCGTCATGCACGGCACCAACGACGAAGTGGACATGCGCAACTTCGGCGGCCTCGGCAAGGTCATGAGGATCACCTTCCTCACCTTCGGCGCCGGCTACCTCGCCATCATCGGCTTCCCCTTCACGGCGGGCTTCTACTCCAAGGACCACATCGTGGAGGCCGCGTTCGAGTCGAACCCGGCCCTCGGCGTGCTGGCCCTCATCGGCGCAGGCGTCACGGCCTACTACATGACCCGGCTCATGGTGATGACGTTCTTCGGCCCCCGGCGATGGAACGACGACGTGCACCCGCACGAGTCGCCGCTGGTCATGACAATCCCGCTCATCGTGCTCGGCGTCCTGTCGCTCGTGGCCGGACTGTTCATGAACAGTTGGATCCAGGGCTGGCTGGCACCCGCCACGGGCGGCGAGGTCCACCCCACCGAGGTGTTCTCGCTCGGGCTCATCCCGCTGCTCACCCTGGCCGTCGTGGCCTTGGGCGTGGCGGTCGGCTGGTTCCTGCACCGCGGCGACATCCCCCGCACCGCTCCCGCCACCAAGAACCCGCTGGTCCTGGCGGGACGCTCCGACCTGTACGGCGACGCCCTGAACGAATACGCCGTGGTGCGCCCCGTGAAGGGTCTCGTGGCGGGCACGGAGGCGTTCGACCACGGCGTGGTCGACGGCCTCGTGATGGGTTCCGCCAACATGGCGGGCGGTCTCGGTTCGTGGCTGCGCCGCGCACAAAACGGTTATGTCCGCACCTACGGCTTGACGTTCGTGATCGGGGTCGTGGCAGTCGCCGCGGTCGTGGTCTTCGGGCAACTGGTCTGAGGAGGAAGGCAACATGTTCAACTCAATTCCCCTTCTGACCATCCTGGCCCTGCTGCCACTGGTGGGCGCACTGGTGCTGCTGTTCACCCGTGGCCACGTCGCCAAGCTCATCGGCCTCGGGTTCGCCCTCGCCACCACAGTGATGGGCATCCTCGTCTTCGTGCTGTCGCGCGGAACTGCCCTCACCGAGGCCACCCCGTGGATCCGGCCCATCGGTGCCTGGTACGCGCTCGAGTTCTCCGGCATGAGCGGCATCCTCGTCCTCCTGACGGTCATCCTCGTCCCGGCGGTCTTCATCGCCGAATGGAACGTGGGGGACCGCCCCGAGGCGCGCTGGAGCACCCGCACGTTCTTCGCCATGGCCCTGGCCATGCAGGGCCTGGCCCTGTACGTCTTCATGGCCTCCGACGTCCTGCTCTTCTACATCGCCTTCGAGGCAACGCTGATCCCCATGTACTTCATGGTGGCCGGCTGGGGCGGCGCCCGTCGCGGCTCCGCTGCGCTGAAGTTCCTGCTCTACTCGCTGGCGGGCGGTCTCGTCATGCTGGTGGCCGTCGCCGGGCTGTACGCCGTCGGATCCGAGCAGGGCAACGTCAGCTTCCTGTTCAGTGACCTGGCCAAGCTCGACCTCAGCGGCACCGTGGGCAAGTGGCTGTTCGCCGGATTCTTCTTCGCGTTCGCCGTCAAGGCGCCGCTGGTGGGCTTCCACACCTGGCTTCCCGACACGGCCGAGCAGGCCACGCCGGGCACCTCCACCCTGCTCGTCGGCGTCCTCGACAAGATCGGCACCTTCGGCATGATCAAGGTCTGCCTGCTGGTGTTCCCCGAGGCGAGCGCCTGGGCCACACCCGTCATCCTCGTCTGGGCCGTCGTGTCCGTGGTCTACGGGGCCTTCATGGCCATGGGATCGCGCGACCTCATGCGGTTCGTGTCCTACACATCGGTCAGCCACTTCGGCTTCATGGTCTTCGGCATCTTCGCCATGACCACGCAGTCGATCAGCGGCTCCATCTTCTACATGCTGAACCACGGCCTCTCGAGCGCCGGGCTGTTCCTCGTGGTGGGCTTCCTCGTCCACCGCCGCGGCACCGCCGACATTGCCGCCTTCGGCGGTGTGCAGAAGGTGGCGCCCGTGCTCGCAGGCGTCCTGCTCATGGCCGGTTTGGCGACGCTGTCGCTGCCAGGCTTCGGCAGCTTCGTGGGTGAGTTCCTCACCATGGCCGGCGGCTGGCAGCGCTACCCCATCCAGACCGCCGTCATCACCGTCGGCATGGTCCTGTCCGCCGCCTACGTGCTGGTGATGTACCAGCGCACCATGACGGGCCCCGTCACACCGCAGGTGGCGGAAACCGTGCGCACCGACCTGGACCTCCGCGAGAAGGCTGCCGTCGTGCCGCTCATCGTGCTCCTGCTGGCGCTCGGTTTCCTGCCCAAGCCTCTGCTGGAGGTCGCGGATGAAACCTCCGTGGCCATCATGAACTCCAGCGGCGTCACGGACCCCGCCCCGCAGATCGAGGAAGGCAACTGATGATCACGGCGCCCACCATTGAATGGCTCCTGCTCTCACCCCTGTTGGTGCTGCTGGGCGGCGCCGCACTGGGAGTGCTCGTCGAGGCACTCGTCCCGCGCGCGAGCCGCTACGTGGCGCAGGTGGCCCTGGCCTCCCTGTCCATCGTCGCTGCACTGGCACTGACCATCACCAACTGGGTCAGCGCCGAGCCCACCATCGCGGCCATGGGGTCCATCACGCTGGACAAGCCCGCCTATCTCTTCTGGTCGCTGCTGCTGCTGTTCGGGTTGGGCAGCCTTGCCATGTTCGCCGAGCGTTCGCTCGGCAACGGGGCGTCCGCGTTCGCCTCGTCGGCGGCCACGGTGCCGGGATCCCCGCTCGAGCGTGAGGCTGACCGCCTCCACCGTGAGCACACGGAGATCTTCCCGCTGCTGCTGTTCTCCCTCTTCGGGATGATGATGTTCGCCGCCGCGAACGACCTGCTCACGCTGTTCGTGGCGCTGGAGGTCTTCTCCCTCCCGCTGTACCTGCTGTGCGGGATGGCGCGTCGCCGCCGCCTGCTCAGCCAGGAGGCCGCGCTCAAGTACTTCCTGCTCGGCGCCCTCTCCTCCGGATTCCTGCTGTATGGCATCGCGATGCTCTACGGCTACTCCGGGGGCTTCCACCTGCACGAGATCGCCGACGCCATCACTGCTGGGAAGGGCGACCACTCGCTGCTGCTGGCCGGCATCGTGCTCGTGGGCGTCGGTGTCCTGTTCAAGCTGGGTGCCGTGCCGTTCCACTCGTGGACGCCCGACGTCTACACCGGCGCCCCGACGCCCGTCACAGCCTTCATGGCGATTGCCACCAAGACCGCCGCCGTGGCCGCGCTGCTGCGCGTGTTCTTCGTGGCGCTGGGCGGGGCGCGCTGGGACTGGCAGCCCATGTTCGCCGTGGTGGCCGTCGCCACCATGCTGGTCGGCTCGGTCATCGGCCTGGTCCAGACCGACATCAAGCGGTTGCTCGCCTACTCGTCCATCGCCCATGCAGGGTTCCTGCTGGTGGGCGTGGTCGGTGTGGTTGCCGCCGGTGAGGGTGTTGCCCTCTCCAGCGTGTCGTCGATCGGCTTCTACCTGCTCGCCTACGGGCTGGCAACGCTGGGAGCCTTCGCCATCATCACGATGGTGCGTCGCTCCGGTGGAGAGGCCAACAACATCTCCTCGTGGCGCGGTCTGGGTCGCACCAGCCCGCTCGCTGCTGGCCTCATGACACTGTTCCTGCTGAGCTTCGCGGGCATCCCGCTGACCGGTGGGTTCGTGGGCAAGCTCGTCGTGTTCGCGTCCGCCTGGGACGGTGGCTACGGTTGGCTCGTGCTGGTGGCCGTCGTCTTCAGCCTCGTAGCCGCCTTCTTCTACCTGAAGCTCGTGGTCGTCATGTGGTTCACGGAGCCGGTCACGGGGGAGACGGCCGAGGTCGGCACCCCGTCCGCCTGGACGTGGGGCGTGCTGGTGGTGGCCACGCTGGGAACGATCATCCTGGGCCTGGTCCCCGGTGGCGTGCTGGACCTGGCCGGCACCGCCGGAGCGTTCATCCGCTAGTCCACGACGGCGCAAGGCGGCACACGATGACACGAGTGAGGGATGTGATGGTCCGTGGTTGAGTCCACCGAGCTGGAGCGCCTGCACGCGCGCTTCGAGGAGGTCCTCGTCGACGCGGCGACCTCCGACGCGCCATTCGTGACGGAGGCAGCCACCCACATCATCTCCGCCGGGGGGAAGCGTTTCCGTCCCACGCTGGTGTTCCTTGCCGCCCAGTTCGGCGGTCCCGTCGACGAGGGCGACCTCATCGACGCCGCCCTCGTGGTGGAACTCACACACGTGGCCAGCCTCTACCACGACGACGTCATGGACGAGGCGGACCTGCGGCGTGCGGCCCCGTCCGCCAACGCTCGCTGGGGAAACTCCATCGCCATCCTCATCGGTGACTACCTCTTCTCCCGTGCCTCCGCGCGGGTCGCCAAGCTGGGCGTGGAGTACGTGGCGCTGCAGGCTGACACCTTCGCCAGGCTCGTGCAGGGCCAGATCGCGGAGACGCGTGGCCCCGGCGAGGGGGAGGACCCCCTGGCGCACCACCTGCAGGTGGTGGCCGACAAGACCGGTTCCCTCATTGCCACGTCCGCTGTCTTCGGGGGCATGGTCTCCGGCGCCTCCAAGGAAGTCATCGAGGCCCTGCGCTCCTACGGCGAGGAGGTGGGTGTGGTCTTCCAGTTGAGCGACGACGTCATCGACATCACCTCCGACGCGACGGGCAAGACCCCCGGCACCGACCTCCGCGAGGGCGTCCCGACGCTGCCCACCCTGATGCTGGGCGCGTCATCCGACCCCGCCGATGCCGAGCTCAAGAACCTCATCGACGCCGACCTGGAGTCCGACGAGGCACTGGCCGAGGCCCTCGACGGGTTGCGGGCACACCCCGTCATGGGCCGGGCCAAGGCCGAGGTCCGCCGCCGCGCCGAACTGGCGCGCAGCCACCTGGAAGTCCTGCCGGACGGGCTGGCCAAGGAGATGCTGGCCCAGGTCTGCACCGACCTGGTCGAACGCTCCACCTGAGCCGTAGCCCCGCCGCTTGCCCGCCGTCGCGACGATGTGGACGCATGTCGAGATATCGTCACTGGCGTGACCCGACCCCGTCCTTCCCGCACAGTCGCCGCCTCCCTGTTTCCGGCCCTCGTCCCCCTGCTGCTCGGAGGCTGCAGTGTCCCGCAGGATGGCTGGGTGGGTGTGGGGCGCGCTGACGACGGGACCCTCACCGTCTTCCTGAGGACCTGCACTGCGTCGCTCCACGGCGCGACCCTGTCCTGGTCGCAGGAGTCCGGCGGATCCATCACGGAGTGGGACATCGACAGGAAGGCGCGCTCGCTGAGCATCCAGTGGCCGCTCCTGGGCCCGGGAACAGACGGTGTCACCGCATCCGACCCCTTGCTGGAGTTGCCCGTGACGGGCAGACTCATGGAGATCAGCGCCTGGACCGACAACAACTCGTACTACGCCGAGGGGCCCGAGGGTTTCAGGGTCACCGACATCGAGGCGTTGCAGCCGGGCACGGTCCTGAAGTACGACGGGGGTAGGGCTGCGCCCCACTACAGCGTCGTGAGCGCCTCCGATTTCATGGCCGGGGACTGCACCACCTAGCCGGCGCCGTCTTCCCTGCTGCCTGAGAGCCGCACATGCGGGACGAACGGCGGTGCAACGAGGGGCTGGTGAGGGGGAGTTCGGCGAGGCTACGGGCGGACGAGGCCCCGGAGTTCGTCGGTGACGACGGGGTCCTGCGGCAGGTCGTGGCCGTCCAACTGGAGTACCGGCGTAACACCCCGGATGGAACTGGCGAGCCAGACGGCGTCCGCCGACACCAACTCCTCCGCGCCGTAGCGCCTGAGTTCCGTGGGCCGTCCCAGACCCTTCCAACCCTTCAGGGCATGACGGACGGTGATGGAGTCCAGGATCCCCGTCTCCACGACAGGAGTGGAGAACAGCAACCCGTCCTTCAGGACGAGAACCCCCGACTGCGGACCCTCGAGGACCACACCGTCGGTCGTCACGAGGATGGGGTCGGTGGCGCCCTGGCGGTGTGCCTCACGCACGAAGGCGAGGTTGGTGCCGTAGGACAGGGTCTTGGCGCCGCCCAACAGCCAGGGTGCCCTGGACAGTCCGTCGGCCGGGCGGCCCGCGGACAACGTGACGGCCGTGGCCGACTCGCGAGCGGCGATGCGCTGTGCACTGAGTTCGGTGATGGTGATGAATCCGAGCGGCTCGCCGCGGTCAGTCTCCTGGCCCCGGGTGCGCACGAACTTGCACACGGCCTCCGGCCCCTCGCGACGGGCCCATTCCGCCAGCGCGTCGGCCGTGAGTTCCCGCCACGCATGAACGTCCACCGGTGGCATGCCGAGGATCTCGGATGAGTGCTGCAGACGTTCCAAATGTTCGTCGACGAAATCGGCGGTGACGGCGCCGCCGTCCACTCGCACGAGCGTGGCGTCGAAGCAGCCGTCACCACGGTTGACGCCGAGGTCGTCGGCGCTGATGAATCCGTCGTCGCAGACGCCCAGGCCAAGCCGGGCCACCAGTTGTTCCATCTCGACAGCCTAGCCGGGACAGGGCCGCCGGGGCGGCGAAGCGTCGCCCCGGGCGGCACCTCTGCGGTGACTGATCACCAGATGAGGACCCGGTCCTCGGGCGCCAGCCACAGTCCGTCGTCCTCGGTGGTGCCGAACGTCTCGTGGAAGGCGTCGAGGTTGCGCACGATCTGGTTGCAGCGGAACTCCGCGGGGGAGTGCGGGTCGGTGGCCAGCCGCTGCTTCAGGGCTTCGGGGCGCAGCAGGCCACGCCAGGCCGCGGCCCAGCCGAAGAAGAACCGCTGCCCGGGTGTGAAGCCGTCGATCTCCTCGCCGTTCGGGTCACCGCCGGCCAGCAGCCACGCCTTCCAGGCGATGCCGAGGCCCCCCAGGTCACCGATGTTCTCCCCGACGGTCAGCTCACCGTTGACGCGGACACCGTCGGCGCCCTCGGGGGAGAGTTCGTCGTACTGGGCGATGAGGCGGTGCGTGCGCTGTTCGAACGCCTCCCGATCCTCGGCGCTCCACCAGTCGCGCAGCCTGCCGTCGCCGTCGCAGGTGGAGCCCTTGTCGTCGAACCCGTGGCCGATCTCGTGGCCGATGACGGCACCGATGGCGGCGTAGTTCACGGCGTCGTCGGCGTCGACGTTGAAGAACGGCGGCTGCAGGATGGCGGCCGGGAACACGATTTCGTTGCGCAGCGGGTGGTAGTAGGCGTTGACCGTCTGCGGGTACATGAGCCATTCGTTCGGGTCCATGGGGCCGCCGAGCTTCTCCAGCGTGTGGTCCAGTTCGAAGGAGTTGGCGGCCAACACGTTGCCGACGAGGTCATCGGGCACGACCTCCAGCGCCGAGTAGTCGCGCCATTCGTCGGGAAAGCCGATCTTGGGGCGGAACTTCGACAGCTTCTCGAGCGCCTCGACGCGGGTGGGCTCCGTCATCCAGTCCAGCTTCTCGATGGAGATGCGGTACGCGGCCAACAGGTTGGCCACGAGGCTGTCCATGGCCTCCTTGGCGCCGCCGCGGAAGTGACGCTGCACGTAGACCTTGCCGATGGCTTCGCCGAGCACGCCCTCGACGAGGGAGACCCCCCGCTTCCAGCGGTCGCGCAGCTGTTCCGTACCCTGCAGGGTCTTCTCGTAGAAGTCGAAGCGGGCCTCCACGAAGTCCGACGACAGCCACGGCGACAGGGCGGAGACGGCCTTCCAGCGGGCCCAGGCCTTCCAGGCGGCCAGATCCGTCGACGCCACGAGTTCGCCCGCGGCCGTGGCGAACGACGGCTGACCGACGACGAGGTCGGCCACCTTCTCCACCGGCAGCTCCGCAGCCTCCGCGAAGGCCTCCCAGTCGATGCCGTGAGCCGACGCGGTGAACTCCTCCCACGTCATGGGGTTGTACATCTGGCGAAGGTCGCGGGTGCGCACCTTGTCCCAGTGGTGCGACGCGATGCTTGTCTCCAGTGCGAAGATCGCATCGGCTTGCGCCGCTGCGTCCTCCACCCCGGCTAGTTCCAGAACCCTCTCCAGGTGGGCCCTGTAGGCCGCACGGATGTCGGAGTGCTCGTCCAGGCGGTAGTACTCCTCGTCGGGCAGCCCCAGACCCGCCTGGCCCGTGAACATCACGTAGCGCTGCGGGTTCCCCGGGTCGGAGTCCTCCCCGAAAGCCACGAGGGAGGAGAAGCCGTGCCGCAGCGACCAGCCGAGGTGCGCGGACAGGCCACGGGCGTTGTCGATGGCGTCGATCCGTGCCAGGACGGGCTGTAGTGGGGAGGCGCCGAGGGCCTCGACGCGTTCGGTGTCCATGAAGGAGGCGTACAGGTCGGCGATCTTGCGACGCTCGTCATCGGGGGCGCCGTCCGCAGCCATGGAGGTGATGATGTCGCGGACGGCCGCCTCGGAGGCGTCCCGCAGGTCGATGAAGGCGCCGGCACCGGATTTGTCCGCGGCGATGGCGACCTCCTTCAGCCAGGTGCCGTTGGCGTGCCTGAACAGGTCGTGCGTCGCGGGGACGGAGGTGTCGAAGTGGTCGAAGTTGAGCGCGGTCGTCATGGGTACCACCGTACCCAAGGTGTTCAGCGCCCCCAGGTCACCGTGACGGCTGCGGGGTCGGTGCCGAGCATGGTGGCGCTGAGCACCGCGGTCAGGCGGACGTCGGTGAACCCGGAGTTGCTGCCGTCGGTGTAGTCCATCGACGCCTTGAGGTTGAGGGGGAACGTCGTGACGGCCACGGTCTGGTCCGTGGGGGACAGCGAGGGGGAGAACGAGTTCCACACGGCGGAGGAGTTCGGCATGGACCACTTGACGCTGCCGGGGACCACCGGCTTCCTGGCGCTGATCCCGTTGGGGCAGCCGGCGGGGGTCAGCTGCGATGCTGCGATGCAGCGTGTCAGCGAGGTGCGGGCCGCCTCCAGGAAGGCGGATGTCCCCTCCGTGGTCAGCTCCGGGTTGATGACAAAGATCCCGACGTCGGAGCGTGCCAACGACTGGATGGGCAGCGTGCTGGAGATCGCGGGGAAGGCCACGAACGGAAGGCCAGTGGTGAGCGTGTACGTGCCGGGCACCACCTCCAGCGGCAGAGGGTGCACCACCGCCACCCCGTTCACGAACACGGGGAGGTTGTCGCCGCCCACGATCTGCAGCTGGATGGTCACGGTGGAGCGGACCAGGTCGTAGGAGCCGGAGTCCGTGCGCGTGACACGGATGACGGTGGAAACCGGCTTGCCCGACATCGTGTAGGTGACGGGGATCTCGGTGGCCAGGGGGTCGTCGGTGCCGATCGAGATGTCGCGGGGGCGTGACTCCTCCGGCATGGCGGCATACGAGGCGGGGTTGAGGAGGGCCTGGGAGCCCGTGCCGGCCAGGGGGCCGAAGGTCAGGGCCTTCTCGATGTCCCCGGCTTCCAGCGCCGTGAGGTAGCCCCGGACCGTCTCCTGGGGTGTGCGCAGCTTGGCGCCCACGGTCTCGGAGGCCACCACCACCGTGTTGGGGTCGGTGCCCTTGTCCCGGAACATGCTGACCCACAGGGCGCCGGAGGCGATCCCGAGTGCGATGACGACGATGGCCACCACGAGCAGCACCCGGGTGGGCGGCCGGCGGCCCCGGCGGTGGGGGTCGTCGGCTGTGTCGGGCGCTGCGAAGCGGCTGTTGTCCCGGGCCCTGCTCAGCACCGACTGCATGGCGATCGCCTCGAAGGACGCTGCACCGTCCGGCAGCGGCACGGGGCGGATGACCCCCGAGCCGGGCCGCGACGGCGTGGCCGCCGAGGACGGGCCGTCACCGGGTGGAGGTGGGGGGACAGGGTCCTCGCCGGGACGTCGGCCCCACGGCGTGGACCCCTGGCTCATTTCGCGCCGGCCTCCCAGGTGTCGTTGCCTGCGATGACGGCCGCCAGCGCCGCGCCACGGTCCTCGCTCTGGGCGAGGCTGATCTGGTCGCGGACGAGGTCGTCGTACGCGGGCCGCTCCACCTGCCGGAAGATCCCCACGGGCGCCTGCCGCAGCACGCCCGACTCGGTGAGCCGGGAGATGGCGAAGGCCTGCGACGGGTCCTTGCGCGCCACGTCATGCACGACGATGCGTGCCGGGTCCACTTCGGCGGTGTTGGCCACCTCGATCTCGAAGGAGTCGTTGCGGGCCACGCAGAACTGACCGTCTCGCCCGAAGGTGATGGGCTCCTTGTCCCGCAGCACAATGAGTGCGTCCGCGGCGTCAGGGCCCTTCAGGCCGGCGAAGGCATCGTCGTTGAAGATGGGGCAGTTCTGGTAGATCTCCACGAGCGACGTGCCCCGGTGCGCGGCGGCCGCGGTCATGACCTCGGTCAGCCCCTGCCTGTCGGAGTCGATGGCGCGGGCAACGAAGGTGGCCTCGGCCCCGATCGCCAGCGAGATGGGGTTGAACGGGCTGTCCACGGAGCCGTAGGGGGTGGACTTGGTGACCTTGCCCTGCTCCGATGTTGGCGAGTACTGGCCCTTGGTGAGCCCGTAGATCTGGTTGTTGAACAGCAGGATCGTGAGGTTCACGTTGCGGCGCAGCGTGTGGATGAGGTGGTTGCCGCCGATGGACAGCGCGTCACCGTCGCCGGTGACCACCCACACGTTGAGGTCAGGCCGCGTGATGGCCACGCCCGTGGCGATGGCCGGCGCGCGGCCGTGGATGGAGTGCATGCCGTAGGAGTCCACGTAGTACGGGAAGCGTGATGCGCACCCGATGCCGGACACGATGACGGTGTTCTCCCGGCGCAGGCCGAGCTCGGCCATCATCGCCTGGAACGTGGAAAGGATGGCGTAGTCACCGCAGCCGGGGCACCAGCGGACCTCCTGGTCGCTCGTGAAGTCCTTGCGGTTGAGCGGCGTGATCGCCATGGGTACTCCGGAGAGTCCGGAAGGTGAACTCATCTCAGGCCTCCTGGGTGTGCTTGTCGATCTCGGCGATCAGGTCCTGCTCCAGCTCGCTGAGCGAGATGGGCAGGCCCCGGACGCGGGAGTAGCTGTGGACGTCGACGAGGTAGCGGCTTCTGATGAGGCTCGCCAGTTGTCCGAGGTTCATCTCGGGGATGATGACCCTGTCGTAGCGACGCAGGATGTCGCCGAGGTTGGCAGGCATGGGGTTCAGGTGGCGCAGGTGGGCGGTGGCCACGTCGCGGCCACTGAGACGCACACGACGGGCCGCTGCGGTGATGGGGCCCCACGTGGACCCCCACCCCAGCACGAGGACGCGCGCCCGGCCTGACGGGTCGGCCACCTCGACGTCCGGGATGTCCCGCACGATGCCGTCGATCTTGGCCGCCCTGGTGCGCACCATGGCGTCGTGGTTGTCGGGGTCGTAGGAGACGTTGCCCGTGCCCGCCGCCTTCTCGATGCCGCCGATGCGGTGCTCGAGGCCGGGCGTCCCCGGGATGGCGAAGGCTCGCGCCAGCGTCTCCGGATCACGGTCGTAGGGCAGGAAGATGGGTTTGTCCTTGGCGTCTGTCCCGTTGGGTTCGGTGGCGTATCCGGGCTCGATGGGAGCGATGTCGTCCAGGTTGGGGATGCGCCACGGCTCCGACCCGTTGGCCAGGTAGCCGTCGCTCAGCATGATGACCGGCGTGCGGTACTTGATGGCGATGCGGCACGCCTCCACTGCGGTGTCGAAGCAGTCGATGGCGGACTTCGCGGCGATGACCGGTACCGGCGCCTCGCCGTTGCGGCCGTGGATGGCCTGCAGCAGGTCCGCCTGTTCCGTCTTGGTGGGCATGCCGGTGGACGGCCCGGCACGCTGCACGTTGACGATCACGAGCGGAATCTCCGTCATGACCCCGAGGCTGATGGTCTCCGACTTGAGGAGGATGCCGGGGCCGGACGTGCTGGTGACGCCCAGTGCCCCACCGTATGAGGCACCGAGCGCGGCGGCGACGCCAGCGATCTCGTCCTCCGCCTGGAAGGTGACGACGCCGATGTCCTTGCGCTTGGAGAGCTCGTGCAGGATGTCCGAGGCCGGCGTGATGGGGTAGGACCCCAGGAACAGCTGCATGTCGGCCTTGTGGGCGCCAGCCATGAGGCCGTACGCCGTGGCCATGTTGCCGGAGACCTGGCGGTAGCGGCCCGGCTTCATGGGGGCGGGCGCCACCTCGTAGCGGAATTCGAACGACTCCGTGGTCTCGCCGTAGGCATGGCCGGCCTGGGCTGCCGCGATGTTGGCGTCACGGATGTCGGGCTTGGCGGCGAACTTGCGCTGCAGGAAGGAGATCGTGCCGTCCAGCGACCGGGAGTACATCCAGCTCAGCAGCCCCAGGGCAAACATGTTCTTGGTGCGCGACGCGTCCTTGCGGGTCAGGCCGAAGGGCTTGACTGTCTCCGTGGCAAGGTGTGTCAGGTTCAGCGCGTGCACCTTGTAGCTCTCCAGGGTGCCGTCCTCCAACGGGTTGGAGTCCCACCCGATCTTGCTGAGGTTGCGCTTGGTGAAGTCCGACGTGTCGACGATGATGACGCCGTCGCGCGGCAGGTCGGCCAGGTTGGCCTTCAGCGCGGCCGGGTTCATGGCCACGAGCACGTCGGGTCGGTCGCCGGGGGTGACGATGTCAAAGTCCGCGAAGTGCAGTTGGAAACTGGAGACCCCGGGCAGCGTGCCCTGGGGGGCACGGATCTCTGCAGGGAAGTTGGGGAGGGTGGCGATGTCATTGCCGAGGCCTGCGGCTTCGGCGGTGAACCTGTCGCCTGTCAGTTGCATGCCGTCGCCGGAGTCACCGGCGAAGCGAATGACAACCCGGTCAAGGGGTTGTGGTTGTGCCACGGGATGGTGTCCTTGTCTTTTTCACGGCATCGGTACTGGTGTCGCAGCCATTGTAGGCACGACGTTTTGACACCCCCATCGCGCACCGCTGCGCCACCGGCCGCCAGGTGCCCGCCCGTCTCGTAGGATCAGGGCATGGCGACGCTTCGGGACTGGTTCGGGGACGGCTCCGTGCTTGTCCTCGACGTCCCCGCCACCACCAGCCTCGCCGACCTCGTGCACCAGCGCGAGGCCCTCCGCCCCCACGGGCCGACGTGAGCCGGCTGCGTCGCGCCTTCGCCGCTCTCCGTGAGGCCGCCTCCGTCAGGGCCGTTCAGGTGGGTTTCCTGGGGTCCTTCTGCATCCTCGTGGGTACCCTGAGCCCCGCCTACCTGCCGCAGGCCTCGCCGGTGTGGGGGGTGTTGAACCAGTTCCACTGGGACGGCGCCGTCTTCAGGGTCCTGGGCACCGTGTTCACGATGGTGGGGCTCGCCCTGCTGTTGGAGACATGGCTGCGTCTACGTCCCGCCAGGCGGCGAGGACTCGGTCGCCCCCAGCTGCGCCACTGGGCGGTGCTGACCATCATCGCGCTCCCACTCCTGCTGGCGCCGCCCGTTTTCTCCCACGATGCGTACTCCTACGCCGCCCAGGGCTGGATGCTCCACAACGGCATCAGCCCCTACGAGGTGGGCCCCAGCGTCCTGCCGGGCTACTTCGCCGACCAGGTGGCGTGGGTGTGGCGGGACACGACGGCGCCCTACGGACCGCTCGCGCTCAAGATGAGCCACGGCATCGTGATCCTGGCCGGTTTCGACCCGTTCACGGCCACCCTCCTGATGCGGGTGCCGGCACTGCTGGGTGTGGTGCTCATCGGCTGGTGCACTCCGCGGATCGCGAGGCAGGTGGGGGTTGATCCG
Source organism: Arachnia sp. (assembly GCA_039929445.1). Lineage (GTDB taxonomy): Bacteria > Actinomycetota > Actinomycetes > Propionibacteriales > Propionibacteriaceae > Arachnia. The sequence goes on along the minus strand of JBDSRF010000109.1, from coordinate 9,049 downwards.
TCCGCGGCGAGTTGGTTCGTGATGTGCAACCCCATCCTGATCATCGACTTCATCGGCGGCATGCACAACGACGCCCTGATGACCGGCCTCATGGTGCTGGCGATCTGGCTGACGCTGCATCTGAGGCAGTGGTGGCTGGGCGCTCTCATCGTCGGAGTCGCCGCTGCCATCAAGCAACCGGCGATCCTGGCCGCGGTGGTGCTGCCATTCCTGGTGGTCCCGCTCCTCAGCTGGAGGCAACCCGTCCCGGTGCTCCGCGCCGGGCTGCGGGTGGCGGCATCGCTGGGTCTGGCCGTGGCTGTGTTCTCGGGCATCAGCGTCGCCACCGGTCTCGGGTTCGGCTGGATCAATGCGGTCAACGTGCCCGGCCTGGTGGACACCGTCTCGCCCTTCACCGTGGTGGGGCACATCGCGCAGTGGGGGGTCGACGCGTTCGGGTGGGACCCGTCAGGTCGGGCCGCCATCAATGCGTCCCGTGCGGTGGGGGTGGGGGTGTTCGCCGTCGGCACGGTCTGGCTGGCCGTCAGGCACCTGGGTCGGCGCCCGCTGCACTTCCTGTCGTGGTCGTTCCTGCTCTTCGCGTTCTGCGCCCCAGCCCTGCACTCCTGGTACGTGCTGTGGGGTGGTGTGCTGTTCCCGATGACGAGGCCGTCATCGCGGTGGCTGCGCGTGGCCGTCGTGGTCACGGCGGTGCTGCTGAGCTACTCGGCCATGAACTTCGCGCTGCGCAACGGTTTCTGGGTGGTGGCCCTGCTGCTGATGTTCGCCGCCTGGGAGTCGATCCGCGGGCACACACTGAAGCAGCACTGGGAGCCCGTGAGCGGTCGACGCACCCAACCGGTTCCCTGACGTCAGGAAGCCGTGGCGGACAGGTCGTAGTGCACCACCACGGGGCTGTGGTCACTGATCCGGGACTCGTAGTCCACCTCGCGCGCCACGCGTGCGCTGGTGGCTGATCGGGCGAGCGCGGGGGAGGCCAGGTGGTAGTCGATCCGCCATCCCGCGTCGTTGGTGAAGGCCTGGCCACGCCACGACCACCACGTGTAGGGCCCGTCGACGCCCGGGTGGACGTGGCGCACCACGTCGAGCAGGCGACGCGGCCCCACAACGGAACTGAACCATTCCCTCTCCTCCGGCAGGAAACCCTCCGACCGCTTGTTCGTCCGCCAGTTCTTCAGATCCAGCTCGGTGTGCGCGATGTTGAAGTCGCCCACCACCACGAACTCCCGGCCCTGTGCGGCGGCCTCCCGTCGTGAGCTGGTGAGCAGCCGGGACAGGCCCTTGAGGAAGCGCATTTTGCGGTCGTACTTGTCCTTCCCGTCCTCCTCGTGCGGCCAGGCAGCACCCTTGGGCAGGTACAGCGACGCCACGCGCACGGGGGCCTCCGACAGGTCGACCTCGATGTAGCGGCCCTCGTGGGCGAAATGGGCGAGGTCGCGGTTGGGGAGGTGGATGGCCTCCACCTCGGTGAAGATCCCGTCGGGACCCGCGAGCAACGCGGTCCCGGAGAGGCTGCGCACCGCGGCTGGGGCGTGCCTCGTCAGGATGGCCACCCCGTTGCGGCCCGGCAGCGTCCCGGTCTCCAGAGCCGTGTGGTAGCCCGTGAACGCCTCGGCGGGCAGGTCCGCGAGGCGGCACCGCACCTCCTGCAGCGCGACGACGTCGGCGCCCTCCTCGTCCCAGAACTGACGGAATCCGCGCCGGAGTGCTGCGCGGATTCCGTTGACGTTGTGCGAGCCGAGGACGAGCGGGGAGGTCATGGGGCCCGATGGTACCGATGACCGCCGCGCGGGAGGACGGCGTGATCGAGGACTTCGCTCACGACGGTGGCCGCGGGCCGTGGCGGTGGGCCGCCTGGAAGTCGCGACTGTTGTTGCCGACCCAGCGTGCGAGCTGCACGAATTCAGCGTCATCGGAAGGGGTGACGGGACGCTTCGGGGTGTCATCGCTGGCGCCGGCCAGGAGGTCAGCGGCATCTCCCAGCGTCTGGGCCGTGAGACGGCCCGCACCGGTTTCGAGGATGCCGACGAACGCCAGCGTCTCGAACTGGACGGCCAGGGAGGCGCAGTCGGCGGCCAGAACACCCGCCTGTTCATCCTTGGGGTTCAGCGGGGATCGGAGATTGGCAACGGAAGTGCGCAGCCTGGAGAGGGGTTGCAGCGGCATGTGGGAGACCGCGACCCGGTGGGGTTCCCCGCCGTCAGCGGGTACCGCCCGTGCGGTGCAGCGGAGCAGGTCGGCGGCTGCCTGCGTGGCGTCGCTCACCTGTGCGTCGACCCGATCGGGCGTGAGGTGCGGCACGACGGCGAAACCGATCAACAGGCCGACGGCGACCCCGCCGAACAGGAGCAGGACGTATTCGAGGAGGGTCCGGGTTGGGTCGAGGCCCCCACCCACGACGTTCATGCCGACGGAGACGACCACGAAGCTGCCGATGGAGAGGACCTGGTTGTCGGCGATGAGCCACAGCCCGGCGAGCGCGGCGAGGAGGGACAGGGGCAGCAGCAGTTGTGGGGGGAGGACCCACAGGGCCAACGCCATGAGGGCTGCGCCCCCGGCGACGCCGATGACGCGTTGCCTGGCCTTGACGAGTGACTGGGTCCAGCTGATCTGCAGGATCGCGAAGGCTGCCGTGGCCATGGAGGTGACCAGCGGGTCGCGGGGTCCCACGGTGGCCCAGGCCAGCGCGAACGTCAGCAGTACTCCGAGGGCGGTGCGGAGAGCGTGCCGCAGAATCTGTGAACGCCAGGTCAGCGCCGAGCGGACCGACGCGAGGGCGAACGCCTTCCTCGCGGCCGACGTGCCGCGGACCGGGGTTGCGTCACGAAGACGGGCCAGGGTCTCGATCCGGTCCAGCGCCTGCAGCGCACGTGTCAGCGTGGCACCGCCCCCGGGGGTGCGCTCGGCCGTGTCAGCCTCGTCGTGGCGAGGTTTGTGGGGCACCAGTGCCTCCACCACGGCGGCCACCTCACGGGCACGAGCATCGACGACGGTTGCGTCGGTGGCGTTCAGCAGGCTCCGGAGCGTGCGGTATCCCACAGCGACCTGGAGGATGTCGCCGAGCCACTGCGTCGGCTTGTCCCGCAACCACATTGTCCAGGCCTGGTCGAAGCCCGGTTCGGTGCCGGTCAGGGTCTCGGCCACCAGTTGACGCGTCACATCACTGGGGTCCCGCGCCTTCAACAGGACGCGCAGGGCCACGACGAAGGCGACGCCGACGAAGGCTGCGGCCACGGTCTGGCCCGGCAACCCAGTGTCCGCCTGCAGGGCGAATCCGAGTACTGTGGCGAGCCCGAGCCCCAGTCCGGCCTGCGCATAGTTTTTGCCCAGGACGGGCAGGAGTCCCGCCACGAAGATGATCACGCAGACCAGCGCCAGCGCGGCCCCCGGGCTGTACTCAACGAGAATGCGCGGCACCGAGGCGGACAGGGCGGTCAACGGGCCGTACCACGCGGCCTTGCGCAGGTCGGCGCGCAGGGAGCCCCCTCCGACCCCCAGCGTGAAGAAGATGGCTGTGAAGCCGGCGATGATCACGCCGGCTCCAAGGCCCAGCGTTGCGGCGATGAGGACGGCGCCACCCATCACCACGAACACCACCACGATCAACCCGATGTTGGCTGAGTAATCCCGTCCGCGCCTGCGGCGGGGCTTCGCGTGATCATCGTTGGGCTGCGCGGCTCCTGAGATCGCGGACGTCATCGGAGACAGCTGTCCCGCGCCGGATTGGGGCGGCGTGACACCGATGCCGCGGGGCCATTCATTGCCGCATCGAGAGCCGTGGCGGGATGGCCATCGTCCGGGAACACTGAAGGACGCATGGCCGCCAGTCTACTGAGGAGGAGATCGCTGACGCCGCCGTCATGTCAGAATCCTGGCCCGACGCCAGCGCTCTCCCGCAGCGTGCCTCAGCGGTAGTTCGTGAACTGCACCGCGAAGTCGTAGTCGGCGCCCTTGATGAGGTTCTGCACGTCCTGGAGGTCGTCGCGGCTCTTGCTGGAGATCCGCAACTCGTCGCCCTGGATCTGGCACTTCACGCCCTTGGGGCCCTCGTCCCTGACCAGCTTCGACACCTTCTTGGCGTTCTCCTGGGTGATGCCCTCCTGTGTGGAGGCCGTGATCTTCCACATCTTCCCCGACACGCGGGCCTCGCCGGCGTCGAGTGCCTTGAGGCTGATGCTGCGCCGCACGAGCTTGGTCTGGAACACGTCGAGGATGGCCTTGACGCGATCCTCGGAGTTCGCCTCCATCTCGATGTTCTCCCCGGACCAGCGAATGGTCGAGTCGGTGTTCTTGAAGTCGAAACGCTGGCTGACCTCCTTGGCGGCCTGGTTCAGGGCGTTGTCCACTTCCTGCCTGTCGACCTTGCTGACCACGTCGAACGAGTTGTCGGATGCCACGGAACTCTCCTCTTCTGCAAAGGGGGCCCTCGGGGCCCATTGTCGAGGTCCATTGTGCCGGTCGCCACGCTTCCGCACCCGCTTTGTCCTGCAGGGCCCTGCTTTGGTAGTGTTTCGGATCGCTGGCCTGTGCCAGCACGGCAGGTTGCCCGAGCGGCCAAAGGGAGCGGTCTGTAAAACCGTCGGCAACGCCTTCGTTGGTTCGAATCCAACACCTGCCACCAGGCCCTGAATCGAATTGATTCGGGGCCTGTTGCCGTTGACGGTGGGCACATTGGGGTCCCGCCCACCGCTGGGCACACACCCCGCCCCGCCTCACCCAGACACTGATGGGAAACCTCTGACATGTCCACTCCACACATCGCCTGCGAACCCGGTGACATTGCCCCGCTGGTGATCATGCCCGGTGACCCGAAGCGCGCCGAGCGCATCGCCAGGACGCGCCTCACCGACGCGAAGCTGGTCTCCGATGTCCGCGGCATCGGCGCCTGGACCGGCCATATCGACGGCACCCCCGTCACGGCCATGGCATCCGGGATGGGCGTTCCGTCCCTGTCGATCTACGCCACCGAGCTGTACCGGGACTTCGGCGTCGAGCGCATCTGCCGGGTCGGCACCTGTGGCGCCATCCCGCGCAGCGTCGCGGTGCGCGACGTCATCATCGCCTCCGCGGCCCACACCAACTCGTCGGTGGCCACCATCAACGTGCCCGGGGTTGCCCTTTCGTTGGCGCCGTCGTTCGACATGCTGCGCGCCGCCGTCGACGCGGCCCGCGGAGGGGACCGCGCCGTCCACGTGGGGCCTGTGTTCACCAACGACTTCTTCTACGGCGGGGGTCCTGACACGATCGCAGCCCTGTCCGCACTGGGGACCCTTGGCGTGGAGATGGAGGCCGCAGGCCTCTACGCATGCGCGCTGGCGGCCGGCAAGGAGGCCCTGGCGGTCCTCACCGCCTCCGACCACCTCATGGACGGCTCCGGTGACCTCACGGCCGAGGAGCGGGAGACGCTGTTCTCCGGCGCCCTGGAGATCGCCATCGCGGCGCTCATGGCCTGAGTTCGCATCCTGGGTCCGGGGTGCAGGAACCGGGGGCGGGGGCCGATTTGGCACCCCGCCCGCAACCTGTGTATCTTTGGACCTCGGCTGGCCCCTATAGCTCAGTAGGTAGAGCGTCTCCATGGTAAGGAGAAGGTCTGCGGTTCGACTCCGCATGGGGGCTCTGTTCTTTTCCGGAGCAATTCGGGTAAGGGACTACTTTGACGGGGTAGCTCAGTCGGTAGAGCAAGCGGCTCATAATCGCTGTGTCGCGGGTTCGATTCCCGCCCTCGTCACCGAACGCTTCATCCAACCGTCGCCATCCAGCGCCAAGCAAGAGGAATGAGATCATGGCCAAGAAGGGACAGGACGTCCGTCCTAAGATCACACTCGCCTGCACCGAGTGCAAGGAGCGCAACTACATCACCAAGAAGAACCGGCGCAACAACCCAGACCGGCTCGAGTTGAAGAAGTTCTGCCCGAGGTGCCGCACCCACCAGGCGCACCGCGAGACTCGCTGAACCACACGCTTGCACAACGACGGCTGCTCCCCGAACAGGGGGGCAGCCGTCGTTGCATTGTCGGACCCCGTGCCCCTGGGCAATGCCGCGAGGGCTTCGGTAGCCTTGCGCCCATGCCCATCAGCCCAGAGCACGCAGGCCGTACGTACCCGCCGGCGCCGGCGTACCGCGTCAGCACGGCCAAGATCGCTGAGTTCGCCGCGGCGCTCGGCGACCCCAACCCCGCCTACAGCGGCGACGACGCCGTTGCCCCACCCACGTTCGCGGCCCTCATCGCCGCGCACGCGTGGACTTCACTGTTCGACGACGCCGACCTCGGGCTTGCGTTGCACCGAACCATGCACACCGACCAGACCTTCGATTTCACGCGCCCGTTGCGCGACGGCGACGACGTGGTCGCGACACTCAGCATTGAGAGGGTCCGCAACCGCGGCACCCTCGACATGGTCACGGTTGTCGTCGACCTCACCGTGGACGGCCACCCCGCCGTCACCGCCCGGTCGACGCTGATGCACACACGAGAGGATGCGAATGCCTGAGCAGGTCACAGTCGGACAGGAATTGCCGGAGGTGCGTGTCACGATCACGCGTGCCGGTGTCGTGCGCTACTCCGGCGCCTCCACCGATTTCAACGAGATCCACTTCTCCGACCGGCACGCCCGCGCCATCGGCCTGCCGGGCGTCGTGGCGCACGGCATGTGGACGATGGGCGCCGGGCTCCGCGTCGTGACGGACTGGCTCGGTGACCCGGGTGCGGTCCTGCAGTATTTCGTGCGCTTCACGCGCCCCGTGGTGGTGCCCGACACCGATGAGGGCGTCGACGTCATCTACAACGCCACCGTCACCGCCGTGGCCGACCACGTCGCCACGCTGGCCATCACCGCCCGTTGCGGTGACGAGGCCGTGCTGGGCGCCGCCAAGGCGCAGGTGCGCATTGCCTGAGTCGGACGCCGAGTGCCGGGTGGGGTTCGTCTCCCACCGCGGGAGCCCCGGGTCCGCGTCTGAATCGGTGAGGCTGGCCGAGCACACCACGTTCCACGTGGGAGGGCCGGCCCGGCACTTCATCACGGCCACCACCCAGCACGAACTCATCGAGTCGGTCCGTGGGTGTGACGAGTCGGGGGAACCCCTGCTGGTCCTCGGCGGCGGCTCCAACGTTCTGGTGCCCGAGGAGGGCTTCGACGGCACAGTCGTGCACGTGGGCACGCGTGGCATGACGGCCGAGGTGTCGGCCTGCGGCGGTGCCATGGTGCGGGTGCAGGCAGGCGAGAGCTGGGACGAACTCGTCGGGTTCGCGGTCTCGCGGGAGTGGGCGGGGGTGGAGTCGCTGTCCGGCATCCCCGGGTCCGTCGGCGCAACACCCATCCAGAACGTGGGGGCCTATGGCGCTGACGTGTCGCAGACCATCAGCTCGGTACGCACCTGGGACCGACAGCTCGCACAGCTCGCCACCTTCGCGGCCGTCGACTGTGGATTCGGGTACCGCAGTTCCCTGTTCAAGCGCGAGCCGGGCCGCTGGGTCGTCCTCGACGTGTCGTTCCAGTTCTCCCTCGGTGAGTTGAGCGCCCCCGTCGCCTATCCCGAACTCGCCCGGGCCCTGTCTGTCGACGTGGGGGAGCGGGCCGGCAGCGCACGCGTCCGGGAGGCCGTGCTCGCCATCCGTCGCAGCAAGGGAATGGTGCTGGATGAGTCCGACCACGACACGTGGAGCGGCGGCTCCTTTTTCACCAACCCCCTGCTGACGAAGGAGGCGGCCGACCGGTTGCCCCCGGAAGCACCGCGGTTCCCCGCAGGCGACCACGTGAAGACGAGCGCCGCCTGGCTGATCCAGCACGCCGGGTTCGCCAAGGGGCACGGCAACGCGAGGGCGGCCCTGTCCGGCAAGCACGTCCTGGCCCTGACCAACAGGGGTGGCGCCACCGCGGACGACCTTCTGGCGCTGGCCCGCGAGGTGCGCGACGGCGTCCGTGCCCGGTTCGATATCTCCCTGGAACCCGAGGTGAACATCATCGGTGGCTCATTGTGAGCCCTCCGCCTCCCGGTTCGACGCAGGGGTGGTCGTGCCGTACCATGGAGGCACTGGTGATGCTGGTGGCGGTTCGGGGCGTGCCCCGACGACACGGCACCGTCATGAAGGGTAGTAGCTCAATTGGCAGAGCAGCGGTCTCCAAAACCGCAGGTTGGGGGTTCGAGTCCCTCCTGCCCTGCGAAGCAGTATGGCTGTTTCCAGGCGCCTACCGTCCCATGGACGGTGAGGCATTTTGTTTGTTGACCGAAGGGAAACCGCGTGAGCGACAAGACTCCCGATTCGACGGGGGCCTCTGACCGCGAGTTTGACGCGCTCGGGGACTCATCTGCCGACCACATCGAGGCTGACGCCGCCGGCGACGTCTCGGAGCACGCCGAGGTGACTGCACCGGGCGGGGCAACCCGCCGTCGCAGTTCCAACGCGCCGGTGCGTCGAGGCCACGTCGCACTCGACCCCGATGCGGACGACGAGACCATCGCGGAACTCGAGGACGGGTTCACCGAGGACGAGCAGGATTCTGCCTCCTCCGTCCGTCGCAGCGGCAATGCGCCCGTCAAGAAGACCACTGCCACCCGGAAGCGCTCCGAGTCGCAGAAGGCCGAGCTCGACCCCTATACCGCCAGCAACCCGGCCACGTTCGTTCGTCAGTCCGCCAGTGAGATCAAGAAGGTCGTGTGGCCCACGTGGTCGGAGCTGCGGGTCCTGTTCCTCGCCGTGCTGATCTTCGTGCTGTTCATGATCGCTTTCGTGGGCGCACTTGACCTGCTGTTCGGCTGGGGCCTGCTGGCACTGTTTGGAGATTCCTGATGAGTGAAAACACCAACCCGGCCGACGACTTCGAAATCGACCTGGGCGGCCCCGCCGAGCCCGAGGTCAGCACCGACGACGTCGAGATTGACCTCAGCGGTCCCCTGGCTGACGACGACGGCGAAGAGATGCCCGAACTCGCTGAACTGGCGGACGAGCCGGAAGAGGGCGACGACGAGGCGGACGACGCCACCGACGTCGCCATCGAGGCACTCCGCCAGGAACTCGAGGCGAAGTTCGGCGAGTGGTACGTCATCCAC
>JBDSRF010000108.1:0-7753 GCA_039929445.1 Arachnia sp. | reverse complement strand
GAGGAGTTCCGCCAGGCCCTGCGCGAGAAGGAGGGTGACTGGTACGTCATCCACACCTACTCCGGCATGGAGAACCGCGTCAAGCAGAACGTCGACGCGCGTGCCCAGTCGCTGGACATGGAGGAGTACATCTTCGAGACCATCGTCCCCACCGAGGACGTCGTCGAGTTGCGCAACAACACCCGCAAGACCGTCACGCGCTGCGTGCTCCCCGGCTACGTGCTGGTTCGCATGGAACTGACCGACGAGTCGTGGGGCGTTGTCCGCCACACCCCGTCCGTCACCGGCTTCGTCGGCCACGGCCAGACCCCCGTCCCGCTGAGCGTGGAGGAGGTGCTCCACATGCTGACCCCGTCGATCATTGCCAGGGTCGCCGCCGAAACCAGTGGCACCTCGGCGCGCCAGCGTGCCAAGAAGGTGGAGGTCCTCGACTTCGAGATCGGCGACTCCATCATGGTTGCTGACGGCCCCTTCGCCGGCATGCACGCCACGATCACCGAGATCAACCCCAAGACCGCGCGCCTGAAGGCCCTTGTGGACTTCATGGGCCGCGAGACGCCCCTCGACCTGGAATTCAAGCAGGTCGAAAAGGTCGTCTGACCCCATCCGTCGTACCGGCAACGTCCTCCCAGCCACAGGATCGAATCCCCGGAACGGCACCAACCATCAACAAAAGGACCCCCTCATGCCTCCCAAGAAGAAGGTTGCGGCCCTCGTCAAGGTCGCACTGAATGCTGGCTCCGCCACGCCCGCCCCGCCGGTCGGTACCGCTCTCGGTCCGCACGGCGTCAACATCATGGAATTCGTGAAGGCCTACAACGCCGCCACCGAATCCCAGCGTGGCAACGTCATCCCCGTGGAAATCACCATCTACGAGGACCGCACGTTCACCTTCATCACGAAGACGCCGCCTGCAGCAGAGCTCATCAAGAAGGCCGCCGGCCTCAAGAAGGGCTCGGACAACCCGTTGGCCACCAAGGTGGGCAAGCTCACCAAGGACCAGGTCCGCGAGATCGCCACCCAGAAGCTGCCCGACCTCAACGCCAACGACGTCGAGGCCGCCATGCTGAGCGTCGAAGGAACCGCCCGCTCCATGGGCGTCGAAATCGTCTGACTTTTCACACTCAACACACCTGGGAGGGGCGTCGCCCCAACGAGACCAGGAACTGGTGGACCAGCCCGCGAGGCTGGCTTACACACAAGGAACCAGAATGAAGCACAGCAAGGCGTATACACAGGCAGCCGACAAGCGCGATGCCGAACAGCAGTACACCCCCGAGGAAGCCATCCGCCTCATCAAGGAGATGGCAACGGCGAAGTTCGACGAGACCATCGATGTTGCACTGAGTCTCGGCGTTGACCCCCGCAAGGCGGACCAGATGGTCCGTGGCACGGTCAACCTCCCCCACGGCACCGGAAAGACGGCACGGGTCCTTGTCTTCGCCACCGGTGACCGCGCGGAGGCTGCCCTGGCAGCAGGGGCTGACGAAGTGGGTAGCGATGAGCTGATCGAGAAGGTGGCTGGCGGCTACCTCGACTTCGACGCCGTCGTTGCCACCCCCGACCTCATGGGCAAGGTGGGCCGTCTCGGCCGCGTGCTCGGCCCCCGTGGCCTCATGCCGAACCCGAAGACCGGCACCGTCACCATGGACGTCGCCAAGGCAGTCACCGAGATCAAGGGCGGAAAGATTGAGTTCCGCATCGACCGTCACGGCAACCTGCAGTACATCATCGGCAAGGCGTCGTTCTCGGCCGAGCAGTTGGCTGACAACTTCTTCGCCGTTCTCGACGAGGTGCTCCGTCTCAAGCCGTCCGCCTCGAAGGGTCGCTACATCAGGAAGATGGCCGTCTCAGCCACGATGAGCCCCAGCGTGCTCATCGACGGCTCGGTCACCAAGCCCGTCGAGGCCTGATCCGAACCACGCAGAACCACGTGAGCGACGGGGTGGGTGCCGCGAGGCGCCCGCCCCGTTTCTTCATGTCCGGAGGGGGCCAGTCGTGCGGTTGCTGATCACGGGATTCGAGCCGTTCGGTGGGGACAGCGTGAACGCGAGTGGTGTGGTCGTGGAGCGACTTGCCAGCGCCTGGACCCGGGGGGGAGAGCCCCGCGTGGCCGGTGTGGACCTGGTCACGGCGGTGCTGCCCGTGGAGTTCATCGGCGCGGCGAGAGTGTTGGCGTTGGCCATCGCAGAGGCGCGACCGGATGCCGTTCTCTGCCTGGGCGAGGCCGGTGGCCGCTCGGCGGTCACGCCGGAGCGCTGGGCCGGTCGCACGGCACTGGGGCGCATTCCCGACAACGCCGGGTTCGCCCCCCACAACGAGCCGCTGGACGGGGACGCCGACCTCCTGGCATCCCGGCTGGACGTCGACGCCATGGTGGCGGCGATCCGCGCGGCCGGCGTGGCGTCCCATGCGTCCGGGGATGCGGGGCGGTTCGTGTGCAACGCCACGTTTCGCGCCCTCCTGCGGGACCACGACGTGCCGGGCGGGTTCATCCACGTGCCGGCCGTGCGGGACACGGGTGTCGCCCTCGTGGGTGGCGAGACCGATGACGCAGCGGGCGAGCGCTTGGATCCCAGCCTCGACTTCGACGACCTCGTGGACGCCGTGTGCGCCGTCGTCGACCTCCTCGCGGCAGGCCGACCTGCCGCGGCCTCAGAGGACCTTGGCGAAGAAGTCCCGCGTTCGTGACTGCTGGGGGTCGCCGATGACCTCGGCGGCCGTGCCGCGTTCCACCACGAGACCCTCGTCCATGAAGACCACTTGGTCGGCCACCTCGCGGGCAAAACCCACTTCGTGCGTCACCACCAGCATCGTCATGCCCGAGTCGGCCAGCTGCTTCATGACAGCCAGCACCTCCCCGACAAGTTCGGGGTCGAGGGCGGACGTCGGCTCGTCGAAGAGCATCAGGTCGGGCTCCATGGCCAGCGCCCGGGCGATGGCGACCCGCTGCTGCTGACCGCCGGAGAGCTGGGCCGGGTAGTGCTCCATCCGGTCGGCGAGGCCCACCATCAACAGCAGCTCCTCCGCCTTGGCGCGGGCCCTGGCCTTGTCCCAGCCGTGGACCTTGCGGGGGGCCTCCATGACGTTGTCCAGCGCCGTCATGTGGGGGAACAGGTTGAAACGCTGGAACACCATCCCGATGCGGGAGCGTTGCCGGGCGATGTCCTTGTCGGTGCGGCGGTGCAGCTCCGTCGTGTCACCCTTGGCCACCTCGAGGAGCCCCATGAGCTCGCCGTCGACGACGATGCGGCCTGCGCTGATCCGCTCCAACTCGTTGATGCACCGCAGCAGGGTGGACTTGCCGGACCCGGAGGGCCCCAGGATGACGCACACCTCGCCACGAGCGACCTCGAGGTCGACGCCCCTCAGCACGTGGAGGTCGCCGAACAACTTGTGCACCCCCGAAATCTTGACCATTGCGTTCATGGGGTCACATCCAGGTTCGGGTCGTGGCGGACGGTTCCGGCAGCCAGGATCGCCTGCTGGCGCCTGGACATGCCCTTGGTGGCACCGGCGGCGGCATCGTCGAAGCCGCGACCGTAATAGGCCTCCACGTAGTGCTGGCCCACCATCAGGATCGACGTGATCACCAGGTAGTAGATGGCCGCGACGATGAGCAGGGGGACGGGCAGGAACTTCTGGTTGCCCAGCGCGTTGGTGACGAACGTCAGCTCCAGCGTGAAGGGGACGGCCAGCACCAGCGACGTGGTCTTCAGCATGGAGATGGTCTCGTTGCCAGTGGGGGGCACGATCACGCGCATGGCCTGCGGGATGATGATGCGCCACAGCGTGGTGGAGCGTTTCATGCCGAGCGCCGTGGCCGCCTCCGACTGCCCCTTGTCGACGGAGTTGAGCCCGCCGCGGACGATCTCGGCCAGGTAGGCACCCTCGTTGAGACCGAGCCCCAGCAGTGCGGCGATGGCGGCGTTGAACACCACGGTGGTCTCGAACGACACGAACTCCGGGCCGAAGGGGATGCCCAGTGACAGGCGGGGGTACAGCACCGACAGCAGGCCCCAGAACACGAGCTGCGTGTAGATGGGCGTCCCCCGGAAGAACCAGATGTAGACGGTGGAGACGCCGCGCAGGACGGGGTTCGTGCCCTGGCGCATGATGGCCATGAGGACGGCGAGCACGATACCGATGACCATGGACCCCACCGTCAACAGCAGCGTCCAGCCCACCCCGGCCACGATTCGGGCGTCGAAGAGGTACTTCCCGACGACGTCCCAGCGGTAGTTGGGGTTGGTGAGGAGCCCGTGGATGAACATGGCCACCAGCACGAGCAGCACCGCGGCCCACACCCACGTGCTGGGGCGCGGGACCGGCCGTGCGTTGATGAGTTCGGGGACTGGTGTGGTCATCGGACGCCGATCAGGACTCGGGGTTGACCTTGGTGGTGGTCAGGGCAGAGTCCTTGGTGCCCCAGCTGTCGAGGATCTTGGCCCAGGTGCCGTCGTCCATGAGGTGCTGCATGGCCTTCTGGACGGCTTCGGCGAGTGCGTCGTCGCCCTTCGGCAGGACGATGCCCTGGGGGGCTGCATCGCGGACGCCGCCGACCACCTCGAGCTGCCCCTCGGTGAGGGCCGCCGCGTAGCTGGAGACGGTGGAGTCGGCGTACATGGCGTCAGCCTTCCCGCCCACCACGTTGGTTGTGACGTCGGACTGGGACCCGAACTTCAGGATGTCGACGGCTTCCTTGCCGCCGTCGGTGCACGTGGTGGAGAAGGCGGTCAGCTCCTCCTCCTGGTAGGTCCCCGTCTGCACGGCGATGGTGCTGCCGCAGACGCTGTCCGGGTCGAAGCCGCCCTCGTTGCCGGTCTTGACGGCGTACGAGGAGCCCACGGAGATGTAGCTGATCATGGTGTAGCTGGCCAGGCGATCCGGGGTGATGGTGAACGAGGAGATGCCGATGTCGTACTTGGTGCCGATGCCGGGGAGGATCGATGCGAACTCCGCGGCGCTGACCTCCGTGTCGAGACCCATGACGCGGCCCAGGGCCTTCCCGAGGTCGACGTCGTAGCCGATGGCGGTCTGGAGGTCATCGGCGCGGAACTCGGCGGGGGCGTAGTCGATGGAGGCACCGATGACGAGCTTTCCGCTGTCGCGGACCTTCTGGGGAACCAGCGCGGCAATGTCGTCGACCTTGGCGACGCCGGACACGTCGTAGGAGCGGTTCGTGTCCGAGCCGCCACCCTCCGGTGTCGAACAGGCGGCCAGGGTGAGCGTGCTGGCGAGGGCGGCAGCAACGAGAGCGCGAAGGCGCATGGATCCTCCAGATGAACAACACGAAACGGGTCAATGATGAAGATTAATGCACCCGCGGGGGACCGACAGCATCGGGTTCACCCCCGACGCCGACTCAGTGGAACTGCCACACGGCCCGGTCGCCGAGGCCGTTCTCGTAGACGAGGTTCGCATAGTCGCTGTCGACGGAGAGGTAGTCGAAGGTCAGGTAGCCCCGGGCACATGCGCCGACGGCGTATTCCGCGTCCGTGGGGAACGCCGGCTCGTATCCGCCCTGCTGCGCCTTCTGGGCGTTGCCGTCGGAGTCCTGGAGCGTCCATGGGTCGGAACTGATGCGCACGGTGCCGGTCCCTGCCAGGGCCTCGGTCGCGCAGACCTCCACCAACAGTCCCGCCTTGCCCTCGATCATGGGGGCGTCCTGGTTGGCGTCATCGGCCAGGACCTCGGCCGTGAAGTGTTCGAACGTCGCCTTGCCCTGCCACATCATGGTCTGGGCAGCGGCGGGGGAAGCCGCGGGCGAGGCGGGGGCCGTGGTGGTCACGGGGCTGGCCGCCGGGCTGGCCGCCGCCGTCGTGGTGGCGGGTGCGCTGGCCTCGGCCGCCGTGGTGGCGGCCGTCGACGCGGGGACCGGAGTGGCCGGCGTGGTGGTGACGGGTGTCTGCGTGGCCGTGGGCGACTGCGATGGGGGCTGCGACGTGGGGGAGCTGCTCGGGGTGGGACTGGGGACCGGCTCCACGGTGGGTGCCGGTCGGCCCCAGATCAGGAACGCGACGAGTGCCGCGACCGCCACGAGCGCGATGCTGAGTGCGGCGATGGCCACGTGCATGGGGTTGCGGCGCCTGGTCTCGGGCACTGTCATCTGTTCCTCCTGGGGGGTTCGTCGGCCCGAACCTATCGGAGTCCTCGACTGCGGTGGCGTCCCCGGTCGCTGCGGGTGCGTGGACCCGGAGCATACGGCCCCGGGCGATTTGGAGCCGGACCGGCCGGCAAGTTAGAGTTCCCACTACCGAAGACCGCAGGTGACAGACGTCTTGATGCCCTCCACAGGGCACCCGCGCAGGTGATCGCTCGAGCTGCTACTCATGCCCCGCGCCCACCGGCGAGGGGCATTTTGTCTCCCACCACACGTGAATCGGGGCCGGGACCATCCACCCAGGACGGATCCGGCGATACACGAGAAGGAAAGGAGACCCAATGGCGAGGCCGGACAAAGCCGCCAAGGTCGCGGAGTTCGCTGAAGCATTCAGCAGCTCCGCTGCCACGGTGCTGACCGACTACCGCGGTCTCACCGTCAAGGATCTGCAGAATCTGCGTCGATCCCTCGGTGAGAACGCCACCTACGCCGTTGCGAAGAACACCCTTGCCGCGATCGCAGCCAAGGAAGCCGGAATCGAGGGCGTCGAAGACACCCTCGTCGGCCCCACGGCCATCGCGTTCATCTCTGGAGACGTTGCAACCGTCGCAAAGGGTCTGCGTGACTTCGCAAAGGCCAACCCCAACCTGGTCATCAAGGGCGGCGTCATGGACGGCAAGTTCCTTGACGCCCAGGCAGTGCTCAAGCTCGCGGATCTCGAATCCCGCGAGGTTCTGCTCAGCAAGATGGCAGGCGCCCTCCTGGCAAACCTGTCCAGGGCCGCTTACATGCTCGCCGCTCCGCTGTCCCAGGGCGCTCGCGTCCTCGGTGCACTGGAGACCGCCGCGCAGGCCAACCCCTCGCTCATCGGCGGCGCCGGTGCAGCAGAAGAGGCCAAGACTGACGTCGCCGATGGTGACGCCGCTCCCGCCGTCGAGGCGGACACCGAAGAAGCAGCAGCAGCTGCGGAATGATCCGTTGCAGCTCGCGCTGCTGACGATTTACCGAAAGGAACACCATTATGGCGAAGCTCAGCCACGACGAACTTCTTGATGCCTTCAAGGAAATGACCCTCATCGAACTCTCCGAGTTCGTGAAGCTGTTCGAGGATGCCTTCGGCGTCACCGCAGCCGCTCCCGTCGCCGCCGCTGCCGCTCCGGCCGCAGCCGGCGAAGCCGCCGAGGAGGAGGAGGTCAGCGACAAGGTTGACGTCATCCTCACCGCCGGTGGCGACAAGAAGATCGCCGTCATCAAGGAGGTGCGCGCGCTCACCTCGCTCGGCCTCAAGGAGGCCAAGGACCTCGTCGAGGGCGCCCCGAAGGCCGTCCTGGAGCAGGTTGACAAGGAGACCGCGGCCAAGGCCAAGGATGCCCTCGAGGCAGCCGGCGGCTCCGTCGAGCTCAAGTGACCTGAGAGTCCCTGACTCTTCTGTCTGGAGCGGCCCAACCCCATTGCGGGGTTGGGCCGCTTCGTCGTCCCCGACCGCAACCCCACAGGCGGTGGCCTGGACGGGCCGGACACGCCGCACCCAGTGGGAGCCGTGGCCTGGACTGGCCGGACACGCCGCACCCAGTGGGGGCCGTGGCTTGGACTGGCCGGACACGCCGCGTTCACCTTTGGCTGAGACGTATACGGCCTCGGCGCACACCC
>JBDSRF010000107.1:0-26241 GCA_039929445.1 Arachnia sp. | reverse complement strand
GTGGTGTGGTCGCGTCCGCCGAACTTGGCACCGATCTTCGGGAGCGACATCTCCGTCAACTCCCGGCACAGGTACATGGCGATCTGTCGGGCTGAGGCGATGGTGGCCACCCGGCTGGCGCCGGTGAGCTCGTCCAGGGAGATGTTGAAGTAGTTCGACGTGGCGTTCATGATCGAATCGGCGTCCACGCGCACCTCGCCGCCGTCGCGGACCAGGTCCTTCAGTACGTCCTCGGTCAACTGGAGGTCGATTTCCTGTCTGTTGAGGCTCGCGAGAGCGGCGACCCGCGTCAGCGCGCCCTCCAGTTCGCGGATGTTGGTGGTGATCCGCGACGCGATGAACTCCAGCACCTGCGTGCCGGCAGTGAGCCGCTGCCAGGCGGCCTTCTTTCGCAGGATGGCGATGCGTGTTTCGAGGTCGGGCGGCTGGATGTCGGTCATCAGCCCCCACTCGAATCGTGATCTCAGCCTTGGCTCCAGCGCCTCGAGCAGTTTCGGTGGCCTGTCGGAGGTCATCACGATCTGCTTCTGGGCGTTGTGGAGGGTGTTGAACGTGTGGAAGAACTCTTCCTGTGTCTGGATCTTCGATTCCAGGAACTGGATGTCGTCGACCAGCAGGATGTCGACGTCGCGGTAGGAGCGCCGGAACTCGGCTGTGCGGTTGTCGGAGATGGCGTTGATGAAGTCGTTCGTCAGTTCCTCTGTCGAGACGTACTTCACGCGCAGATTGTCGTAGTAGGCGTTCACGTAGTGACCGATGGCGTGCAGCAGGTGGGTCTTGCCGAGCCCTGAGGGTCCGTAGATCATCAGGGGGTTGTACGACTTGCCGGGCTGTTCCGCGACGGCGGCCGCTGCGGCGTGGGCGAAACGGTTGGAGGAACCGGCCACGAACGACTCGAACGTGTAACGGGGATTCAGCTTCACCGGTTCCGCGTTGGTGCGGGCGCGGGGCAGCAGAGGGACGTGCACGTTGTCGGTCTCCACCACCTCGGCGGCGGCCGCGGGTGTGTCGGGTACCAGGGTGGAGTCGATCATCACGGCAAGGTGGGTGGCCCGGCCGGCGTGCTCGCTCAGCCGCCGCTCGATCTCGCTGCGGAGCTTGGATTCGACGCGTTCGCGCGTGGTCTCATCGGGGACGGCGAGCATGAGGGTGGTGCCGTGCATGGCCAGGGGCTTGGTGCGCCGCAGCCAGGCACGGGTCGGGAGGTCGGCAGCGTTGACGACTTCTTCCCACAGGTCAACCAACTCAGGGGTGGGTACTTCGCTCACCAGACCCCTTCCAGCTCCAGACGCGACGGGGTCATCCCCCTGTAAATTTCTTCCACACAGTTTTCCACAGCCGGGTACAACTCACCCATTCGGGGTCCGCTGGGGGCCCCATCCTGTGGATAACAACAGCGCAAGGCTATGAAAGTAGTGCCCACAGCAGGGACGCGCAACATTTCCTGAGTATTGGTCGGAGTGTCGCGTGGACTACGTCGATGTAATTTGCTTGGTTGGCTGGTCCGGCGCTCGCGGTTTGTCCAACTGCCGACTCTGCACGTATCGTTGACCAGTCGCTGTCCATTGGATTGCGACTACTTCCCCTGCCCAAGCCATTGGGCAAGTTCCGACAAGATTCCTCGAGGGAGTCAATCCGATGACCAAGCGTACGTTCCAGCCGAGCAACCGCCGCCGCAGCCGCACCCACGGCTTCCGGGCCCGCATGCGCACCCGCGCCGGCCGCAGCATCCTCGGCGCCCGCCGCCGCAAGGGCCGCGTCGAACTGGCCGGCTGAGCCCCAGCCCGTGTTGCCAGGCGCCCGACGACTGAGAAGACCCGCGGAGTTCAGCGCGGTCTTCTCATCCCGGGTGCGGGCAGCCAGTCCGAGCGTCGTAGTGCACGTGGCCCGGTCCGAGACCGACACACCACCCGATTCAACCCGGGTGGGTTTTGTCGTGTCGAAGAAGGTGGGCAATGCGGTGCATCGCAACCGCGTGAAGCGGCGCCTGCGACACCTCGTGCTGGCCCAGCCGACCCCGTTCGGCGCCGACGTGGTGGTGCGGGCGCTGCCCCCCTCCTCTGCGGAGCCCAACAGACTGCCCGACGACCTGGCCAGCGCGTGGCGGCGAGCCTTCAGCAAGGCGTCGTCATGCTGAAATGGCCGCTCATCTGGTTCGTGAAGCTGTGGCGCCGGGTGATGTCGCCCGGGTACGGAGCGGTCTGCAAGTTCCATCCCAGCTGTTCCAGCTACGGACTCCGTGCCCTCGAGGTGCACGGCGGCGTCCGCGGCTCCTGGCTGATTGTTCGACGGCTCGGGCGCTGCCACCCGTGGTCCATGGGTGGCGTCGACTACGTCCCCGGGACACCCGAGGCCCAACTCTGGGCCGAGCAAGAGACACCCCCTTCCCCATCGGGCACATCTGGTCCCGAGAACTCCGCGTCTGAGGTTGCCCTGTGATTGAGCTGTTGATTCCGCTAGCGATTCCCATCTGGGACAGCATCTACGGAGCCCTGTCGACGATGATGCAGCCGATCTACTGGGCGGTGTCCGGGATCCTCGTGCTGTTCCACTCCCTGTGGGAGCCGATTTTCGGCACCGACTCCGGGGCGACGTGGGCGCTCGCCATCATCTCCATGACGGTCCTGATCCGAACGTTGCTGATTCCGCTGTTCGTGAAGCAGATCAACTCCGCACGCAACATGCAGCTGCTGCAGCCGAAGATCCAGGCGCTGCAGAAGAAGCATGGCTCCGACCGCCAGAAGCTGGGCGAGGAGCAGATGAAGCTGTACAAGGAGGAGGGCGTGAACCCCGCCGCCTCCTGCGTGCCGCTGCTGATCCAGATGCCCATCCTCCTGTCGCTCTTCCGGGTGCTGCAGGGCGTCGCCGACAAGACCCCGCGCGGCCACTTCTTCAGGAGCAACCCGGACCTTGCCGCCTCGCTGCGCAATGCCGAGCTCTGGGGTGCGGGTCTCTCCGACCGCATCCCTAACGGGTTCCCACCCATCGGTCCCACGCAGATCATGGGCGTCCTTCTCGTCATCGCCATGGTGACCACCCTGTTCATCACGCAGCTGCAGTTGATGCGCAAGAACATGCCCCCCGAGGCCCTCACCGGCCCGTTGGCGCAGCAGCAGAAGATGATGCTCTACATCTTCCCGATCATGTACCTCTTCTCCGGTGCGGTCATCCCGATCGGCGTTCTCATCTACTGGCTGACCACGAACGTCTGGACGATGGTCCAGCAGGGCCTGTTGATCCGCAACAACCCCGCCCCCAACACGCCGGCCTACGTCGACTGGGAAGAGCGGATGCGCGCCAAGGGCAAGGATCCGGACGAGGTCATGGCCGCCCGTATTGCCAAGCGCCGTCGCACCAAGACAGCGAAGACCACGTCCCGGCCGGTGGCCGGTGCCGCCTCCCCCGGATCACCGTCCGAGGTCGAGGGCACGGACGTGGCCAAGCCCACCGTGTCGCGCCAGGAGGTGACGCGCAGTACTGTGCGGAACGCCGACGGCAAGTCCGTGGTGACCCGGCAGCAGCCGCGCTCCACGAGCCGAGCCACACGCAAGAAGAAGTGACGAGCGAAGGACACACTGGTTCCATGACCGAGAACACCGCCACCCCCACCGTCGAGGCCACACCCTCGGCCCCTGCCAGCGCGATGAAGCCGAGCAGCGCCGAGGAGGTCCTCCTGGCGGAGGGCGACCTCGTGGCCGACTACCTTGAGGAGCTCCTCGACATCGCCGACCTCGATGGTGACATCGAAAACTCCGTGACCAACGGCCGTGCACACGTGGTCATCGATACCGACGACACCCGCCTTGTCGGCAAGGAGGGCGAGGTGCTGGAAGCCCTCCAGGAGCTCTGCCGCCTCGCCGTGATGACGGAGACCGGCAACCGGTCACGGCTCACGCTGGACGTGGCGGGATACCGCGCACGCCGGCGCATTGAACTGGTGGCCCTGGCAAAGGACGCCATCGCGCACGTCAGCGAGAGTGGCGAGAGCGTCCGCATGTCCCCGCTCAATGCGTACGAGCGCAAGATCGTCCACGACGAGGTGGCCGCGGCCGGTCTCGTCAGTGAATCCGAGGGCGAGCCGCCCCACCGCCGGGTGGTCGTCTCCAAGTGAGTTCCGACTCGCGGGAAGAGGGCGTCGCCGGGGAAGGCCCCGACCCGGAAGTTGTCGAGGCTGAAGCTCGTCGGGCCCTGCACACGCGGTTTCCTGAAGCGGCGGAGCAACTCGACCGCTACGTCGCCATCCTGCGCAGCAAGGGCATCGAATGGGGCCTGCTGGGCCCCCGTGAGGGCGACAAACTCTGGAGCCGGCACGTGTCCAACTCGCTGTCCCTGGTGGATGTGCTGGGTCAGGGCATTGACGTGGCTGATGTCGGCTCGGGTGCGGGCCTGCCGGGGATTCCGGTGGCGATCGTCCGCCCGGACGTCTACGTCACCCTGCTGGAACCGTTGCTACGCCGCACCACGTTCCTCGAGGAGACCGTGGAGGAGTTGTCGCTGCGCAACGTCCGCATTGAGAGGCTTCGCGCCGAGGACTGCGATGAGCAGTTCGACGTGGTCACCTGCCGCGCCGTGGCTCCGTTGGACAAGCTGCTGCGGTGGACCACTCCCCTGTTCTACCCCTTGGGTGAGCTCGTCGCGCTCAAGGGCTCCAGCGCTGAACGTGAGATCTCGGAGGCGGGCACGCTGCTGGCGCGCTCCAGACTTCGTGCAGAGATCCTGGAAGTTCGCGCCGCTCCCGATGTCGAGGGAACCCGCGTCATTCGGGTGACCGCCCGGTCCTGATTGTGTGTCGCTATAGCGACATATGTCTGTTTCACGTGAAACGTGTGCGACTTGGCCTCAGGGTCGCGTCACGCGGCCAATGCCGGGCGCCGCAGGCTGGGGAAGCGAAGAACCCCCCTTCCTGAAGCGCTGTCCCCTCTGAGGCGACCCTGAGTACCGCCCCATCCGGCGCGCCGCCGAGGACGTCCCGACGCACTGACGTCTCGGTGTCACGGTGCACGACCGTGAGTGGTGTCCGGCAGCCTCGGCAGGCGTTGGCGGCGTTGCGGGCGTGCGAGCCACTCCCCCACGATCGTCCCCGAATGGGTTCGATTCGTCCGGGCACCCACGGCTGATGTGCTCCTCGGTGTTCCGCATGAGTCCAGCTGTGCCCACCGCTGCGCTCTCCTGCCACGGGTGCGGTTCCAGGTCCGGCCGCGGAGTCGAGTCACACGAAGTCCGCACCCGGTCCCGGGTTGAGTGCCGGGAGGCGAGGCAATCATCGCCCCGTCCCCGCAGCAGGAGACCTTCGAGGGGACCTGCTGCGGGCCGATGTGCTGTGGCCGTCAGGCCGCGCCCTTGGCCCTACGGATCTTTGTGTTGCCGCGGCCCACCCGCCTCCAGGCCGCTGCGGGAATGGATACCCCACGGGTGCGATGAGCCGGGCGCCCCGCCGCCAGCGACTGCGCGCGGCGTGGAGCAAGGCGTCCGTGACGATGTGACGCGGGCCCCGGCGCACTCACCCATGAGCGCGATCGCCGTCGGGGCAGTGGCGATCGCGCTCTTGGGGCTCATGTGTTGACGGCGTGGGACTGTGTTGACGGCGCGGGACGAGGAATTTCTGTGACTGATGAAAAGGCATGGCGTTCTGATGATGGCTCGAGGACGAGGCCCACACCCCCACTCGTGTTCGAGCGCCTCAGGGCTGCCTGCCGCGACATCCATTCAGTCCTGTGGTTGGGTCCGGTCACTCAGTCAAGAAGTTACTGACTCCCTACCGTAGAACTATAGTAATATAAGTATATACCGGGGTATCGAGGTACCGACATAGTGATAAATGGCTGACCGAGAGGACTCCCGGTCTGATGGTCAACCAGAGCACAGCTGGGGTTGCCGAGGATGTCGGGCGGCTACGAATGCGGATTGAGGGGCTGTCGGGGCTGAACGACGACTGGGACACGACGTGTCGAGCGGGAGTCCCGCGGTCCTACCGATACAGTGGTCGACGTCGTTGAGAGGAAACACCAGGATGGCACTATTCTTCCGCAAGGCCCGCCCCAAGGACGCTGAGGACTCCCCCGGTCCTATCGCCATGGTTGACACCCGTAGCGTTTCACGTGAAACGGGCGTGATTCTCCCCAACGGACCCAAGAGGGCCGCGTTCGATCGTGAGGACGACGATTGGGGCCTGGGTCTGGATGACGAGTACGGCATTGAGGTGGAACCGCAGGGCCCCCCGTTGGCACTCCCCCGCCCTTCCAAGCCACGAGTCTTTGTGGTGGCGAACCAGAAGGGCGGCGTGGGAAAAACCACGACGACCGTCAACATCGCCGCCGCCCTGGCATTCGGTGGGCTCAACGTCCTAGTCGTGGACACCGATCCGCAGGGGAACGCCTCCACGGCCCTCGGCGTTGAACATGGACCCGGTACGGCCGGCACCTACGAAGTACTGATGGACGAGGCGCGCATCTCCGATCTGGTGCAGCGGTCCCCACACACTCCCAATCTCCACGTTCTGCCCGCTGCCATCGATCTCGCCACAGCTGAACTGGAGCTCGTGAACGAAACGGGGCGCGAATCCCGGATGAAGCGCGCTCTGGCCGACTACATCGAGAGCTCTGCCGTTGACTACGTCTTCCTTGACTGTCCCCCGTCACTTGGGCTGTTGACGCTCAACGCGCTCGTCGCAGCCACGGAGATCATGGTCCCCATCCAGTGCGAGTACTACGCGCTGGAGGGCGTCTCGCAGCTCGTGCGCACCATTGATCGCGTGAAGGGCAACCTGAACGACTCCCTGGAGTTGAGTACCGTCGTGCTCACCATGTTCGACTCTCGCAACAACCTCAGTCGAGAGGTGGCGAGGGAGGTCCGCACCCACTTTGCCCGCCAGACCCTGGATGTGGAGATCCCGCGGTCGGTTCGCATAGCCGAAGCTCCCAGTTACGGTCAAACGGTGCTGACCTACCAGCCCAAGTCCTCTGGCGCCGTGGCCTATGTGAAGGCAGCAGAGCAGATCGCGACGTCGATCCCTGACGAGAAGGAGAAGTGATGGCAGCGGCAAAGCAGCACAGTGGTCTGGGGCGCGGGCTGGGGGACTTGTTCGCGCGAACCGACGACGAGACCACCGGTGACGGCAAGTCTGTGCCGCTGAGCGACGGCTCGTACTTCGCTGAACTGCCCATCGACCACGTGAAGCCGAACCCACGCCAGCCGCGCACCGTCTTCGACGAGGATGATCTGGACGAATTGGCCTCCTCGATCGCGGAATTCGGGGTCCTGCAGCCCGTTGTGGTGCGGGAAGTGGGTCGGAAACGGTTTGAGTTGGTCATGGGGGAACGGCGCTTCCGGGCCAGCCAGCGCGCCGGGAAGGACA
The DNA here is from genome assembly GCA_039929445.1 of Arachnia sp. Lineage (GTDB taxonomy): Bacteria > Actinomycetota > Actinomycetes > Propionibacteriales > Propionibacteriaceae > Arachnia. The sequence continues at coordinate 18,887 of JBDSRF010000107.1, read as the reverse complement.
CGATCCCCGCCATCGTCAGGGCCACGGATGATGAGAACCTTCTGCGTGACGCGCTGCTGGAGAACCTCCACCGGGCGAACCTCAATGCCCTGGAGGAGGCCCGCGCCTACCAGCAGCTCCTGGATGACTTCGACTGCACCAAGGAAGAGCTAGGCAGGCGAATCCATCGAAGCCGCCCACAGATCTCCAACACGCTGAGACTGCTGAATCTTCCTCCAGCCGTCCAGCTGAAAGTGGCCGCCGGGGTACTGTCGGCCGGTCACGCGCGTGCCCTGCTGGGTCTGTCCGATGCCCGCTCGCAGGAGCTGCTCGCCGACCGCATCATTGCTGAAGGGCTCTCAGTCCGGACCACCGAGGAGATCGTGGCCATGGGGGAGGGGCGGACCCCCGCGGCGAGGGCCACGCGGGGCCCACGGGCTCCCAGTGAACACGAGGCGGGGCTGGCACGCTCCCTCAGCGATCATTTCGACACCAGGGTGAAGGTTGACATCGGACGGGACAAGGGCAAGATCACCATCGAGTTCGCCTCGGGCGAGGATCTCGAGCGGATTCTGGCCATCATCGACCAAAGGCAACTATAACTATATAGCGACATCCCTGTAAAGTAGTATATATCTTAATTGATATACGGTCGTTGGTGTGTGTAGCGCCCTTCTGGCCCGACTACCATGGGTCCGTGTCAGAGTCGTCGTTCATCGAATCAGTTGATCTCCCGAAGATCCGGGGCGCACTCACCCGGTATCGCGTGATGGCCTGGGTGGTGGGAGTGCTGCTGGCGGTGTTGGTCCTGGTGGGGGTCCCGCTGAAGTACTTGGCTGGCGACGGACGCGTGGTCACGTGGACCGGCATGCCGCACGGGTGGCTGTACATGGTGCTGCTCATCACGGCCTATGACCTCAGCCGCCGCGTCGGGTGGTCCATCAAGTGGGTCGCGCTCATCATGCTGGCGGGGACCGTGCCGTTCCTGTCCTTCGTGGCTGAGCACTACGCCACCAGGGACGTCCACGCACGCCTCGCCGCCGCCGAGGCACAAGAGGCCGTGGCGCCGGACGTCACAGAGGTCTAGTCGGCCTTCGGCTTGAGTCCCCGCGCCACCACGATGCTGAAAGCGACGGCGGCCGCCGCGAACACCCACCACTGCAGTGCGTATCCCTGGTGCATGCCGCTGCCCTGGACCTCCGGTAGCGTGGCACGGGCTGGCTGCAGGCCGTACTGGGCGGCGCCGTCGCCGTTGAGCGTGACGTAGCCGGCCACCAGAGGCTGGGGCCACGTCTGCACGAGTGTCTGCAGGCGCAGGGTGGCTGTGGAGCCGCCCGGGGCGTCGCTGGGGGGAGTGAGTTCCCCCTCCTGGTCGCTGGCTGTGAAGATGCCCTCGATGGATTGGGGACCGGCGTCGGTGACGCTCAACTCCCTGTCCCCGAGACCCAGCACCACGGGCACGATGCGACCGTCGGTCATGGCGAACGGCACCACGACGCGCATGGGCCACTGCGAGCCGACGAGGAGCTCGTAGCCGGGCACCACCTCGCCTGAGAACTGCACCCGCCGACCGTAGATGTCGTCGATGGTGCCATCCGTGGCGATGCTCTGGGCCAGGACCACAGGCGGTTCGGCTGCACGCTCAGCCGCTACGTCCACGATGGAGGCCTGGAACCGAGCCATCTGCCACAGGCCCATCAACAGCATGACCACGGCCACGACCACGCCGATGAGAATGGTGAGTCCCCGGCGAAGTGTCAGGCTCATCGTTGGTTGCGTGCCAGTTCGATGAGGGAGGAGAACACGGCGCCGAGTTCCATTCCCTCGGCCTCGAAGGCCAGTGGAGCGAGAGAGGTCTCGGTCATACCGGGTGCCACGTTGCCCTCCAGGAAGATGGGGGTTCCGTCGGCACCGACCACCATGTCCGTGCGCGACAGGTGTCGCAGACCGAGCGCCTCGTGTGCGCCGATGGCCAGTTCCTGCGCGGCCAGCAGTTGCTCAAGGGGGAGTTCGGCAGGGGTGACGAAACGGGTTGCACCGGCCGTGTAGCGGGCCTCGTAGTCGTAGACGCCAGAGGTGGGGCGGATCTCGACGGGGGGTAGGGCCCGGAGACCGCCCTCGGTCTCGAGCACCGTCACGGCCAGCTCGGTGCCCTCGATGAAGCGTTCCACCACGGCGACGGGGCCGTAGGCGTACGCGCCCACCAGCGCGGTGGCCAGCGAATCCTGGTCGTCCACCTTGAGCGCACCGAGGGCGGAGCCGGAGCGGGACGGTTTGACCATGATGGGGTAGCCGATCTGGTCGCCGATCGCCTGCATCAACGACGGGGCGCCGAGCTCGCGGAAGATGTCGTGGGGGAGTGCCACCTGCTGGGTGACCCGCAGGCCGGCGTTGGCGACCACCCGGGTGGCGATCGCCTTGTCGAAGGTGAGTCTGGACGCCGCACCCGTGGGCCCCACGAAGGGAACACGCAGGAGACCGAGGACCTCCCGGAGGGCACCATCCTCACCGAGGCCGCCGTGCAGCATGGGGATGACCACCGGGTCCTCGGTGGACTGCACCAACGGCACCAGGTCAGTGCCCACGTCGGTCTCCACCACGGTGTGGCCGAGGCTCCGCAGTGCCTGGGTCACGCGCCGGCCGGAGCGCAGCGACACATCGCGTTCGTGGCTCAGGCCACCGGAGATCACGATGACGGTCATGGAAGCATCAGTCCTTGTCAGATCAGTTTTGAATCAGTAGGTCTCGGCGCCGGGGCCGGAGGCCTGCGGGTGTCTGGCGGGGGCCCGGACACCGAAGATGTCGCGCACGTCCAGTTCGTTGCGGACGACGTCGGCGAAACGCTCCACCCCGGTGACGATCCGATCGGCCGGGGGGAAGCAGTACGACAGGCGGGCGTTGCGTGCCCCCTGCCCGTCGGCGTAGAACGCGGCGCCGGGGACGAACGCAACCCGCGCATCCACGCCCCGGGGGAGCATGGCCTGCGCGTCGATGCCCTCCGGCAGGGTCACCCACACGAAGAATCCGCCGATCGGGTGCGTCCAGGAGGTGTCCGGGGGCATGTGGTCGGCCAGCGCCTTCAGCATGGCGTCACGGCGGATCCGGTACATGTCCCGGAACACCTGGATCTGGCCCTGCCAGTCCGAACGCTCCAGGTAGTTGGAGATGGCGAACTGGCTGAACACGGGCGGGCACAGGGTGGCCGACTCCTGCGCCAGTACCAGCTTCTCCCGTACGGCGTGCGGCGCCAGCACCCACCCGACGCGGAAGCCGGGGGCGAATGTCTTGGAGAAGGACCCGAGGTAAATGACGTCCCGGTCCACGGAGCGCATGGCCGGGACGGGTGCTGCATCGAGGGCCAGGAGGCCGTAGGGGTTGTCCTCCACCACGAGGATCCCGAGCTCCCGGCACACCTGCAGGACCTCCACACGACGCTCCCAGGGCTGTGTGATGCCGGAGGGGTTGTTGTAGTTGGGGATGGTGTAGAGGAATTTGATGCGCCTGCCGTCGGCCTCCAGTCGCGCGACGGTCTCCCGCAGGGCGGCGGGGTCGATCCCGGAGTCGTCGCCGGCCACGTGGACCACCTGGGCCTGGTAGCTGAGGAAGGTGCCGATGGCCCCCACGTAGGAGGGGGACTCCGCCAGCACCACGTCACCGGGGTCGCAGAAGATGCGGGTCACCAGGTCCAGGCCCTGTTGGGAGCCGGCACTGATCATGACGTCGTCGGGGTGCGCTGAGATGCCCTCCAGGGCCATCACGTCGCAGATCTGTTCACGGATCCGTGGCTCGCCCTGCCCGGAGCCGTACTGCAGCACCTGCATGCCGTTGGTGGTCACCATCTCTGCCAGATGCGACGCGATGTCCTGCAGCGGCAGGTCCTTGATGTTGGGCATGCCGCCGGCCAGGGACACGATCTCCGGACGGTTGGCGACGGCGAACAGGGCGCGCACCGCGGATACCTTCATCCCGTGGGTGCGCGCGGCGTAGTTGTCGACGAAGCGGTCCAGCCGGGTGTCGTGGCGGGGGGATTGCATCACTGCATGGCCGAGTAGAACGAGTCGACGAGCTTGGCGAGGTCGGCGAAGTCCTGGTTCGTCAGCCCGGCCACGGTGACGGCCGTGTCATCGACCACCCGGGCGCAGACGGGAACGTTGTTGTCCTGGGAGGTGCCGCACATGGAGTCCCCAATGGGCTCGGCGTCCTTGATCTTGGCGTCGTCGAGGTAGCGGGTGATGTCGTCCTCCGGCCGCGACAGCAGCAGGACCACCTTGTTGGTGCCGTCGGAGTAGTCGGACCTCACGATGTCCCGGTCGCTGTTGGTGCCGAGCGGTGTGGTCGTGGTCTCCCCCTGCACCAGGTTGCCCAGGGTGGTGGGGGGATCGAGCACCCAGAGGCCGCTGTCGATGGAGACCGTGGGAGTGGGAGTGGGCGCCGTTTTCCCTGAGCCGCCCAGTGTGAGACCCAGCCACGCCGCGAGCAGCAGCAGTACGGCCACGAGCGCCAGCCCGATGACCTTGACGGCCAGCGGCATCCGGGGCGCGTCGGCGGTGCCGGGGACCGTGGGGGTGACGAGTTCTTCGGTGGTCGGCCGGGGCACGTTGCGCCACGGCCCCGCCGATCCGAGCTCTTCGGGACCGGGGCCGACGTTGGTGTCCTGGGGGTCGAGTGGTTCGCTCACGTCAGAGCAGTTCGTCGATGACCTTCTTCAAGGCGTTCTTGGATTTTCCACCCGAGAGCGACTTGGTGACCCGTCCTGCCTGGAAGAACTGCAACGTCGGGAGGCTCAGGACGCCTTGTTCGGCAGCCAGACCCGGCTCGGCGCTGGTGTCCACCTTGACGAACTTCACACGACCCTCGTAGGTCCGGGCGAGCTCGTCGATGATGGGGGACAGCTGCTTGCAGGGCGCGCACCAGTCAGCCCAGTAGTCCACGACCACCAGCTGGGGCGCCATGAGCACCTCGTCGGCGAATGTGGCTTCCTTCACGTCTGTCACTGCCATCTGTCCACTCCTTGTGTTGCGACTTCCCAACCGGGCCAGTCTAGGTGCTGGTGCTCCGCGGCGGGCTCAAGCCGTTGCGGCCACGTCATCGAGTGCGGCCAGGTACTTCTCCGCGTCGAGCGCGGCGGCGCAGCCGGACCCGGCAGCGGTGACGGCCTGACGGTAGGTGTGATCCACGAGGTCGCCGCAGGCGAACACGCCCACGAGGTTGGTGCCGGTGGTGTCGAGCTGGGTGAGGACGTACCCGTCGTCGTCGAGTTCCACCTGCCCCGTGACCAGTTCGGAGCGCGGATCGTGGCCGACGGCGATGAACAGGCCCTGCATGGGAACCTCGCGCTGTTCACCGGTGATCGTGTCGGTCAAGGTCAGCGACTCGACGGACTTCTCACCGCCGATGCCGGAGACAGTGGAGTTCCAGGCGAACTCGATCTTGGGGTCGCGCTCGGCCCGGCCGGCCATGATGGCGGAGGCGCGGAGCTCGGCGCGGCGGTGCACGACGGTGACCTTGCTGGCGAAGCGCGTGAGGAAGGTTGCCTCCTCCATGGCGGAGTCGCCGCCGCCGACCACGGCGATGTCCTTGTCACGGAAGAACGCCCCGTCGCACGTGGCGCACCACGAGACCCCGCGGCCGGAGAGGCGTTCCTCGTCGTCGATGCCCAGCTTGCGGTAGCCGGAGCCCATGGCCAGGATCACGGCCCGCGCCCGCCACACGACACCGTCGGAGTCGGTGACCTCCTTGACGGCGCCGGTGAGCTTCAGTTCGGTGGCGTCGTCGGTGAGGATCTGCGTGCCGAACCGTTCCGCCTGTGCGCGCATCTGCAGCATGAGGTCGGGACCCATGATGCCGTCGGCGAAGCCCGGGTAGTTCTCCACCTCGGTGGTGTTCATGAGCGCGCCACCGGAATCCAGGGAGCCCTCGAACAGCACCGGCTCCAGGGCGGCGCGCGCTGCGTAGATGGCGGCCGTGTAACCGGCGGGTCCCGATCCGACGATGATGACGTCGTGGATCTTCTCGGACATGCGTTTCTCCTGTGTTCCTGGGGTGGTCTGCCCTGCCCATCCTAGGAGGACGGACAAGGTGGGCGTCACGCGAGGGCGGTCACCGCCCCTCCAGTTACTCAGCGGTTGGCTGCCCGACGCACGAGCAGGGCCGAGACGAAGCCCGCGGCGAGGACGACCGCCGCGGCCCACAGGGCGGTTCCGGAGGCGGATGCGAAGGCGCCGGGGTCCACCCGACGGAAGTCGCTGCTGCCCAGGGCCACGGCCAGGGCGGTACCACCCACGGCGCTGCCGAGAGCGGATCCCACCTGCCGCACGGTGCTCTGCACGGCGCTGCCGGAGCCGGACTGGCTGACGGGGACGTCGCGCAGCACCGTCGAGGTGAGCTGTGCCGAGGCGAGACCGAGACCCACGCCGTAGGGCAGCAGGACCAGCGCCACGAGCCACGGGGACAGGCTCATACCCACCACCAGGGCGGTGCCGACGATCCCCACGAGTTCCAGACCGAGCCCCAGCACCACGACGTTGGGCGATCCGAAACGGGCCGACAGGTTCCGGGCGCTGGCACCGGCGATGAATGCGCCACCCGCCATGGCTGCGAGCACCAGGCCGGCACCGAGGACGTCGAGCCCCAGGGAGTTCACGAGGTGGAGCGGGAGGATGAAGACGAGCGAGAACTCGCCCACGGCCACGAGGCCGGCGGTCAGGTTGCCCCATGCGAACGTGGGGATCCGGAACAGTGTGGTGTCGAGGATGGCGGCGCGGTGGCTCCCGGTGCGCCTGGCCTCCCGCACCACGAACAGGGCGACCAGGGCGGCGCCGACGGCGAGCGCGATGGGGACGGGGGAGACGGCAGCGTCGATCGGCCAGACGAAGGCCCCGATGGCGAACGGCGACTTCGGCGCCCACCAGCCCAGGCTGGAGCCCTCGATGAGCCCGAAGACCAATGCTCCGAACCCCAGGGCCGAGAGGACGGGTCCGAGGATGTCCCAACCCTCGCCCTCGTCGGTGCCGAGTGTCTCGTGGACGAAGAAGACTGCCGCAATGATGACGCCGGCGCCCAACGGGATGTTGACCCAGAAGATCCAGGGCCAGCTCGCCACCTGGGTCAGCCAACCCCCGAGCAGTGGACCGACGGCGGCGGCACCCGACATCACGGCACCCCAGACCCCGAACGCGGCGGCGCGGTCCTTCCCGCGGAAGGTGGCGTTCACCGTCGATAGCGTGGAGGGCAGGATGAGGGCGCCGCCCACGCCCTGGACGGCGCGTGCCGCGATCAGCAGGTCGCCGGTGGCGGCCATGGCGGCCAGGATGCTGCCGAGCATGAAGATGGCCACCCCACCGATCATGAGCCTGCGGCGGCCGAACCTGTCGCCCAGCCGGCCGAACGTGAGGAGGAGGGCGGCGAACACCACGGAGTAGAGGCTGTTGATCCATTGAGCCTCGGTGAGGCTTAGGTCCAGGTCACGGATGATGATGGGCAGCGCGACGCCGACGATGGTGCCGTCCAGCACCACCATCGCCAGGGCAAGCGCCAGCACCCACAACCCGATCCAGTCGGAACGGGTGGGGCGACTGGTCACGTCCTGCTCGGTGGCGCTCATCAGGCCGCCTCGCTCACCGGTTCGGTGGCGGAAGTGGATGCGTCGGCCTTCAGTCGTGAGCCCAGGGCAAGGAAGAACAGTACGAAGGCAACGGTGAGGGAGATGTGGCCCAACCCGGAGATCCCGGCGATTGCCTTGCTGTCGGCCGCGGCGCTGCCCAGCACCTGCAGCGAGCCCTTGAACACCTGGCTCCCGGCGGTGACGGCCGTACCGGCGATCCAGGTCCAGAAGAAGCCGGGGAACAACCTGCTCCGGCTCAGGTCGAACTGGCGCTCCAGCACCAGGAACAGCAGACCGAAGACGGTACCGAGCACCAGCAGGTGGGTGTGGGCGACTGCCAGTTGAGTGCCGCTGGGGTGGCCCGTGGAGCGGGTGAGCTCGCGGTAGTACAACCCGGCGAGCAGGCCGAGCCCGGTCCAGACGGCTGCGGCGCGGAAGAAAAGGGTGGTGGCGCGTGTCATGAAAAGTCTCCTCAGAAATTCAAGCGACGGAGTGTCCCTAAGATTTCTCCAGAATACGTTGGAGACACCCTGTCGTCAAACACGGGGTGAGTTAGGATGAGGACACTCAGGGTCGACGAAGGGGGGGATGGACGTGCCTCGCATCTCTGCGCCCACCGTGGCCGAGCACCGCACGATGGTGCAGCAGCAGCTCGTCGACGCGGCCGAGCAGATACTTCGCTCCGGCCAGCCCGACGCGCTCACCGCGTCGGCCGTCACCGCCGCCGTAGGCATCGCCCGCAACAGCATCTACCGCTACGTCGACAGCGTCGACGACCTCCGCGGCCTCGTCCTGGCCCGCCACCTGCCATCCTGGCTCGAGGCAGTCGACAACGAGTTGGCCGCCATCGAGGATCCCGCCGACCGTGTCGCCATCTGGGTGCGGGCCAACCTTGAACAGGCCGCGCGCAGCGGGCACGGCTGGCTCATGGGGCTGGGACAGACGAGCGTGCCCTCCGAGGCCACCATGAAGGTCATGGAAACGGCGCACGCCACCATGCGCGACGTCCTCGCGGACGCCTGGATGCGGCTTGCCAAGGATCGGGAGACGGCCATGGTGGCCGCCGGGTTCACGCGCGGGATCCTGGAGGCAGGCTTCAAGCAGCTGGACTCCTGTCGCGACCCCGAACTCGTGGCCCGCCTGGGTGAAGAGTCCGCGCGATGCCTCGTCGCGACGGTCACCGCCCAGCGCTGAACACCCGATCTGTCAGGGACCGGGACGATTCACCGACGCATACTCGCGGGGGATTGGAGCTCACCGCGACCAGACTCGCCGCGGTGGGTGCCCTTTGCGGACGTATGCGTCGCGGCGCGCAGTGCGTGAGGCGTGTCCGGCTGGGCCGTCGGGTCAGACCTTGCCGCGCAGGATGCGACTGAAGTAGACCTGCGGCAGGGCGTAGCGGTCCACCCACCACGTCGCCCGACGTGGGCGGACGAGGTCAAGGAACGGCACCGACGGTTCGGACCGGCCGACCCTGTTCACCTCGACGAGCATCAACCGGTGTCGGGCGACGGTGATGGGCATGACCGTGTAGCCGTCGTAGCGCTTGAGCGTCGTGGTCTCCGCCGCCAGGATGTTGTGGGAAAGCACCACCACCTGCTTGCGGAGCGCGCCGCCGGAGGGCTTGATGCCGAGGTCGGCGACGTCGCCCAGCGACCAAACCGCGGGATGGCGGGGGTGTTGCAGCGTGTACGAGTCGACGTCCACCAGGCCGGCCCCGGTCCTGCCTGAGAGGCCGCTCTCGACGATCCACCGGGGAGCCCGGTACTGGGGAATGACGTGGGCGTAGGCGATCCCGTCCAATTCGTGGGTGCCACCGGGGGTGGTGATCGTGACGCGTCGGTCGTCGAGGCTCGTGACGCGCGCGTTGCGCAGCACGTGGACGCCGTAGGACTCCAGTGCCTGCTCCAGGATCCGGTCCGCCTTGGGCACGCCGATGGGGGAGCGGTCCGGCAGGACGAGGTGTACGTCCATGTCCTTCAACACCCCGGTCTGGCGCCAGTGGTCGCACGCCATGAACAGTGGCTTCAGGGCGGTGGCGCTGCACGGCGCGGGCTCGGCGGGCATGGCGAACACCACGCGCCCGGCGGTCAGGTCCCGCAGCGCGGGCCACACCAGTGGAGCCGTTTCGACGATGAACGTCGAGCCGGCCCAGCCGGCGGCGTAGGACTCCGCCAGGCCGGGTGTGGCGTCCCAGTCCTCTTCGAGGCCCGTGCAGATGACGAGGGTGGCGCAGGTGATCTGGCGGCCGTCGCGCATCGAGACGCTCGGTGCGGCGGGATCCACCGACACCACTTCGTCGTGGATCCAGGTGCACCCCTCAGGCATGACCGAGGCGGCAGGACGCTCCAGCGAGGCCATGGTCGCCTCGCCCCCGCCGACATAGTTGAGGAGCGGCCGGTAACGGTGGATCGACTCGGACTCCACCACCGCCACGTCCCGCGCTCCGTCGCGCAGTAGGCGTGCAGCCAGTGAGATCCCGGCGTTGCCGCCCCCGACGATCAGCACTTCGTGGTGTTCCATGTGGACCTTCCGCGCAGGCGTTTTTTGATGGCCCCAACATAGCTTCCGTCTGCAACCCCGCCCGGGGCAATCAGCGACGCAGCTGCGGTCCGGGCGCGATCCGGACAGGGCCGCGGGCCTCGCGCACGTCGACGGTTTCGCCCTTCTGCTGCACCACCACTTCGCCCTGCCCCACCAAGTGGTGGGCCACCTCGCGTGCCACGGGGACGACGTCGCGCCACCTGTCGCCGCCCACCACCCTGGCCGCATCACTGGGGCAGATGGTGGTCCCGTCGCGGTGACGCAGGAGGGTGCGGATGGTCGCGGCCAGACGTGCCCGCCGGCCCTCGTCGCTGGCTTCCTCCCACCACGGTTCACCGCGTTCGCCGAGGGCAACCTTCGCGTCCTGCACGCAGTGCCTGGCCTCGTCGCCGCGACGACCGACCTCGCGGCGGGCGCGCATCAGTTCGGAGACCAGTTCGGCACGGAGGTTCTCGGGGATGGCGGTGTCGCTGGCGCGCCAACGTCGCCCGTTCACCACAATGTGGTGGCCGTCCTCGGTGCGCTCCACGTCGTCGGTCATGGAGGCGAGCGTAGACGCGGCCCCGGGTCACGTCCCCGGGACGCGACCGCACACGCCACATCCAGTGCCCACCGTGGACGTCTGCGTCGCGGCGCGCACTGAGTGCGGCGTGTCCGGTCGGGTGATGGAGGATGCGAAAGGGGGCGCCGACCGAGTCGGCGCCCCCTTCTTCACGGGACCTGAGCGTCATTCCCGGGAGTGCCCGGGGGAGTGCGTCAGGTGCGTGCGCTGGTCGTCGACTCCCGCAGGATCGCGCCGGAGTCGACACCGTCGGCGCCTGCCTCGGCGTTGGCCTGAACGGCGGCCCTGATGCCGGAGCCTATGGTTTCGTCCACGCAGGCCCAGTACTGGAACGCGCGCTCCAGCACCTCCGGGTGCACCCCTGCCAGCGCGCCGGCGACCGTGTCCACGAAACGGTCGCGGGTGGCGTCGTCGAAGACCTCACGGACCAGCGTGCCCGCCTGGCCGAAGTCGTCGTCCTCGGCGTGCAGGACATAGGCCTGCCGGACCATGGTGCCGTCGGCCTCCCAGCCCTCGGCGACGGGACCCTCCTGGTCGGCGTAGCTCCGGCCGAAGCTGTTGGGTGCGTACACCGGCGCTGCCCCGGAGTGCTTGTAGGCCATGTTGCCCTCGAACACGTACGGGTCGGGGGCATCGTTGATGGGCTGGTTGACCGGCAACTGGTGGAAGTTGGTACCGATCCGGGCCCGGTGCGCGTCCGCGTAGGCGAACACGCGGCCGAGCAGCATCTTGTCGGGCGAGAAGCCGATGCCCGGCACGGTGTTGCTGGGGGCGAAGGCCGCCTGCTCGATCTCGGCGAAGAAGTTCGACGGGTTCTCGTTCAGCGTCATGGTGCCGACCTTGATGAGCGGGTAGTCCGCGTGCGGCCACGTCTTGGTGAGGTCGAACGGGTTGAACCGGTAGTCCTTGGCCTCCTCGTACGGCATGACCTGCACCGACAGCTCCCAACTGGGGTGCTCGCCGCGGCCGATGGCATCGAACAGGTCGCGACGGTGGTACTCCGCGTCGGCACCAGCCAGGCGCTCCGCCTCGGCGCCCGTGAGGTTTTCGACCCCCTGGTCGGTGTGGAAGTGGTACTTGACCCAGAACTTCTCGGCGGCCTGGTTGGTCCACATGTAGGTGTGGGAGCCATAGCCATTCATGTGCCGCCAGGAGCGGGGAAGGCCGCGGTCGCCCATGAGGTAGGTGACCTGGTGTGCCGACTCGGGCGTGTGCGTCCAGAAGTCCCACTGCATCGTCGAGTCGCGAAGCCCGGAGTCGGGCAGGCGCTTCTGGGAGCGGATGAAGTGGGGGAACTTCATGGGGTCGCGCACGAAGAACACGGGGGTGTTGTTGCCGACGAGGTCGAAGTTGCCCTCGGTGGTGTAGAACCGCAGCGAGAATCCGCGCACGTCACGCCAGGTGTCGGCGGAGCCCTGCTCGCCGGCCACCGTCGAGAAGCGGGCCAGCATGCGGGTGGTGGTGCCCGGCTGGAAGACGGCCGCCCTGGTGTAGGCGGACACGTCGCCGGTGACCTCGAACTGACCGAAGGCGCCGGACCCCTTGGCGTGCGGCCGACGCTCGGGAACGTTGGCGCGGTTGAAATGGGCCAACGTCTCCACCAGGTGCACGTCGTGCAGCAGCAGCGGGCCGTTGGGCGACAGGCTCAGGCTGTTGCGGTCCGACTCGGAGGGGGCGCCGTTGGTGGTGGCCGACCCGGCCGGGTTGGTGCCGTTGTGGATCAGGTCATCGGAAGTGGGGTGCATGGTGCCTTTCTCGTGGGTGTACCCGCCGTGCTGCGTAGGCACGGCCGGTGGGTCCTGACCGTTGTCAGGACGGGTCTTGTTGGCAGGCGGGGCAGAGGCCCCAGTAGGTGACCTCTGCCTCGTCGATCAGATAGCCGTGAGGCGTCGAGGGGGCGAGGCAGGCAGCGACGGCCGCCGGGCAGTCGACATCCTCGATGGCGCCGCAGCGGCGGCAGGCCAAGTGGTGGTGGTTGTCGCCGACCCGTGTCTCGTACCGCGCCGGCGATCCGGCCGGCTCGAAGCGTCGAACCAGGCCAGTCCGGGTGAAGAGGCTGAGCGCGTCGTAGACGGCCTGCGTGGACACGGCGCCCAGACGCTCACGCACCGTGCGTGCGACGGTGTCAGCGTCGGCGTGTGGAAGTTCACCCACGGCGGCGAGCACGGCCACGCGGGAGGCGGTGACGCGGATCCCAGCGCTGCGCAGCACGGCCTCCGCCGCTGTGGCGGCGGGGGACGTTGAGACCACGGGAGAGACCATACAGATCAGAATAGCCCCAGATTTGGAATCAGTCCAGATCAACTGTTGCGCCTCGCCCTGCCGTTCCACTCGCGGACCGGGCGGGCCCACCGTCGCGCGACGACACACTCACCGACGGCCGCCGCCTCCGCCGCCAGTGCCACCGCCCGAGGACCCCCGGCGAGAGGAGCCGCCCCGGGAACGCGAGGACGAGCCGCCGCCCCAGCCACGGCCGCTGGAGCGGGTGCTCGAGTTACTGCTCCCGCTTCCCGAGCTGAAGTCCGAGAGGGCCCCCACTGTGTGGTTCCAGCCGGTGGCCAGCGATCCCCGACCGATGTCGGCCCGGCCAAACCATCCGCTCCGTCGACTTCGGTTTGTCCGCGTCCGGTAGAACGTCGCGTCCTGCTCGAGCCAGGTGGGCGCGACGAGGGACATCACCGGTGGTCGTGGGGTGGCCTCGGGGAACCGGTCATACATGTCGCCCACCAGCTGCGCCCATGACCGTTCCGCCCCGAAGACGATGGCCCAGGGGAGCAGCTTCTCGTAGAGGTGGACGCGATCGCTGTCGCGGGGTGCGGTGGCGGCGTTCTGCAGCCAGGAGATGCGGTTGGCCTCCGACGCCGACACGAAACGCTCCAGCCCCATGAGGTGACGGCGCAGTTCCCGGCCCGGGGCGGTGAGCCGGCCGTGGGCGGGGGCGAGGTGCACGGCGAGGAGCACCATCATGGTGGCCACCACACCCGCCAGCAGGAACCACCAGCCGAGACCGGCCAGGCCCACCCAGATCTGGTACCAGCCGAAACCGATCAGGGCCAGGTAGCCGAGCCACAGGATCCTCGGTCCCAGGTGGCTGTCGCGGCGCAGGAACAGGTCGTCGACGGCCCTGTCCCGGTAGTGCTGGGCCTTGAAGATGTCGGAGGTCCGGCGGTAGCGCGCCAGTGGCAGGTAGGTGTCCTGGTCCCCGAACAGCAGGCTGGTGATGCGGCGCACCGTCGCCGTCATGCCCTCGCCGTGCCACCGCAGCGAAAGATCCTCGCCCAGCTCCGCCCGTTGGGAAAGGGAGAGGTTGTCCGAGCCCGGAGCCGGTTGCGCGCCCGGCTTCTGCGTTGCGGTCGTGATGTCCCCGTGCCCATTGAGTACCAGCCATGCCAGGTGTGCGGCGGCCCCGCGTTCGGGGTGGCCCAGGAAGTCCGCGGCCAGCACAGGGGCGATGCCCTCGGGCGCTGTGAACTGCGTGACCACGCCAGTCTCCCCGTGTCGGAGATCACGAACGAACGCCCTGGCCAGCAGGGAGATGGCCAGGGCGAGGGCACCGATGCCGAGCATGATGGCGATGCCCACCCACCCCAGCGAGCGACCCTTCAGCGGTGGCAGCGGGTTGGTGATGGTGCCGGGCGCGAAGCCGATGGCCACCGTCACGTTCTCCCGGGCGTCCAGACCGTCCCGCGCGTCGACGCGATACGTCCGGCCGCTCTGGCGGAGATTGCAGAGTTGGCGCGACCCCGCCTTGCCGCGGTAGCAGGCGGTGCGGCCGTCCAACTTCCCGGCGAGGGTGTCGTCGAGGAGGAGACGGGCGCTGAAGGTGGCGAAGCCGTTCTCCCATTCGGTGCCGTTGGTGTTGAAGTACAGCTCCTGGTAGTCGTCGGTGCCGACCATGGCGTTGTTGATGGTGTAGCCGATGACGTAGGTCTGGAGCCCGCTGTGGCGATAGTTGCCGCCGATGGCCAGCCGGATGTCGCCGCTATCGCGATTCCTCTCTTCGTCGAAGACGACGGGCTTACCCGCCTCGTCGTGGACGCTCACCCCGGAGATGTCGAGTTGGCTGTCGCCGTACCTGGTCACGAGGTCGCGGTTGATGCCGCGTTCGTTGAAGAGGATCACCGAGATCTCCTCCTCCACCTCCATCCGGACCTGGTCGCCTGCGTGGTGGGCCTCGTAGCGTCCGTGGAACGACTCCATGTCGGGATAGGTCTTGGCCAGCCCCGACAGTGCGGCCAGAAGTGCGACGGCCGCCATCATCAGGACCAGCCACCCGAGTGGATAGGCGATCCACTTGCGCCACAGCGTCAGCATCCGCGTACCTTCATGCCGCCATGGTGTCGTTGCAGGAGGTCACCAACCGGTGGGGCCCCCCGAGCCCGCGGGGTATTCCTCCAGTGGCACGGACCCGTCGGCGAAGGCGGCGAACACGGGCTGCAGGATCTCCCAGGCGCGAACGGGGGAATCCGCGTGCAGCTCCGTCGCCCCGGTCTGCCGCACCAACCCGCGCACCACGCGCCCGTACGCCGAGAGCTTCGAGGGCATCAGGTGCGTGTGGAAGGTGGCGCGCTGCAGGTTCTCGGGGTGGCCGGGATCGGAGATGTTGATCTCCATGAGCACGGCGTCATCGTCGAACCCGAGGCGCAGGGTGGTGCCGTGGGCGTCCCCGACCGGCTTGTAGTGCACCGTGATCTCCTGGCGAGGGTCACCGATGGCCTTGCCCGAGCGCAGCGTGATGGGAACGCCCCGCCAGTCGTCGGTGTCCACGGAGAGCTTCACCTCGGCGAGCGTCTCGGTGTTGCGCGAGGCATCCACACCCTGCTCGGCGGTGTAGTCGGGCAGGGTGTGCCCCTGGATGCTGCCGGATGTGTACCGGGCGCGACGGGCGGCGACAGTGACGTCACCTTCGAGGCTGGTGGCGGCGAGGATCTTCGCGGCGCCGGAGGGTCCGTCGGCCGGGTCCGCCAGCGAGTGGGCCATGGCCTGGATGAGGTGCGACTGCAGCATGTCGCGCGCGGCACCCGTGGCGTCGTAGAACTGGGCGCGACCCTCCAATCCGAGGGTCTCGTCGAAGACGAACGTGAGTGACTCGACGTCGCGGCCGTCCCACGTGTCAGCGAGCGGTCGGTTGGTCTCCAGGAGCCCACCCAGGTTGACGGTGCCGGACATGCCCAGGAAGTGATCGGAGCGCACGATGTGGTCCTCGTCCGTGAACTTGTACAGGGCCTCGGTGAGCGCCCGGGCAGTGTCCGCGTCGGTCCCGAATGGCTTCTCGAGGGCGAACTCCATCCCGGCCGGGAGGTCCACGGTCGCCAGCGCGTCGACGGTCTTCTTCGTGATGGCGGGGGACAGCGCGAAGTACACGATGTTGCGGCCCTCACGGCCGGAGAGGAGTTTCCCGAGGTCGTCGGCGGAGGTGGCATCCGCCGTCACCCACGAGGTCGCGGCCACCACCTTCTTCACCACGTCCGACGGGATGTGCGCGTCGGTGAGGGCCCCTGCCACCTGGGTGGGGTAGTCCTCCTCGGGTTGGTACCCGACGCCGATGATGGACACCTCGAGGGTGTCGTCGATGGCCACGTACTGGGCGAGGCCGGGGAGCAGCAGTCGGCGGGTGAGATCGCCGGCCCCGCCGAGGATGATGAAGGTGAGCTGCGTCATGCCTTCACAGTAGGCACGTGAACACGTCGATGGAACCCCTGCTCAACATCGGTTGTGGGCACCGCAGGGGAAGTACCGTGGCATGCGTGAGCATCCCCATCGAGGAATACGCGTTGCTGTCCGACCTGCACACGGCTGCACTGGTGTCGCGCCGGGGCAGCATTGACTGGCTGTGCTTCCCACGATTCGACTCCCAGGCGGTGTTTGCTGCCCTGCTGGGGGACAGCAACAACGGGCACTGGAGCCTGGAGGTTGTCGACGGGGAGGTCGAGTCCCGGCGCTACGTGGGCGACTCCTGCGTGCTGCGGACCACGTGGTCCACACCGACGGGCCGGGTGGAGGTGACCGACTACATGCCCGTGCACGCCGACCGGAACCGTGACGTGCACGACCTGGTGCGCCGGGTCCGCTGCGTGGAGGGGACGGCCACGGTGCGGCACGTCCTGTGCCTGCGTTTCGACTACGGCTCCGCCACGCCGTATTTCCGCGACACCGGATCCGGTGCCGGATACGAGGTCCACGCCGTCGCCGGACCGGACCAGCTCACCCTGCGCGGACCGGCCCTGGAGTTGCGGGACAGGAGCCACCAGGGAGACTTCCCGCTGACCACGGGGGACGAGTTGTCCTGGGTGTTGTCGTGGTGGCCCTCCTTCGGGGAGCGCCCGGAGATTCCCACCGGTCGCACTGGGCTGCACCACACCCTGCGGTTCTGGGAGGACTGGGCTGACCGGATTGACGCGACCGGCCCCTACGCCGGCGAGGTCAGGCGCTCCCTCATCACGTTGCGCGCGCTGACCGAGGCGTCCACGGGCGGCATTGTGGCGGCGCCCACCACGTCGCTCCCGGAGGACTTCGGCGGCGTCCGCAACTGGGACTACCGCTACGTCTGGCTGCGGGACTCCGCGCTCACCATCGAGGCGCTCGTCTCCCACGGGTTCACCCACGACGCGAAGGCGTGGCGGTTGTGGCTGCTGCGAGCGATCGCGGGTGATCCCACCCAGATGCGCATCATGTACGGGCTGGGCGGTGAGCGGCACCTGCAGGAGACCGAGCTGGACCACCTCAGCGGTTACGAGGGCTCCCTCCCGGTGCGCATCGGCAACGGGGCGGCCAATCAGTACCAGGCTGACGTCGTGGGGGCCGTGATGGTGGCCCTCGACATGGCACGCGACGCCGGGATCAAGGAGAACGAGCTGTCCTGGGGGCTGCAGAAGTCGATGCTGGACTTCCAGTGCGCCCAGATGGACCGCAAGGACCACGGCATCTGGGAGATGCGGGGCGAGACCCAGTTCTTCACGCACGGCCGGGCCATGATGTGGGCGGCCTTCGACAGGGGCGTGCGGGCTGTGGAGAAGCACGGTCTGGACGGCCCCGTCGACAAGTGGCGGTCGCTGCGTGACCAGCTGCGCGACGAGGTGCTCGACAAGGGCTGGGATGAGAAGTCGCAGTCTTTCGTCCAGTGCTACGGGGCCACCGACGTGGACGCGTCGCTGCTGCAGCTGCCGCAGATCGGTTTTCTCGAGTTCGACGATCCGCGAATGGTGTCCACGGTGGCCCGGATCGAACGCGAACTGCTGGACAAGTCCGGCTTCCTGCACCGCTACGACGCGTCCTCGGGCAAGGATGGACTCACCGGCAAGGACTACCCGTTCATCATCTGCTCATTCTGGCTCGTGGAGCAGTACGCCCGCTCGGGCCGTGTTGACGACGCACGGTCCATGATGGACATCGTGTTGTCCGTGTCGACGGACCTGGGGCTGCTGTCCGAGGAGTACGCGCCCGATCTCGGACGACTCGCCGGGAACTTCCCGCAGGCGTTCAGCCACCTGGGTCTCATCCGGGCCGCGGACGCCCTCGACGGTTCACGGCCCCGACGCTGAGCCCCCACCGGGGCAGTTCTCAGAGGGCGAAGACGTCGTCCATGACGGCGGTGGTCACGTCCTCGATCCTGGCGTGGCGCCACTCCGGGGTGTTGTCCTTGTCCACGAGCAGGGCCCGCACACCCTCGACGAAGTCGACGGGCACCACGCGCTCGGCCAGCCGCAGGTCCTGAGCCAACACGGCGTCGAAGTCCAGCGCGGCGGCCACCCGCAGCGCCCGCAGCGCCACGTGCACGGCAAACGGGCTGCGGGCGCGCAGCTCACGGGCGGCCGTGCGGGCATCCGGGTGGGCGTGCTGTTCCAGTAGGGCGACGATCTCGGAGGGGTCATCGCTGGCGTAGCACTCGTCGATCCAGTCGCCGGCAGCATCCACCAACGGGGACGGCAGCGGACCGTCAGAGGACTCATCGGCCAGACCCATCCGCAGGGCGTCGCCGCCACCGAAAGGGGCTGAGGACATGGCCACGTGGGTGCCGACGGCGCCCGCCCGGGACAGGTGGAACATGACACCCGCGTCGGGGAAGAAGCCGATCTTGGTCTCCGGCATCGCCAGAAAGGTGGACTGCTGGACGATCCGTCGTGAGGCCGGCGCCGCGAGGCCCAGCCCGCCGCCCATGGTGATCCCACGCATGTGGGTGGTCACGGGCTTGGGGAAATG
>JBDSRF010000106.1:0-6321 GCA_039929445.1 Arachnia sp. | reverse complement strand
GCCGCGCAGCCCGTGCCGGATGGGCAGGACATCAGTGAGGTCCGCTGGGGTGGTGGCGAGTCGATCGCCGACGTCCACCAGCGCATGCGCACTCTCGTGGCGGAACTGCGGACCGAGTTCGACGCCGATGACGAGGTGGCGCTCGTCTCCCACGGCGACGCCCTGCGCGTCCTGCTGGCGGTGCTGGAGGGACGCGGTCACCGCGACGTCGACTGGTCCTCGTTCGGGACCGGCGCCGTGCACACCACCACCCTCGAGGACACCCCCATCGAAGACCCCCAGGGCGACGACAGCCTCATGGCCCGCACCGTCGCCGCCGTGCAGCCCGCCTCCCCGGATGTCCTGGCGGAGGCGCAGCAGCGGCAGGCCCAGCTCACCAAGCCGCCCGGCAGCCTCGGCGTCCTGGAGGTGCTGGGCAACCGGCTGGCCGCCATGGCGGGGCACTGCCCGGCGCCCATCCCCGAGCCCGCCGTCATCGGCCTGTTCGCGGGCGACCACGGCGTCTGCGCGCAGGGGGTCACCCCGTGGCCGCAGGAGGTGACCGCTTCCATGCTCCTCAACATCGCCGACGGCGGGGCCGCCATCAACGCGCTGGCCCGGCAGGTGGGGGCCACCCTGCTGGTGACCGACGTCGGCGTCGCCACCGACCATCCCCGGCATCCCGCCATCCGCGACCGTGTGGTCGCGCGCGGCACCCGCGACTTCACCGTCGAGCCCGCCATGACGCGCGACGAGGCACGCGCCGCCGTGGAGGTGGGCATCGAGGCGGCCGAGGAGGCCATCGCCGGTGGTGCCGGCTGCCTGCTGACGGGGGAGATGGGCATCGGCAACACCACCCCCGCCAGTGCACTCATCGCGGTCTTCACCGACAGGCGGCCGGCGCTCGTCACCGGCCGAGGCGCCGGGGCCGACGACAAAATGCTGTCCCACAAGACGCAGGTCATCGAGCGTGGTCTGAAGCTCCACAAGCCCGACGCGGGCGACCCCTTGGGGGTGCTCGCCGCCGTCGGCGGCCTTGAGCACGCCGCGCTGGCCGGGTTCATCCTGGCGGGCGCCGCGCACCGGGTGCCTGTAATTCTCGACGGGGTCATCGCGTGCTCGGCAGCCTGCGTGGCCGTCGCGCTGGCGCCTGCCGCCCGCGACTACCTCATCTCCGGTCACGCTGGCGCCGAACCGGGCATCCGCGCCGCCGTGCAGCACCTGGGCCTGCACCCGCTCGTCGACCTCGGCATGCGGCTGGGCGAGAGCTCCGGGGCGGCCGTGGCGCTCCCCATGGTGCAGGCCGCCGCGCGGATCATGGCCGAGATGGCCACGTTCGCCGAGGCCGGCATCCGGGCGGGGAGCTGACCGTGGCCGAGTTCCGCGTCGAGGTGCCCGAGGGCGACGAGGTGGCCACCGCCCTGCTGCTGGCCCTGGCCCGGCGCGCCCGGGTGGAACCCGTGGAGCGTGGCCGCGGCACCGCACTGGTGCTGGGTGGCGCCCGCTCCGGCAAGTCGTCCTGGGCGGAGGCCCAGTTCCGGGACAGGCCGATGGTGGACTACGTGGCCACATCATCGGTGCCCGTCGACGACCCCGAATGGGCGCATCGCGTGGAACTGCACCGCAGCCGCCGACCCGAGCGCTGGCGCACACTGGAAACCCTCGACGTCGCCGCCGTGCTCCGCGCCCCCGACGAGGTTCCCGTGCTGGTGGACTGCCTGGCGCTGTGGCTGTCCCGCGTCCTGGACGACGTCGACGCCTGGCAGGCCGAGGAGCAGGTGTGGCGCCCCGCCCTGACCCGTCGCGTCGACGACCTCGTGGACGCCGTCGCCACCACCGGACGCGAGGTGGTGCTTGTCAGCAACGAGGTGGGCTCCGGCGTGGTTCCCGCCACCGCGTCGGGCCGCCTCTACCGGGACGAACTTGGCCGGCTGAACGCACGGGTCGCGGCCGCCTGCGACGAGCTGTGGCTGTGCGTGGGCGGCGTCGGCCGCCGGTGGCGGTGACCGTGGCCCGGACCCCGCACCCGCTCGTCGTGTCGCTGGGGCTGTTCACCACCCTCCCCATGCCCGCGGTCGCGACCATTGACCGCCGGCTCGCGGGCCGGGCCATGGCATGGTTCCCCGCCGTGGGCGTGATCCTTGGGGTCCTCGCGGGAGGGGTGACGTGGGGGGTCTCCGCGCTCGCCGGCCCGCTGCTGGGTTCCGTCCTCGGTCTCGCCGCCCTCGCCGCGCTGACCGGCGCCCTCCACCTCGACGGCGTGGCCGACACCGCCGACGGGCTCGGGTCCCGCGCACCCGCGGCGCGGGCGCTGGAGATCATGCGCCGCTCGGACATCGGGCCCATGGGCGTCGTCACCCTGGTCTTCGTGCTCCTCATCGACGCGGCCGCCCTCTCCTCCCTCATCGCCGCCGGGACCCTACTGGCCGGCCCCGTTGCCCTGGTGTTGGCCGTCGTCGTGGGGCGGGCTGCCGTGGTCTGCTCTACCACCCCCGCCGACGCCGGCGCCAGGACTCAGGGATTCGGGGCGCTGTTCCACGGTGTGACGTCCACCGCCACGGCCGTGGTCTGGTCCGTCGTCGCCGTGCTGCTCGCCGCGGCCGCCGGGTGGGGCGTCGCCGGGCTGACGGGCGCAGTCTCCCTGGCGGCAGCGGCAGTCGTGGCTCTCTGTGCCGGCTGGCTGTGGCGTCGCCGCCTGGCCCGTCGGCTCGGCGGCATGACGGGCGACACGTTCGGCTCGATCATCGAGGTCACCCAGGCTGTGTTCCTGGTTGCGGCGGCCATGGGGTTCGGCGTCAGCGCACTTGCCTGAGGCGGATCAGCACGTCAGATCGGTGTGCCAGGTGCCGTCGGTGAGGTCCAGCCGGCCGACCACCTCCAGGGCGCCGGCGATGTCGTGGGTTTCGTAGCGCAGCAGCGACAGCGCGCCCACCCTCCACGGGCCGGCCGGCGGTGTCGCGTCCAGGCGGGCGAGGACGTCGTCCCTTCGCCACGCGCCGGCCCAGTGCCCGACCGTGACGTGCGGCATGTACGACATGCCGTGTGCGGCGGCGCCGTCGTCGAGGAGGTCATGGACGGCCTGCAGCCACGGCGACTCAACGGCCAGGTACGGCACCATCGGGAAACTGCCCCATCCGGTCGCTCGTAGCTCGACGGGACCGTCCAGCAGCGGCCGGAGGCGGTGGAGGTCGCGGGTCAGGCGCTCGCCCCCGTAGCCGGCGACGCCGTCCCCTTCGGCCAGTCCGCCGAAGGCCACCGTGACGTGGGGCTGCCGGTCGTAGAGGGGCAGGAGCAGGCCTTCGAGTCGCGCCCGGGCCGCAGCGACGGCCGTCACCAGGTCGGGCTGGTCCAGTTCCAGTGCCCACACCAGCGCGTGAGAGCATCCGCCGTGCCACTCCGGGAAATCTCGGTCGTCGCAGGCGATGGTGTGGGTGAACGTCATCAGTCGGCGGGGCCGGGGGAGGCCGCCCGTTCGGCGAGGCCATGGACGTGGGCGTGGATGAGTTCCCAGACGGTTGCGTCCTGGATGGGGCGGAAGTGGCCACGCCCGGTGAGGGAGACGTTGGTGGCGCCGTCGAGGTGGGAGCCGCCGGGAATCATCTGGTCCCAGGCTGGTGCCAGCGAGACGATCCGGGCGTTGACGTCCTGTTCGCGCGCCAGCGCGCCCAGCTCCGCGTTGGTGGGGGAGAACAGGCCCAGAGGGGAGTGCTGCACGAGGCGAAGTCGCTGCAGCGGGCCGCCGAACGTGGAACCGCCGAATGGCGTCGCCACCGCCACCAGGCCGAGCGCGCCGTCGCCCAACCGGGCGTCGCGCAACACGGCCTTGCCGATGAGTCCGCCCTTGGAGTGGGCCACGAGCACGGCCCCGTGGACGTCGTTCTCACGCAGAACGGCGAGGCACACCTCCACCGACTCCGCCAGCGTCGCCACGTTCCAACCGAGTCCGTCCACCACGTGCACGGGGTGGCCGTGTGCGGCGAGGTAGCGGCCCAGGGGGGCCATGTAGTTCCAGCGTTCGAGGATGCCGGGGAGCAGCACGACGGGGATGGGGGCGCAGTCCGCGGCGCCGGTCGGGAATCCGCCGTGACTGCGCAGCCGCGCCCAGGCCGACGATGCCTGCGCCCGGGCCGCATGGGACAGGTCCAGGGCGGCGTCGGTGAGTCGTCTGGCAAGGGACCTCAGTCGCCGCACGGCGGCAACCCGGGCGGCAGGGGGTGCCCGGCCAGTGCCATGGCGGCGTGCGTGACGGCCACTGGTGCGGTGTGGATCATTTCGTGGGCCTCGCCGTCGACAATGACCACGTCGACGCCGTCGCGGACGGTCGCCAACCGGTGGCACCAGTCGGGTGGCGCGATGCGGTCCTCGCTGCCGCCCACGATCACGATGGGGGCCTCGGTGTGCCTGAGGTGGTCCTCGATGCGGTAGCGGAGCATGGGGAAGAAATTGTGCCACAGCCACCCGGGGGTGGTGCGGGAGAAACCGACGACGGAGTCCCATGCCGAGGATGGCGGTTCCTTGACGGCGGACTGCACGAAGCGCCACAGCAGGAGCCAGCCTTTGCGTTCGCGGTCGTTGACCACGGGGGCTGCCAGCAGCGCGGCACGGGCCAGGCCGGGCGCCCGCTCCAGGGCTTCGACGGCAACCTGCGTCCCCATGGAGTGGCCGATGATGATCGCGTCCTCCACCTCGAGGCGACGGATGGTCGCGTTGACCACCTGGGCAAAACCGGTGATCCGCGGCGACTTGTCCGGGTCGTGCGTGTCCCCGAACCCGGGGAGGTCCAGGACAAGCACGCGTCCGTACTTGCTCAGTTCCGCGGCCAGCGGCCCGAAGTAGCGCGACGACACCCCGAACCCGTGGACAAGAACGAACGCGGGGCCGTCGACGACGCGTGACTCGTACACCCGCACATCCATCCCCCGCACGCACAGGGAAATCTGGGTGAACTCGGACAGGGCCTCAGAACTCGACACCCCTCGATGGTCGCACATGCCGGAAACGGATGCGTCCGCGCCTGAGCTTCGGTCAGGCCTGGGGCGAGTGACCCAATTCCACCAGCAGTTTCAGCAGCCGCCGGGCTGGCCCAGTCTGATCTCGGCCCATCTTCGTGAGCCGAGCGTGCAATGTCCTCATTTCCTTGGCTGCGTCGAGGTCATGGCGGTTGATGATGCCCTGAAAGCGGGGGTCCAGGGTGAATGGCTCGTCAGATCCGGATAAGCACACCATGACGTCGAGGAAGATCTCAAGGGATCGCCCTGCGACGGCAGGGTTGGTTTCGTCGCCATGCTGTGTGAAGGGGACGATGGTGAAGTCCTTGCCCCAAACGGCCTTGTGGATCAGGCCATCGCCCAGCACCAGAGCGGTGCCGCCGCGCGCCTGGTCCGTGTCTGAACCAGGGGGTGTTGGGCGGATGCTGCGGACCTCGTGAACGATCTCGTGGAAGTGGTCGTCCGCCAGGCCAAATCCTACGAAGAGCAGATGTTTGGTCATGAGGAGTGCGGTCGCCAGTGATGCCAGTCCTCGCTGCTTCAGCGCGAAGTCCAGGTAGTGCGCTCGGGTCAGGATGATGGATTCTGGACGTTTCACATCGCCGTGCAGTTTCAGGAGCCATGGCTCGGTGGTGAAAGGGAGTCCCACGGCAGGACCCGTAGCTTCTTGGCGCTGTCCTCGTGCCAGGCGTCCTGCCACGCTGCTTCGTACAGTTGGTCGTAGTTCAGGGTCACGGCAGAGGTCCCCGGCAGGTTTGCGAGCAGGGTGGGGGCCAAGCCGAAACGTTTTCCGGTGACGAACCCAGCGACTTCAATCGCGAATTCTTCAGGACTCTCCCCGTACTGATCCGCCAGGACTGTTGCGATGTCGAGTGGTCCCAGGTCCTTCAACCACTCCTCGGGGACGTCCGGTTTGTTGACCTTCAACTTCTTGAGCAGTTCTGACCAGGACGGTAGGCCAGCGGTGGCGGATACTCCCGAACCCATGAAGGGGACCAGATCACCATTCCGGGCATGCGCCGCCAGTTGTTTTGCCTTGCTCCACATGCCTGGATCGAGCGGGGTGTCCTTCTCCCAGATCGTTCGACGGATGTGTTGGGCGAGGGCGTAGTCGACTCGCCGCCAGAGACAAACGACCACATCAACGTTTTGCGCTGCAGCGATTTCCTGGGCCGCTTTGAGGATGCCGCCGATGACCTCGCCGCGCTTGGCGTCAGCGCCTCCGCCGCCAATCCCGAATGCATGCGTCGCGATCAGAGGGAGACGGCCGTCGGCCCGCACCCCTTGCACTCTCTTGGCCGCCACCTCCAGACCAGCCAGGAGCCGCGGCTCGAGCTCCGAAAAATCTTTGGCT
>JBDSRF010000105.1:0-14451 GCA_039929445.1 Arachnia sp. | reverse complement strand
CACTCCTGTTTCGCGGCGACCTGCGGCGCGAGTGAGCGACCCGCTCCCCGCGGCTGCGTCGAGCCGAACATGAACCCGATTGCATTGACCGCGTTGGGGTGGTTCTGGACCGTCAGGCGCAGTTCGCTGTAGGTCTGGCGCGGGGCCGTGGCATCGAGGTAGGTCTCCGTGATGGGGCTGTTGTTCCAGTAGAGCCGAAGGCGGTTCTGGCCCCCACCGGAGATGGCCTCGTACGTGCCGGAGCGGACGGTCGGCTTGCCGACGAACGAGCGGGCGGTGCGGACGTCGCACGCGCCGGACGGAAGCCCCGGCAGGTTGAGGAGTTTGCGGTGCGCGGCTTCGTTGCTGCTGGAGAGGCATCCCGTGGGCAGGTTCGGGATGGACGTGCGGAACTGGCCGTAATCCTTCTCGACGGCCATGTCGAACGTGTAGGCCCAGTAGCTTTCACGGAACGTGCCCAGCCGACCGTCGGGATCGAGTTCGACGTTGGAGAGACGCCCGATGCCCCGTTCCTGCGTCCCGCTGTTCGTCTGCGTCACGAGGGCACCCAGCGTGAAGTGTCG
Organism: Arachnia sp.; assembly: GCA_039929445.1. Classification (GTDB taxonomy): domain Bacteria; phylum Actinomycetota; class Actinomycetes; order Propionibacteriales; family Propionibacteriaceae; genus Arachnia. The sequence goes on along the minus strand of JBDSRF010000105.1, from coordinate 13,888 downwards.
GCGCCCCTGCAGGAACGCCGGAGCCGACGACATGGGCGGAGCGGTCGGGTACGCCACCGCACCCCCCGAGCCGACGCCGAACCGGACCATGTTGTTGAAGATCCACTGGTTGACCCAGCGGAATCCCCGGGAACCCGACGAGGTTGTGTACGACTCGATGATGCGCGCCTGCGAGTACGAGCGGCACCCGTTCTTGCCGGTCAGGGCCGTGTCACACTCCGTGCGCCACCTCCGGCCGTCAGCGGCCGCCCAGGACATGTTGCCCCCCACCACGCCATTGGCGGCCAGCGGGTTGGTCTTCCACAGGTTCCGGGACGAGGCGGCGTAGGTGAGGTTGTTGAACACCCACCCGTTTGCCTGCACGAACTTGCCCTTGACCTGGGACACCTGGGTGGCCCAGATCTCCGTCCGGCAGCGCTGCGTCTGAGAGTACGGCTCGCACGTCGTGCGCCACTGCCGACCGTTCACCGTGTGCGTTCCGGGCGTGATGTAGACATCCACATCCGCCTTCGCCGGTGTCGCCACCAACATCAACGGGGCCATCACCACAGCCGCCAAAACCGACATCCATACCCGCGACCTGCGCATGACCCACGACTTCCACTGAGAGTGATCCCCCACCCGGGCTGAAGCTTAACTGTCCGCCACCGAATTCATGAACCGGGGGTGCCCGAGAACGTGGTCACCTAGTCGCGCCACGTCCGCCACAGGTCGGCGTACTGCCCGTCGAGTTCCAGGAGTTCGTCGTGGGAACCGATCTCCACGATCCTCCCGGCCTCAACCACGGCGATCCGGTCGGCGTCGTGTGCGGTGTGCAGGCGGTGAGCAATTGCGATGACCGATCGCCCTTTCAGCAGTGCCGCCAGTGATCCCTCGAGGTGCCGGGCGGAGGACGGGTCAATGAGCGACGTCGCCTCGTCGAGCACGAGGGTGTGCGGGTCGGCGATGATGAGCCGCGCCAACGCCACCTGCTGGGCCTGGGCCGGCGTGAGCGCGGCCTTCCCGTGGCCGAGCTCAGCGTCCAGCCTGCCGGGCAGCCGGGAGACCCACTCCCAGGCGTCGACTGCCCGCAGGGCCCGCTCGACCTCGTCGTCCCCCGCCGTGGTCTCACGGGCCAGGACCACGTTGTCGCGGACGGTACCGACGAACACGTGGTGCTCCTGCGTCACGAGCGCCACCTCGGTCCGGAGCCGGTCGAGCGGGAGGTTCATGACGTCGACGCCTCCGACGGTCACCCCGCCCAGGCGAGGGCGGTTGATACCGGCGACGAGACGGCCGAGCGTCGACTTGCCGGAGCCCGAAGGCCCCACGATGGCCAGCCGCTCCCCGGGCTGTAGGTCGACGTCGACGCCGTGGAGCACGTCCACGTCGCTCCTGTAACCGAAGCTCAGGGAGGTGCCTGTGAGCTTGACCCCGTTGGGCTCCGCCTCGCCGGGCGTGCGGTCGTCGTCGAGCTGGGCGACCCCGATGAGACGTGCCGTGGAGACGATCCCGAGCTGCAGATGGTCCAGGACGGCGATGACCCGGTCCAGCGGGCCCTGGAGTTGCGAGACGTACAGGGCCGCCGTCGTGATCTGTCCTACGCTCACCCACCCCTCGGCGTGACCCCACAACCCGAGAAGGACCACTCCCACGAGCGGGAGCTGGAATGAGGAGTCGACGATGGCGAACAGCACGTTGCGCAGCGTCATCGTGTAGCGCTCGGCCTGGCCCGACACTTCGGTGTCCTCGTCGATCTGCGCCACCCGCAGCTTCTCCAACCCGAGGGCCTCCACTGTGCGGGCACCCTCGACCGTCTCGGTGGTGGTGGTGTTGATCACCGAATAGGTCTGGGACTCGGTGATGTAGCCCGCGGTCGCGCGGCGCAGGTAGTAGCGTCCGCCCACCCACATGACCAGCGCCGTGCCCAGCATCGGCAGTGTCAGGACCGGGGAGTTGACCAGCATGGCAACGAGCGTCGCGACGATGAGCACCACCGACACGATGAGGTTGGGCAAGGCCCAGCGCGCCGCCGTGGCCATCTTGGACACATCGGAGGTGATGCGGGTCAGGAGGTCACCGGAGCCCGACGACTCCACGTGGCCCAGCGGCAGTCGCAGCACGATGCGCACGACCTCCTCCCGTGCCGCCGCGAGCAGGTCGTAGCCGACCACGGCGGAGGCGCGCCGCGCGGCGAAGGTGAGGAGGGCCTGGGTCACGACCACCGCGCCGAGGATCACCACCGTCGTCGTGAGGGCAGAGCGGTCGACGAGGCCGCCCGTGATCCGGTCCACGAGTCGGCCCAGGAAGAACGGCGCCACGAGCCCCGCCCCCGCCGCCGCCACGTTGAGGGCGATGGCCCACACCAGCGCCGAGCGTCGTCCCCGGAGCAGGCTGGCCAGGAAGCCGAACGCCTGCGACGACGTCGCCACCGGGAAGCCGCTGCGCGGGGCACGCGCCTCCGCGTAGGCGAGGCGCGCCGTGTCGCCGCGGCGGCGGTGGCGCCCGATGAATGCCTGCACGCGCCGACGCGGCCCGACGCGGTGGGGCACGTCGAGGTCACCCGATATCCGGGACGGCGCCGGGCCCTCACGCCACGTCTCGGCGGACAAGGGTGACAACAGGTGCTCACTCATCGGTGTCCTCCATGCCCCGCGCGATGACGCGGCGGTAGTCGGGGTGGTCGCGGAGGTCGTCGTGGCTGCCGCGGGCAGTTTCGCGTCCGTCCACGAGGACCGCAATCTCGTCGCAGAGCCGCAGCAGCAACGGCGAGGCGGTCACGACGACGGTGGTCCGGCCGCGTCGGTACTCCTCCAGGCGCACGGCGATCCGTGCCTCCGTGTGGGCGTCGACGGCGGACGTGGGCTCCACCAAAACGAGGACGTCAGCGTCACGCAGCAACGCTCGTGCCAGCACAATTCGCTGTCGCTGGCCGCCGGAGAGGCCCCGGCCCTTCTCATCGATCCGCCCCTGCCAGCCGCCGGGGAACCCGTCGAAAATGTCCTCGGCGGAGGCAACCACCAGGGCGCGCTCGGCGTCCTCGCGGCTGTGGGTCCCCCACGGATCGACGGCGTTCTGAAGGGTCCCTGAAAAGAGAATCGAGTCGGTGTCGGACACCACCACCCGTCGCCGCAGATCGGCGATGTCGATCAACGAGTAGTCCACGCCGTCTGCGGTCACGTCCCACGGCCGGCCGGCGAACTCGGCGTCCTCACGGGAACGGCGCTCCCGTGCCGCGATCCGCTCACGGCGGGCCCTTCGGCGCGCACGGCCCGTCAGGTCCTCGCTGTCCACGGACTCCGCCGCCCCCTGCGGGAGGTAGCGCCCCAGCCGGTCGGCGAGCGCCGCGGAGGCGTCGGGGTCAATGCTCACGATCCCGAGCATTCCCCCGGGTCGCACGGTCACCCCGGACAGCCCATCCCTCAGCACAGGAGTGGGGCCGAGCGCCTGACCGGCCCCGGCCCACGGCGTCTCCGCGCCCAGGAACGCCAAGGTCTTCTGGGCTGCCACCAGCCCCTGCACCCACTTCTGCGCGAAGTCGAAGAACGTCTGCATGGGCGAGGTGAGGAAGACCGCGTACCCGAAGAAGCTGATGAGCTCGCCGACGCTGAGGGTCCCCTCCAGGAGGCGCAATGAGCCCAGGAACACCAATGCCAGGAGCAGTAACCCGGACAGGAGGACGCTGGTCGCCTCCACAACCGCCTGCCAGGTACCCAGCCGGACGCCGAGGGTCCGGACCTTCTGCGACTGGCGCTCGTAGTTTCGGGCGAAGGTGCGCTCACCCCCGACGCCCCGCAGGATCCTCAGGCCCGTCGCGATGTCGGTGGCAAGCGAGGTGAGGGACGAACTCTCGGAACGCTCTGCCGACTGGGCACGCGTCAGCGGACGCAGCACCGGGGCCGAGGCGCCCAGGAGAAGCGGGGTGGCGATGAGGACGACCGCGCCCAGCGTGGGCGACGTGCTCAACATGAGCGCCGACGCCAGCGCGAAGCTGACCGTTGCGGCAACGACGTGGCCGAATGATTCGATTGTGGCGCCGAACTGGTCGCTGTCGGAGGATGAGACGCTCAGCACCTCGCCGGTGGGCACACGTCGGTTGAGAACATGTCCCAGGTGGACCGCCCGACGTGAGACGCGGCGTTGGATGCCGTAGATCCCGAGCAGCCACATCCGGACCGCGAAGGTGTGGAAGAGGATTCCACCGCCAACCCCGGCCGCGATCACCAGCACCAACAGAGCGACCCAGCCGTGGGCGGCGGCAATGTCGTTGCGCGCGATACCGGCGTCGATCGCTCGTCCCAGCAGCCACGGGGTCAACGCGGCAGGAACGAGCCAAGAGGAGGCGGCCAGCGTCATCGCGGGCACGACCCAGCCGTACGAGCCCATCAGCCAGAAGAGGAACCGGCTGGGTGAGCGGACGTCGGGGTGCGAGTCGAGAGGGATTGCGGGCGGGAAGTCGTAGCGCCCGCGGGGTTCTGCATGCATGTGGGTCCTGACGGAAAGCGTCGAATGACGCACAAAAGCAAAGGGGGTGGGACGCGTGACGCGTCACAGCGGCGGCTCAGATCAACGATCGAGCGGGCGCGGACGGCCGAGAGCGACAGAGTTGTTCAACATCTGAATGCACCTCCCGGGGTCGACGACTTCACACTTTAAGGAGGTGATCCCGAGTGTGTCAAGCCTTTTCGGTTGTGGTGATGACGAGTGGTCGTAGTACGTTCACGTGATGCTCCTGTCCACCGCCGCTGGCTTCGGCTTCGGACTCTCACTCATCATCGCCATCGGCGCGCAGAACGCCTACGTTCTCCGACAAGGGCTTCGGCGGGAGCACGTCCTGGCCGTGGTGATCGTCTGCGCGGTCTCCGATGCGATCCTGATCCTGGTGGGGGTGGCCGGCTTCGGGGCGTTGATGGGCACGCTACCGTGGCTCCTCCCGGCCGTGCGGATCATTGGCGCCGCGTTCCTGCTCGGCCATGCGCTCGTGGCCGCCCGCAGGGCAATCAGGCCACAGCCACTCGACGCCTCGACTGGCGGCAAGTCCACGGGGCTCGCCCGAGTGATCGCGGCCACGATGGCGCTGACTTGGCTCAACCCACACGTGTACCTCGACACGGTGGTTTTGCTGGGATCCATCGCAGCAACCCACGGGGATGATCGTTGGTTCTTCGGCCTCGGCGCCACGCTCGGCAGCGTCCTCTGGTTCGCCACTCTGGGCTTCGGTGCCCGCCTCCTACGGCCCATCTTCAACCGACCCGCGTCCTGGCGGGTGCTCGACATCGGGATCGCCGTCGTCATGACGGCGATCGCCGTGAGCCTCCTGATGGGAATCAGCAGATGAAACAACGACAGCGTGAGAAAGCAGCGATGGACGCTCTCCGAAACCGTACGAGCAAGGCCCTGAGCCGGATGCGCCTTGCGGCCACGGTTGCCGTGCTGGTGGGCGGACTTGCGGCGTGTGGCATCAGCGTCGGCGAGCCCATCACCACGACGCAGGCGAGCCCCATGCAGGATGGTGAGTTTTCTCGTCTGGACGCAGCAGGGGTGGATCGGATCATGGAGACGGGTGTCATGCGACTCGACTTCTGCGGCGATGCCATTGCCAAGTCCGACTCCGGATTGTCCGACTCAGCCATCGCCCCGGACGTGGTGGCTCCGGAGGGCACGACCATCGCACTGTCCATCAAGGGCAGCCGCGGCACTCTCACCGCCCGGACCGACCGCGTCCGCTTCACCAGCACGAGTTCCCTGCCGGACATCTACGTCGTGTACTACTTCCTGACCGCCACCAACCTCCCTGAATACGCGGGACTGGTCCGCGACGGCGTCGCCACCTACGGCTTGGACAGCGACGCCGCCGAGCGGTGGCTGGACGCGACGGAAGCTGACCCCGGCCGGGAGAGCGACTACTCGCTGGGCAGCACCGACACACTCGGGTTCGACGTTGGCTACGAGCTCTCCTACGACGGCAGCAAGGACGTCCAGGTCATCGTCGTCACGGTCTCACAGCCCCTGGACTGATACGTCGTCCGGCTGGGCACTCACTCGGGGAGGTCGCCGTCGTCGTCCTGCAGGTCGGAACCCCACCCGGCGGCGAAAAGCATGTCCGCCCCCTGTGTGTCGTCGACGAGTCGGGTCAGCAGCTCTGCGGCGGTGGTCGAGCGCAGCAGCGCGTACTGGTCCATCGAGTTGAGCGGTGAGATGCCGGCGACCTGCCAGATGCGCTCGGCCAACGAGGGCGACAGTTCTGTGTCGGCCGGATACTGGAGCGCGACGAACTCGCTCGCCCTCGAGATGGTCTTGCGCACCACAGCCTCGGCCACCTCCAGTGCTGAGGGGGTGGACTCGTCGAGCTCGACGGCGGGAAGCTCGCGCACCTCTGCCCGTGGGAACGGGTCATCCTGCAGCCATCGCACCACCTCAAACCGTGCGGTACCGGTCGCGAGCAGCACGATCAGCCCCTCGTCCTTCTCCACGGAGACGATGCGCGCCACCGTGCCCACCCCGAACCGCATGTCGCCGCCACCGACCTCGGAGCCCCGTTCGATCAGCACCACCCCGAACTCGTGATCATCCTCCGCGAGCACCGACAACAGCATCGAGACATAGCGCGGCTCGAAGACTCGGAGCTGCAACGGCATGCCGGGAAACAGCACGGAGCCGAGTGGGAACATGGCGAGCCCACGCGTTGCGTCAGTCATGACAGCGATCCTGCCGGACGCGAGCTGCCGAAGCGAGCCGGATCAGGAACTCCACTGTGCCGTGACCCAGTGTGGCGATGGATCGCCGCAACAGAACTCCACCTCCAGGATCCAGCGTGCTCGTCTGCAATCCAAGTGAGCCTTGCAGATCCGCCGCGGAAGGGGTGAAGACGAGGATGGCTGCACGGAACAAGGCCCAGCCGATGGGGGGAAACGGTTGGGCCTTGCTTGTGATCAGTATTCCAGAAGGTGGCCCGATTGGGAATTTTCGCTCAGCGGTGATCGTCGGAACCGAAAGACCCGGGGGGTGAACAAGTCGTCATCCACGCCTGGGAATGATGCTCGCTCAGGTGGCGTGTTCCCTGCCTCGGCCAGTTGGATCACCTCGTCGAGCACCTCCAATTGATACTACGAGGCGTAGTGTGACTTGTGGAGATGATCCCCATGGACAACTTTGCTCGATGGATTCTGGTCGCGGTGCTCGTGGTGCACGGCCTGATCCACTTCCTGGGCGTCGCGAAGGGCTTCGGCTGGGCGTCGGTGCCCCAACTCAAGGAGCCCATCAGCGCAGGGATGGCCGTCGTGTGGCTATCCGGTGGGGTACTGGTCCTCGCGGCCGCGGCCCTGATCGCCGCCACGGCACCGTCGTGGTGGTGGGGGGTTGCGCTGATGGCGGCGCTGGTTTCCCAGGTCGCCATCATCACTTCTTGGGGCGACGCCAAAGTGGGGACGGTCGTCAACGTCATCCTGCTCGTGGTTGCCACCTTCGGCTTCCTCTCAGCGGGGCCCTTCAGCTTCGCTGCCCGCTGGAACGCCCAGGCCGATGCCGCACTGGAGCAGCAGTCCCACGCTGCGTTGCCTATTCTCACGGAGTCGGATCTCGAATCCCTGCCACACCCGCTCGCGGACTACATTCGAGCCTCCGGCGCGGTCGGGAAACCACGAACCACCAACTTCAGCGCCGACTTCCACGGCCGCATCCGCAGCGCCCCCGACACGGCCTGGATGCCCTTCACCGGCAAACAACTCAACACCTACGGGGAGAACCCGCAACGTCTGTTCCTCATGCACGCCAGGCGTTCCGGTCTTCCCGTGCAGGTGCTGCACCTGTTCCACGACGCCACCGCCACCATGCAGGTCAAGCTGCTGGCCGCCTTCCCCATCGTGGATGCAAAGGGACCGGAGATGGATCGCGCTGAGACGGTCACAGTCTTCAACGACCTCGTCGCCCTGGCACCGGGAGCCATCATCGATGCGCCCATCCAGTGGACGCCAGTCGACGCGCACTGGGTGCACGGCCTCTACACCCTGGGACATTACACGGTGTCGGCGACGCTGGTCTTCGACGACCGACACGACCTCGTCGACTTCATCTCACCCGACCGCTCCCGCGCCTCCGATGACGGCATCTCATTCACCCCACAGGAGTGGTCAACGCCCCTTCTGAGGCACCGGGACGTGGACGGGCGGCGAGTGCTCACGCTGGGCGAGGCACGGTGGCGGTCGCCTGACTCTGAACCCCACTTCACCTACCTGGAACTCCACCTCGATGCCATCGCGTTCGACGTCGCGACATCCACATCCTGTTCCGAAACCTCATCGGCATTCCTCGTCGGGGGCCACTAGTCACGCCCGGTTCCGCGTGCCGCTCAGATGGTCCCCAGAGACGACGAAAGACCGTCCCGGATTGCTCCGAAACGGCCTCTGATCACGCGAGTGTCCCTTGTCAGGCTGACGGGACTTTAACCTGCGACTTCCTGACCCCCAGTCATCGGCATACCTCCGTGACCGTGCACCCGATTCCATCTCGCGCTCAGCGAGCAGAGATCGGACGTCAGCGGATGGTGGTCAAAATCCAGATGTCCCCTCGACCCCCTGACAGTGATTAGCCATGCATCACCTCCACGAGCGCCACATCAACGGCGACGCAGGAGACCTCATCATCAGCCATGAAGCCACCGACAACACGACGGTAGACGTTGGCCTGCCCAGTGACCGTGCCCTCTCGCCGTCAGATGCACTCGCGCTCGGCCACGCACTCATCGAGGCCGCCACCAAGACACAAGCAGACCCCCCGGCTCTCCCAGAGGCCGGCTCTATTCAGCCTGGGTCTTCGTCGACAAAGGTGCGCACGTAACTCTCGGGCTCCGCCAACACCAGAGCGTGTTCCAGCGCACCCAACGCTGCGGTGATGTCGCCGGCTCCTTGGTGGGCAAGCGCCTGCAGCATGGACACTTCAATGACGCTCTCGCCCCTGCGAGCTGACTCCGTGGCTGTCCGCAGCCGCGTGAGGAGGATCGTCGCATCGACCAGGGCGCCCTGATCCGCCTGCGCCCTGGAGCGCCCCAAGAGGACGCGGGCGAAGGTGATGTGCTCGAACGCGAGCAGGGAGCTGAGGTTAGTCACTGGAATCTGACGCGCCAGATCAGCGGATTGGCTGGATTCATCATGGGCCAGACCCATCAGGGCAGGCAAGGGCAACGAGAGGTGGATACCACCAGCCAGCCGCTTCAGATGTACATCAGAAGTCCAGTCCGGCCGATCCTCCACCACAGGCCCACCAACGTGGAACCCGTGGCGGAGATGACGGCGTAGAAGGTATGCAAATCCACGGGTCACCTCCTTCGAATATCCCATTGCGAAACTTCCGCTTCGATCTGTCAAGGCCCAGTCAAGCCGGGCCGAGCGCAGTCGGTTGTTCTTTGGGAACAGCGCGAGCGATGTGGCCGACCGGCTGCGGTGCGTCAGCCCGATTGGCGATTGACTTACGAGTACTGCTCGTCATCACGCGCCGAGAGGCCAGACCATAGTGCCGCGACGTGGCGGGCGTCGGTTCCGCAGCATCCACCGAGGATTTCCAGCGCCGGAAATGACGATGAGAGGTTGTCGTGAGCGGTCTTCAGGTCGGCAGGGTTTCCCTCGTCCAGTTCTGCGGCGTCGTCGAGTTCTTCATGCGAGCGAGTGGAGGCGTTGTAGCGCAGCCCTGTGATCCTTACCGCCATCTCCTTCGACAATGCGGCGTCCGCCATACCCGCCACGCCGGCGGCGATGTGTCGAGGATGCGCGCAGTTGAGAAGGAAATGATCAGGCGGCGCCTCCTGGTCCAGAGTGCGGATGCTCTGGGCCACCGTCGTGCCGTCGAGTAGGCGGCCATCGGTTCCGACGGTGAATGAGATCCCGACGGCGAGGCCCACGGCACGCGCCGCCAGGACTATGCCGATGGCCTCCCCCGTGTCGGTCAGCGTGTACGCCGTCGCGACGTCGACCCCCGCCTCCGCGAATGCCTCGAGCTGCGGACGATGATAGGCACACGCTTCATCAGGGTCGATGTGTGCTCCGACGGCGTAGCCGTCGCCACGCGGGCCCACCATCCCACTGATGCGAACCGGTGTACCGAGGTCCCGATAACGCCGCGCCAGACCACGCAGGAACGCGATAGCGGCAACGTTGGCCGCGTGGAGTTCCACCGGGCCGTAACCCAACCTCGCGCCCCAGTCGGGATTGGCACGCCAGGTGGGAGATTCAAGCATGAGACCCGCACCCGCCGCGGCGGCAACGTCGGCGTAGCCGGCGTAGTAGTCGGCGAGCAGGCGCCTGCCCCTCTCCTCTTCGATCAATGGAAAGGCCGCGAAGTGTGGCAGGGCTACTCCGTGGTGGAAGATCAGGTCAGTTTCCATCCCACCGTCGGTGACCCAGTGCGGTGAATGAACAGCAGTAGTCGTCGACATGGTGACCCTCCCTTGGGCGTTTCGACTCGTTCGGAACGAAACAAACCGATTGGTCTGTTGTATCAGACTGAATGGTCTGATACAAGGGGTGTATGGCAAGAAATGGCGCGGCAACCCGGGAACGCTTCCTCCAGGCAGCGGAGCGACTGGTCATCGACAACGGCTTCGCCGCCACGTCGCTGGACCAGTTGATCTCCACCACGAAACTCTCCAAGGGGGCGTTCTTCCACCACTTCGACTCCAAACTGGACCTCGCGCGCGCTTTGGTGGAGCGCTACGCCGACGCCGACATCTCTCACCTCGAAATGGCATTGACCGAAGTCGCGGCCATACCGGACGCATCCGACAGGCTGATCTCCTTCATCCGCATCTTCGAGGACAGCGCCGACGAACTCATGGGCGCCCAGTCCAGCTGCCTCTACGTCGCCATCCTGACCGAGCGGCAGTTGGTGGAAACAGGCACCTCCGAGGGCATCGGGCGCGCCATCGCGGCATGGCGCAACGCACTGTCCGAGTTGATCAAGGAGGCCGTCGAGGCACGGCGACCGGACTGGCGGGACGACCTCGATCCCGACGCGCTCGCCGACCACGTCTTCGTCACCTTTGAGGGCGCTTTCATCCTCTGCAGGGCCGAGGGCGACGGACGCCACATGCGCGCCCAACTCACGATCCTCCGCCAGCTTCTGGAAGCACTCATCGCAAAACAGTGATCCAACGCCCCTTTCCTCAGACCGTCGTTCTGGTCAGCAGCCGTCCCGCCCGAGGAACGAATCAGCCTTGCGGATCAGCATCATGTTCATGACATCCCTACCTGTCATGCTTGTGATTGCTCGGTGGTGTAGTCGTATTCATTGAGGGCATGGAGGTGAGATGATGACAACGATGACGGATGATGATGTGACTGAGGTGCGACGCGCGAAGCGGTCGTGGCCGGCGCAGTACAAGCTCGACATCCTGAACGAGATCGAGGCTGCCAAGGAATCCGGCGCCATCACGGTCCATGAGATCTGTCGCCGTGAGGGCCTGTACTCGTCGCTGATTTGTGAGTGGCGTAAGCAACGAGACGCTGGCGCGTTGGAGGGGCTACGCGACGGTAAGGCTGGTCGTCCGAAGAAGGACCCGGTCAAGGCCGAGCTGGCCAGGCTGAGGGCACGGGTCTCCTCGTTGGAGCAGGAGTTGGGGACAGCCAACGAATTGGTGTTGGCGCAGGGAAAAGTATCGGCGCTCTTGCAGGCGATGTGTCGCAAGAGCGCCAACCCGATCAACAACAAGCCGTGAACGCCCAGATCGCCCAGTGGGCGCGACGCATAGGTGTAGGGCGGGCCTGCCGGGCATTCGGCGTGTCGCAGCGTAGCTACAACCACCGACTCCAGGCCGCCGCCGGGCGTCTCGCTCCGCGGCCCTCTCGGGCCAAGCCTGCCGAGGAGAAGATGCCAGTGCGTTGGCAGATCCCTGCTGACGAACGGGACCACATCCGGCAGGTGTTGTGCTCACCACGGTTTGGGGATCTGGCCCCGGCGCAGGTGTATGCCACGCTGCTGGATGAGGGCCACTACCTGTGTTCTGAGCGCACAATGTATCGGATCTTGCACGAGAGAGACCTTGTCAGGGAGCGACGCCGAGGACACCGCCGCCGCGGACACGCCCGAAGTACCGGCCCGACTCTCCCGACCGGTTCGACAACCTCGATCAGGCGCGGGCCTGGATGCGCAGATTCGCCTTCTGGTCACGATATGTAGGTGATTTCAGGGATCGCGTACCTTCACCCCGTCGACGTCCACAACGGCACCGCCGGCACGGTCGTGACCGCCCGACAGTCCGTTCTGAATGCCGACTACAGCCTGACTCCTGGACGATTCCGTAACCGTAGACCCGTCGCTGCCAGCCCACCGGCCGAAGCCTGGATCAACAAGCCAACCGTCCAAACGAAACCCTAAACAACCAGGCAATCAGTCCTTGACAGACATCCCATGCTGAGATTTGTCAAGCGGCGACAGGTTCGGCGGCGATTTCGTGCTTCTGCGGCCAAGCGGTGCTCTCGTCGTAGAGGGTGCCCGACGTGAGGCAGCCGTGCAAGATGCCGACCAGCCTGTTGGCGAGCTGGCGAAGGGCTGCATGGTGGCCGATGTTTCGTCGACGCAGCGCATCGTAGTAAGCGCGTGCTCCCGGCGATCCTCCGAGCGCGGCGAAGGCTTGCAAGTGCAACGCGGCACCGAGACGACGGTTGATAGCGTAGCGCACCAACACGACACTCTTCTTACCCGAGGCCCGGGTGATCGGGCTTTGCCCGGAGTAGTTCTTGCGCGCACGTGAACTGGCGAACCTGTTCTGGTCGTCTCCGAACTCGCCGAGCGTCCGCGCTGCGAGGACAAGCCCGAACCCCGGCTGACTGAGGTAAATCTCAACGTCGGGGTGGCGCCCAAAATGCTCGGCCATCACCTCCTGAAGTCCTGCGATCTGGTTATTGAGCGCGGCAATGATGGTGACCTGCCCGAGGACCACGCTCGCGTAGGCGCCCTGCAGAATCGCCGGTTGGCGCAGCGCCGGTGCCCGCAACACCTTCAGCAGTGCCTCAGCCTTGGCGTCGACGTGATGCCGGTGCGCGCTGCGAAGGGCTGCCACGAGTTGCCCGCGGGCCAGTTTCGCGGCCTGGTCAGGGTTCGACGCCCGTCGCAGCACCGACAGCGCATCCGGTGCGGCCAAGTCCTCGAACGCCTGCACCGCCGCAGGGAAATACTCCAACAGAGCCGACCGCATCCGAAGCACGTGGCGAGTCCGCTCCCACACCGCGCTCTGATGCGCACGGGCCAGCAACTTGATCGCGTCAGCCAGATCGCTGTCGCCGGCGATCACCCGATGATGATCACGATCCAAGCGCACGATCTCGGCCAGTACGTGAGCGTCTCCAGCGTCGCTTTTGGCGCCCGAAGTGGAGTGCCGCTGCCGGTAGCGTGCCGCTGAGAGGGGGTTGATCGCGAACACCTCGTAACCGGCTGCCCGCAACGCGGTGACCCATGGGCCACGATCAGTCTCGATACCAACGATCACGTTGGCAGCGATCTCCTCCGGCGACACGTCGACCCAATCTGGGGCATGTTCGGCCACCAGGGCGTGTAGCCGGGTGATGCCCTCCAACCCTTCAGGCAGCCGGGCCCGCGCGAGCAGGCGACCGTCCTCGTCCTCGATCTCGAGATCGTGGTGGTCCTCAGCCCAGTCGTCTCCGATGAACAACACCTGAAACTCCTCCAGTTAGTCCGACAGGTCCCCAGTCACAGCACCCCGGCAGACACCTGCAACCTAATGATCAAGTGCTCACGCCGAGGCGGGCACGACATCCCATCACCAGTCCAGTCACCGGCGAACCGGCAGGCGCACGATCTGTCAATAGGCCTCTCAAGAGCCCGGTTCCATGAGTGCTGACCCGCCAGCCGCTGCTACATCCGAGCCTCCCATGGGACGCCCGCTGATCTCATTAGGTTCCGG
>JBDSRF010000104.1:0-27065 GCA_039929445.1 Arachnia sp. | reverse complement strand
ATGCCGGTGACGATGGCGGTGCCCATGGAGACCAGCAGGAGCGACACGAATGCCGGGAGTTCGAACTTGATGACGAGGATCAGCAGGACGATGACCGCAGCGACGGCGATCAACAGGAGTGCGATGGTTCCCACGGCGGTCACGCCCCCTTCGGGGCGACGACGCGGATCACCGAGGAGTCATCCGAGGCGCCCAGTCCGTTGGCCTGGCCGATGAGGTAGAGCTGTTCGGCGGCGGCCGCCACGGGCGTGGCGAGCCCCATGGCGCGCGCGGCGTCACCGACAATCCCCATGTCCTTGACGAAGATGTCGAGGCGGCTGCGGACCTCCGCACCGTCGGTGTCGTATGCCTGGAGCATGCGTGGGCCGCGGTCGCCCAGCATGAAGGAGGCGGCGGCACCCGCACCGAGGGTGCGGAGCGCCACTTCCTGGTCCAGCCCGAGAGCCCCGGCCAGCGCCATGGCCTCGGCCCCGGCGGCGATGTGAACGCCGCACAGGAGCTGGTTCACGGTTTTCATGGCCTGGCCGTCGCCCGGCCGCTTCCCCATCCGCTCCAGGGTGGAGGACAGGTGCTCCAGTACGGGGTGCGCCGCAGCGAAGGCGTCGTCGGTGGCGCCGACGACGATCAGCAGGTCCCCGGTGCCGGCCCGGACCGGGCCTCCGGAGATGGGTGCGTCCACGAGATGCAGGCCGTGCCCGGCGAGCCGTTCGGCGACGTCGCGGACGGCGTTGATGCCGACGGTGGAGGTGAGCAGGATGACGGCGCCGGCGTCGAGGACCTCGACGACCCCGTCCGGCCCGTAGAGGGCGTCCTCCAGCTGGGTGCTGTTGCGGACGGCCAGCAGCACGACCTGCGAGCCTGTGGCGGCCTCGCGCGCGGAACCGGCGGGCGTGACCCCGGAATCCTTGGCGAGCGTGGCGCGGGCGGGGTTGATGTCGAAGCCCTTGACGGTGAACTTCTCGGCCAGACGGGATGCCATGGGCAGTCCCATGGCTCCGAGCCCGAGTACGGCGATGGTGGTGGACATAATTCCTCCTTGAATCATGGACGGGTGGTGCGGGGTTGGGGTTGGGGGGTAGGGGTCAGAGGGTGAGCTTGTCGACGACGTCGGCGAGCGCCTGGTCGTCGCCCACGTTGCCGGCGAAGACGATGTAGGGGATGCCGCGGGCGGGCCCGTCGCTGGGCTCCCACAGCGACACGATGCCCGGCAGCATGGGTCCGCGGACGATGGCGCGGGCGATGCCCAGGCCGCGGCTGGCGACGTCGGAGGACGTGATGCCGCCCTTGGCCACCACGAAGCGAGGCGGGGAGGCGGCCAGGATCTTCTGGACCACCTCCACGAGTGCGTCCGAGACGTTGCGGGCGATGGTGAGTGATGCGTCGGCATCGTCACCGGTCACCAGCGCCCGGGAGGTGCGCACCACGACGTTGCCGGTGGCGAGCGCCTCCACGGCGCGGGTGACGAGCTGGTCGAGATGGTGGTCGCGGCCCGCCCCCAGCACCTCTGCGACGTTGATCTCCAGTTCGGTGGGTTGCCTGCGCGCCCGCAGGACGTCGAGTTGGCGCGTCGTCATGGACACGTGTGAGCCGATGGCGATGAGGCCGCCCAGTGCGTCCTCGCCGACACCCCCGGCGCGGATGGCGGCCACGTCCGCCCCGGTCAGCGGCTCCAGGACGTCTTGGCCTATGAGCGCCCGGACGAACGGGGGTCCGACGCGGTGGATGAACCGCTTGCCCCCCTCCTCGGCGGCCAGGATGGCCAGGGCGAGTGCCCGCAGATCGCTCTCCTCCACGATGTCGACCACCACGGGGCGGCCGTCGACGAGCCCGCTGAGCACCCCCACCACGGCCGCGGGGTTGCCCCGGAGGTCGTCGAGGGTCACGGTGGCGACGTCGGAGGCGCGATACCGTCCACCGGACTTCTCCTGCACCCAGTCGCGCAGGTCGGAGGAGCGGTACCCGAACGAGGCGTCGCCGGCGAACTCGGTGTCACCCACGGGAACGAATCCCGTGGCGTCCGAGCCCGCGTAGTGGATGCTGTCGACGGTGATGCGCCCGGCATCGCCGAAGGCCGGCACGATGATGACGCCGTCCACTCGGATGCCGGCACCCGTGAGAACCTCGCCCAGCACGTCGGGTTCCAACGGGAAGTGGCCGCGCAGCGTGGAGTCGGAACGGGAGACAAAGTCAACGTCGATGCCCAGTTGCTGTGCCGCATGCAGAGCGTTGGTGGCGACCTCGCGGTTGCGCTGGGCAGCCACCTCCGGCGCGAGGCTGCGGGAGTTCGTCATGACGTACACCGCAGGGGCGCCAGTGCCCAGCGCCCATGCGAGGTCAGACTCCGTCCAGCCGGTCAGGACTGGGAGGTTCCCGACGGACTGCGTGCCGGTCGGGTCGTCATCCAGCACGACCAGGCGGCGGGCGTTGGCGCCGCGTGCCTCCCGTACCTGTTCGGCCGTCACGGTGCCGGCTTCCGGGTGGCCTCGCAGGAGGTCCTGTTTGGAGAGTGGTTGGTTGCTCACGTTCCTGTACTCCTTCGTACGGTGATGTTGCTGTGGTGAAGCTCGTGCGGTGGTGAAGCTGGGCTCACGTGGTTCTTCGCAGGGGCACCAGGTGGTGCACTGCGTCGCGTCGCGTCTGTTCGAGGTGGTGACGCATCGCAGCGCCCGCGGCAGTCGGGGAGGTGCTGCGCAGCGCGTCCACGATGTTGGCGTGCTCGACGATGGCGTGTTCCCGGATCTCGGGTATGGAGGAGGTCTGCGTCCGGCCCTCCTGGAGGGCGCTGGCGATGGGACGGAAGGTGGCCGGGATGAACGGGTTCCCGCAGCCCTCGAGGACGCGCTGGTGGAAGGCCATGTCGGCCGTCACGAACGACTCGACGTCACCCGCTGCGTGGCTTTCGCGCATGGTTGCAAGGTCGGATTCCATGAGGCGCAGATGTTCGGGGGTGCACAGCGGGGCGAACATCTCGGCGGCGCCAATCTCGATGAGGGTGCGCACCTCGATGAGCTTGATCATGGCGTCGTGGAGGTCGCCGTCGTGCATGCGCAGGATGGCGTCCAGTGAGGTCCAGCGACGGACAGGGTTCACGAAGGTGCCCCGCCCCTGGGAGGAGCGCAGTACCTGCTGTGTGCACAGGACCTTCACGGCCTCGCGGCAGGTGGGCCGTGACGCATCCATCAGTTTCGCCAGTTCATCCTCGGACGGCAGGGCCGAGCCGGGAGGGAACTCGTTGCTCACGATCCGGTCAACGATCTGGGTGGTGACCACTTCTACGAGACTGGGACGCATCATTGCTCCTGTAAGACCTCTGAGGACTTACGAAGAATAACCCGCAGGCACCGGCCGCCGCAAGGGGTCGGAGGAAAAACTTCTTGTCAGCTGGCGCGCCGGGCGGAATGCTGCGGGGGGCTGACGTTCAGCCTGCAGCCGTTCGGCTCCGAGAACGGGAGGAGCTTCACGCCCTCCCGGGCGCCGATGCGGCGCAGGACGCCGTCGATGAGCCCCTGGTGGATGTTGCAGATGAACTCGGGTGATCCGTGGGCCATGTCCAAAAGGGGGCAGGTCCGCAGGACCACGGCATCCCCCTGCTCGGTGTGCATGGTGCTGGGGTCGAAGCCGAGGATGTCCAGGACCTCCACCACGGCGTCCAAGGCGCTCCCGGTGTGCTGGTCGCCCAGTTCGTCGGCACGTTTGGTGCCCCAAGCCCGGCCGATCTCCTGCGCCTGCTCCGGTCCGCTGCCCGTGGCCACCAGGTAGGAGGCGAACACGTCCGCGAGTTCGCGCGAATCATCCGCGCGCCCCGCGCCGAGGCTCTGGCGGCCCAGTGCGGTCAGGGCGTAGCCGCGGGGGCGGCGGCCCGGCCGGTCGGAGGGCACGTCGCTGGCGGTGAGCGTCTTCAGGGTGGCGAGTGCGTCGAGGTGCTGGCGGGCGGAGTTCGGGTGCCCGCCGAGGTGCCCGGCCACCTGGTTGATGGTGACCTGTTTCCCGCCGAGATCCAGGACTGCCTGCAGCACCCGACGCCGCGGCGGCGACAGCGTCGGCGGCGTGGTCAGGGGGCGGGGTCCATTGGCGTGCATCACATGGGCCAGCCTACCTCATTTATCCATTCCGGCCTGTAGTAATGTCCGCCACATGACTGAGCTCAACATCACCGAAAAGAAGTCCTCCTGCGCCTGCGGTGCACACAACGAGGCACTCCCCGAACTCGACGTCCGCGTCATCCCGCACGCGGTCCGCCACGCGGCCATCCACGGCGTCGTCGACTCCCTGGACAGCGGTGCCGCCGTCGTGATCATCGCCAACCACGACCCGCTTCCCCTACTGGCCCAGATCGACCAGCGCCACGGCTCCGCCATCACCTCCGACTACCTGGAGAGCGGCCCCGAGGTGTGGAAGTTGAAGCTCGAGCGCGTCTGACATGTCCGCCCCGTCCCTGACCCCCTCTCCCGCCCGGGCAGGGACGCGGCGCACCCGCCCACCCCTGTTGCGCCTCGCCCTGCTGGGGCTGGGGGGCCTGTCCCTGCTGGCGGGCCTGAACGCGGGCCTGGTCCGGCTGGGGGTGTGGGCGCCCGTGGCCTCGGAGCGCGTCGGTGACCTCCACGGTCCCGTCATGGTGCTGGGATTCCTCGGCACCCTGATCTCCCTGGAACGGGCGCAGGCGCTGCGCAACCCACTGGCCTACCTGGCCCCGGCGCTCCTGGGCGTGGGGGCCGTGGTGCTGGTGGCCGGTGGGCCGGTGCTGCTGGGGCAGTTGCTGCTCTTCGACGGCGCCGCAGCCTTCACAGCCATCCTCGTGGCGCTGTGGCTGCGGGCCCCGCTCCCGCTCGTGGCCGCCCAGACGCTGGGCGCCTTCTTCGCGGCGCTGGCTGCCGGGCTCTGGATCCGCATGGATGTGGCCACCGTCCTGCCGCTGCTGGCCGTGTTCCTCATCATCACGATCGCGGCCGAGCGGGCTGAACTGGCGCAGCTCACCATGGGTGCGCGGGCCGTACCCATGCTCCTGGCGCTGGCCTGCATCCTGGCCCTCGGCGGGATCTCATCCCTCGTCGCGCCCGCCGCCGGCCTGCGCATCCTCGGGCTGGGGGCCCTTCTGGTGGCGCTCTGGCTCCTGCGCGACGACGTGGGCCGCCGCATGGTGCGGGCACCCGGGCTGCGACGGTTCAACGCCGTTGCGCTGATGGCCGGCAACGTCTGGCTCGCCACCTCCGGCCTGGTGTGGCTTGTGGTGGGGCAGCCGGAGGCCCGATGGGCCTACGACATCGCCATCCACGGGACATTCCTGGGATTCGGCATCTCCATGATCATGGCGCACGCGCCCATCATCTTTCCGGTCGTCATCGGGCGACCGCTACCCTACACACGGGCGTTCTGGGTGCCACTCGTGGCACTGCACGCCGGCCTGGCCCTCCGCGTCGCGGGGGACCTGGCAGGACTCGACCTTCTCTGGAGGACTGGCGGCATCGTGAACGTGGCATCCATCCTGTTGTTCGTCATTGTGGCGGCGCGCGCCGTGATCCGTCCGTGAGGCGGGGAACGCAGCCGCTGCGGGACTTCCCCCTGGTGGTGTGGCTCGTGGCAGCCGTCACCGTCGCCGTCATCCACCGGTGGGTGCCGGAAGCCACCTGGCTGCTGGTGCACCTGGTGGCGCTCGGGGCCATGACGCACGCCGTGATGGTGTGGAGCGCACACTTCACGGCCGCACTGCTGAAGACCCGCGACGACGACGGCACCCGCCGCAGGGCCACGTGGCGTCTGGCGTTGCTCGGTGCCGGATCGCTGTGCGTGTTCGTCGGCGTCCCCACCACCCTCTGGTGGCTCGTGGTGGCTGGCGCCACCATCGTCTCGGTGGCAGTGGTGTGGCACGCCGTTCAGCTGGTGTCCGACCTGCGTCGCGCACTGCCGGGCCGGTTCCGGATCTGCATCCGCTACTACGTGGCCGCCGCCTGCTGCCTGCCCGTGGGCGCCGGTTTCGGCGCGGCACTGGCCTTCGGACTGGACGACACGTGGAACGCCAACCTGCTCGTGGCGCACACCATGACAAACCTGCTTGGCTGGATCGGCCTGACCGTGGTGGGCACGCTCGTCACGTTCTGGCCCACCGTGCTGCGCACCCGGATGGACGACCGCGCCGAGAAACTGGCGCGGCAGGCGCTGCCCGTACTGCTGGGTTCCCTGGCCGTCGTGGTGGCGGGATCGCTGCTGGATGTCCGCCCCGTTGCCGTCGTGGGCATCGCCGGCTACGCGCTCGCGCTGCTGTGGTGGGGCCGCTGCCTCGTGGCACCGCTGCGGAAGCGACCGCCGCGGGAGTTCGCGTCCGCGTCGATCCTGGCGGCCTGCGTGTGGGCCCTCGTCGCCCTCGTCGCCACTGCCGTGCACGTGCTGGTCTCCAGCGACATCGACCTGGCCACGGGCTACCCGAAGGTGGCCGTCCTCTGGGTGGCCGGCTTCCTCGTGCAGCTCGTCACCGGTGCCCTGTCCTACCTGCTGCCGTCGGTGGTGGGCGGGGGGCCGCGCGTGGTGCGGGCCGGGGCCGCATGGTTCGACCGCTTCGCCACCGCCCGCATCGTCGTCATCAACGCCGGCCTGCTGCTCTGGTTGTTGCCGACTCCGAGCTGGGTGCGGGTCACCGTGTCGGCGCTGGTGCTGCTGGCCATGGCCTCGTTCCTGCCGCTCATGACCGCGGGCATCCGGGCCTCGGTGCTCGAGAAGCGCCGCGCGCTGGCCGGGGAACCGGCGGAGAAGGCGGAGCGACCGGGCGCGTTCACCGGCACCGGGTTGATGGCCGGGGTGGCGGCCCTGGCGCTGGCCATCAGCGTCGGCGTCGGCATCGACCCTTCAGCCGTGGGCCTCGCCACGACGACGGCGAGCACCGGCGAGGCGGTCGTCTCCGGCAACACCGTCCGCGTGGAGGTGGTGGCCAACGGCATGGTCTTCACGCCCAACCGCGTGGAGGTGAAACGCGGTGACCGGCTCGTCATCGACCTCGTCAACGAGGACACCACCACGCTGCACGACCTCGCCATAGGCGACCAGCGCACGTCGAGGCTGAAGACCGGGGAGCATGCGGAGCTTGACCTCGGACCCGTCCAGTCCTCCATCCAGGGCTGGTGCACCGTCGTGGGGCACCGCCAGATGGGCATGACCTTCGACGTCGTCGTCCGCGGCGGCGACGGTCCCGCGGCGACGCCCACAGCGGCACCCACTGCGCCCGTGACCCACGACGGTCACGGGGAGACACCCGAGGCCCCGACCATCGCGGGCGTGGTGGACCCGGTGCTGCCGCCCGCCACCGACGAACGCGTCCACAAGGTGGTGCTGCGCGCCACCGACGAGAGGCTCGAGGTGGCGCCCGGGATCTGGCAGCAGCGGTGGACCTACAACGGCCAGAGCGTCGGACCGACCCTGCGGGGACGTGTCGGCGACGTGTTCGAGGTGACGCTCGTCAACGACGGCACCATCGGCCACTCAGTCGACTTCCACGCCGGCGCCCTTGCCCCGGACGTGCCGATGCGCACGATCGCGCCCGGCGAGTCGCTGGTGTACACGTTCACGGCCGAGCGGGCCGGCATCTGGATGTACCACTGCTCCACCGCGCCCATGAGCGCCCACATTGCCGCCGGCATGCACGGCGCCGTGATCATCGACCCCGAGGGGCTCCCGAAGGTGGACCGCGAGTACGTGGTGGTCCAGTCCGAGGTGTACCTCGGTGATGGTGGCACCTCCGCGGACACCGCCACCGAGGTGAACGCCGACAAGGTGTCCGCCGAGACCCCCGACAAGGTGGTCTTCAACGGTGTCGCCAATCAGTACGACCAGAAGATGTTCCAGGCGAAGGTGGGGGAGCGGGTCCGGTTCTGGGTGCTCGACGCCGGGCCCAACCGACCCAGCGCCTTCCACATCGTGGGCGGCCAGTTCGACACCGTCTACTTCGAGGGCGGCTACCAACTCAAGGGCGGGGTGGACGCCTTCGGCACCACCGGCGGTGGCTCGCAGGTGTTGGGCCTCCACGTTGCCCAGGGTGGCTTCGTGGAGTTGGTGTTCCCCGAGGCCGGCCACTATCCGGTGGTCAGCCACGTCATGGTGGACGCCGAACGCGGCGCCCACGGCATGGTCGAGGTCACGGACTGAACGCTTGGAGGCATCAATCGATGAACTGGGAGCCGTCGTCGCCGAGTGAGGCGTCCTCGTCCTCGTCGTCGGCGTCCTCCGGGGACCAGCCGTTTTCGACGCGGTACAGCGGCAACGGGGCGTAGAGGGGCGGTGCCAGGGGTGCCATCCGTTCCTTGTCGCCCCTGCGCACGACACCGTTGAGGTCCTCCACCCCCGTGAGGTACTTCACGGCTGCGTGGACCGCGGCCACGACCGGAATGGCCACGATCGCGCCGACGATGCCACCGATGACAGCGCCGCCCGTCAGGGTGAGGGCGATCGCGACGGGGTGCAGTTTCACGGCCCGGCCCACGATGAAGGGTTGCAGCACGTGAGCCTCGACCTGGCCCGTGGCCACCAGAACGGCCAGCACGATGAGCGCGAAGATCCACCCCTGGCTGATCAGCGTGATCACGACGGCCAGCCCCCCGAACACCAGCACCCCGACCACGGGGATGAAGCTTCCCAGGAAGACCAGCACGGCCAGCGGCACCGCCAATGGCACGCCCAGCACCACCAGGATTGTCCCGATGACGACGCCGTGGAAGGCGGCGATCAGGGCGGTGCCGACCGTCCAGCCGGACACCGCATTCCACGCCCGGTACCCGGCGCCCAGCACACTCGGTTGCACGCCGCTCGGCGTGAGCCTCACCAGCCAACTCCAGATCCTGTCCCCCTCATCGAGGAAGAAGAAGGTGACGAACAGCGTCACGATCAGGCCGGTGAGGCCCTTGGCGGCGACGCTCCCGGCGGTCAGGACATCCTTGGCGAGGCTGGCGCTGTTCCGCTCCACGATGCCGATCACGCTGCTGCGAAGGCTTTCCAGCTGGCCGGCGTTGGCGAAGGGCAACTTCTCTCCGTACACCTGGGCCTTGTCCAGCAGCACCTGGACCTGCGCGACGAGTCCAGCCGAGTTCGCCGCCGCCTGCGCCACCACGAACCAGCCGACCCCGCCCAGCACCGCCAGGGCGATGATGAGGGCCGTCAGCGTGGACAGGAGCCGGGAGAAGCGCCACCGCCGCAGCAACGCCACCAACGGGTGAAGAAGGGCGGCCAGCAGGATGGCGAAGAAGACGGGCAGGGTGACCAGGTAGAGCTTGCCGAACAGCATCCCGAGTGCCACGATCGCCCCCGCGACCACGAGGAGGCGCCACGCCCAGGCGGCAGCAATCACCAGGCTGGGGGGCAATGGCGTCGATGTCCCGTGTTCGGTGGAGTCTGACCGTGGGGCGCCGTCCATGCAGTCAACTGTAAATGCTCACCCAAACGTTGTGGGTGGTTCCGGGCTCAGCCGCCGATGGCGCTCATGGGGCGCGGCGGCTGCAGGAAGCCGGGCTCGTTGATCCCGTGACCGGCCAGCTTGCCGGCCAGGCAGCGGTGCAGGATGGCGGCCACCTCCTCGTCGCTGGCGCCGGAGCGCAGCGGAGCGCGGAGGTCGGACTCCGTGGTGGAGAACAGGCAGGATCGGAGCTGGCCGTCGGCCGTCAGACGCAGCCGGTCGCAGGCGCCGCAGAACGGCATCGTCACAGACGCGATGATCCCGACGGTGTGGGGGCCGCCGTCGACGAGGAAACGCTCCGCAGGGGCCGCGCCCCGTCCGGGAATCGCCTCCAGGTCGTGCTCGGTGCGCAGCCGTGCCAGGGTCTCGGCGGCCGTGACCATGCCCTCCCGGCTCCAGGTGTGCCCGGCATCCAGCGGCATCTGCTCGATGAAGCGCAGCTCCAGGCCCTCGGCCATGGCCCAGCGGAGCAGCGCGGGCGCCTCGTCGTCGTTGATGCCGCGCATCAGCACGCTGTTGACCTTCACGGGCGTCAGCCCGGCGGCCTTCGCGGCATCGATGCCCTCGAGGACGTCGTCGAGGCGGTCGCGGCGCGTGAGGACCTTGAATCGCAACCGGTCGAGGGTGTCGATGGAGATGTTGACCCTGGCCAGCCCCGCGTCTGCGAGTTTCTGCGCCAGCTTGGGCAGCGCGATCCCGTTGGTGGTGATGGAGATCTCGGGCGCGTTCTCGATGCTGTGGATGGCGGCCACGACGTCGACGACGTCGGGGCGCAGCAGCGGCTCGCCGCCCGTCAGCCGCACTTCCGTGATGCCTTCGGCCACGGCCACCTCGACGATGCGCATCAATTCGGTGGGGGAAAGCAGCGTGTTGCGGGCCAGCCACGGCACACCCTCGGCGGGCATGCAGTAGGTGCAGCGCAGGTTGCAGTGGTCGGTGAGCGAGATCCGCAGGTCGCGGTGGACCCTGCCGAAACCGTCGATGAGCGTGTTCATGGCGTGACCCCCAGATTGGACCACACCTGGCGGCCCGTTGACTCGAACTGTTGCTTCCAGATGGGCAGCTCCGCCTTGATGGCCTCGACGACGGCCTCGCAGACGTTGAAGGCCTGGCGCCTGTGGGCGGTGGCGACGCACACCACGAGGGCGAGTTCGCCCACGTCGAGGTGCCCCACGCGGTGGACGGCGCTCACCCGGGCGTCGCCGTCCGGGTCGAGCCGGTCCAGCACCCGGGTGACGATGGGACCCATGAGGGCGTCGGCGTCGGGGTGGTGCGTGTAGTCGATGCCCGTGACGACGCCGTCGGCCTCCGGGTCGTGGTCGCGGATCTGGCCGATGAAGCACGTCACGGCGCCGGCGGTGGGGGACTCCACGGCCGCGCGCAGGGCGGCGACGTCCAGGGGATCCGTGGTGACACCGGAGTGGGTCAGCGGCATCAGTGGTCGCCTCCGTCGAGTTGGTCGAGTATGTGGGGCACCAGCGGCAGCAACACTTCCAGGGACTCCGTCACGGCCGCGGGGCTCCCCGGAAGGTTCACCACCAACGTCCTGCCGGTGACGCCGACGAGTCCGCGTGTGAGCGCAGCATGCGGTGACTTCCGCCGGCCGTGTTCCCGGAACATCTCCGGGATGCCGGGGAGTTCACGCTCCAGCACGGTGGCCGTGGCCTCCGGGGTCTGGTCGCGCGGGGACACCCCGGTGCCGCCCGTGGTCACGATGAGCCGCGCGTGCGAGCCCAGCACCCGGCGCAGTTCCACGCTGACGTTGGCGACGCCGTCGGGCACGCAGGAGGCGGTGGTGGCGTAGCCGGCCGACGTCAGGAGGGTGACGGCCAAGGGGCCCGACGCATCGTCGCGCTCACCGGAGGCCACACGGTCGGAGACCGTGATGACGTGGGCGGGCGGGGTCGGGCTGGGCATGGCACCACAGTACCCAGTGGGGATGTGTGCCAACTCAGGCACCGCGTGAGCGCAGGAGCTCGATGGCCGCGGCAGGGAGGTGGGACCCGAAAGGGTCGCTGCGCCGGATGCGGCACGGCTCGCACCACGCCGATCCCGAGTCCGCCGGGAATTGGGCCTGACATCGTGTGCAGACCGATGTGCGCACGCTCGCCAGCACCTGCGGCTCCGCGCCAAGGACGGCTGCCCACGGCAGCGCACCGGCCACGGTGAGGGCGTCGACGGGGCAGAGTGCGACGCACTGCTGTTCGCCTCGGCAGACGTCGGGGGCATGGTTGAGGGAGGTGTCGGCGCCGACGACGGCCAGCGACAGGGCGTCGTGCGGGCAAGCTGCAACGCAGACGCCGCAGGCGGTGCAGCCCGACGCCAGCAGGACGACACCGGGTGGCGGCTCCGGCAGCGACGTCACGCCAGCGGCGCGGAGGCTGGTGAGCAGGCGTGCGTGGCCGTCGGCGTCGACGGCGTGGGTCGGCCAGGGCTGCTCACCCTGGCGCAGGCCCAGCAGGCCGCGCCGATCCAGCGGAACACGGGTGGGGGACAGGGACCACGACCAGCTGCGCACCGGTGCCGCGTCGATGACGGTGAAGGAGAGGAGTTCCCCCAGCGTGGCGCGCCACCCGTCCACGACGAGTGCGAGCTCGTCCGTCCGGCAGCACGTGCCGGGGGTCGCCACCACGTCCCGCACACCGGAGAGCCACAGGTCCACCAGCCGGTGGACGGGCAGGTCGCGCAGGCATGCGGGAGTTTCGAGGGCAGCCCGTCGCTTCGTGCCGAGCGCTGCCTCCTGCCCACCGTGGCAGGTCAGGACAACGGAGGCCACGTCGTTGCGGAAGAGCCACCGCTGGGCGGCCATGAAAAAGTGGTCGCTCATGTCACCTCCTGTTCTCCGGGTCACCAATCTACGCGCAGGGGCCCGGCACCGGTATACCGCCCCGCCCCCCGGAAGTCCTACGGCTCGTCGTAGAGTGATGCCATTGCTCCGCCCCATCGAGAGGACAACACCATGGGTGTTTCCACCGCCGTCAACGAAGCAGCGAACACACCGGTGTCGCGTCGCCGATTCATGCAGTGGAGCGCCGTCGCAGGCGGCTCCGCAGGTGTGATGGGCCTGGGTGCCTGCGGGCTCCAGCCCCAGGACGAGAAGTCCCCGGAGGCCGTGGGCGACAGGTCCGTCTGGAGCGCCTGCAACGTCAACTGCGGCTCCCGGTGTCCGCTGCATTTGGTGGTGGCCGGCGGCCAGATCGTGCGGGTCGACCCCGACAACAGGGGCAGCAACGAGATCGGCGACCAGCAGGTCCGCGCCTGCGTCCGCGGCCGCTCCATCCGGCAGCGCATCTACTCCCCGGAGCGGCTGAAGAAGCCGCTGAAGCGCGTGGGCAAGCGCGGCGAGGGCAAGTGGGCGGAGATCGAGTGGGACGAGGCCTTCACGCTCATCGCGGACAAGCTCACCGACCTCATCGCGTCGCACGGCAACGAATCGATCTACCTGAACTACGGCACCGGCGTCATCGGTGCGACGATCGCCACGAGTTGGCCCCCGCGCGCCACAGCCGTGTCCCGCCTCATGAACTGCGTGGGCGGCTACCTCGACCACTACAACGACTACAGCGCCGGCAACATCGAGGCGGCCTGCGACTTCCACTACGGCAGCTATGTGACGTCCAACAGCAACGACGACACCCGCAACGCCAAGCTCGTGGTCATGTTCGGCAACAACCCGCACGAGACCCGGATGAGCGGCGGCGGCGAGGTCTTCGTCACGCAGCAGGCCAAGAAGCAGTCCGGCCACAAGGTGATCGTCATCGATCCCCGGCAGAGCGAGACGGTCATGAACCTCGCCGACGAGTGGGTGCCGATCCGACCGGGCACCGACCTGGCCCTGGTGGCCGGGATGGCGCACGTGATGATCGAGGAGGGACTGCAGGACCAGGACTTCCTGGACACCTACTGCAGCGGGTTCGACGAGGACCACATGCCGCAGGGGGCTCCCGCCAACTCCTCCTACACCAGCTACCTCCTGGGCCTCGGCGAGGACGGCGAGGAGAAGACCCCCGAATGGGCGGCAAGCATCACCGGGTTGCCGGCTGATCGGATCCGCTCCCTGGCACGGGAGATCGCCGCCACCAAGCCGTGCGCCATCAACGCCGGCTGGGGCATCCAGCGTCACAGCAACGGCGAGAGCCAGTCGCGGGCGCCCATGCTGCTGTCGAACATGATCGGCCAGGTGGGCATCCCCGGCGGCGGCACGGGCGCCAGGGAGGGCTCCGCCAGCCTCCCCATGGCCAGTTTCCCGGTGCTGACGAACCCTGTGCGCCCCGTGATCTCCTACTACCAGTGGCCAGCGGCCATCACGCAGGGCAAGGGCTGGACCTACAAGGACGGTGTCCGGGACCTTGCGGACCTGAACTCCAACGCCAACGTCACCAACGACGTGACCCTGAACTCCAACATCAAGTTCATCTGGAACTACGGCTCCAACGCGCTCGTCAACCAGCACGGCGACATCAACAAGACCATCAAACTCCTCTCCGACGAGTCGCTCGTGGAGATGATCGTGGTCATCGACACCACCATGTCGGTGTCCGCACGCTACGCCGACATCGTCCTGCCGGACGCCTCCACGGCGGAGCAGGTGGACCTGTCCAACCAGGGAAGCGCCGGGAACATGGGCTACACCATCTTCACGGAGAAGGCCATCGAGCCGCTGTACGAGTCGATGCCCGTCTACGAGCAGCTCTCCGGCATCGCCGACAAGCTGGGGGTCAAGGAGAAGTTCACGGAGGGTCGCACGCAGGACGAGTGGGTGCGCTGGCTGCTGGAGGAGAGCCGGAAGAACGTGCCCGACCTGCCCGGCTACGACGAATTCAGGGAGATGGGCGTCTTCCGCAAGAAGCTGGAACCCGTCATCGCGCTGAAGGACTTCCGCGACGACCCCGTGGCGAACCCGCTGGGGACGCCGTCGGGCAAGATCGAGATCTGGAGCTCCAACCTGCACAAGATGAGCCTCGACTGGAACTACGACGAGGACCAGTGGATCGACGCACTGCCCATGTACCGCCGGACGCGGGAACTGCATGGCGACCCCCTGCAGGCGAAGTACCCCATCCAGGTGATCGGGCACCACTACAAGCAGCGCACCCACAGCTCGTACGGCAACAGCCCCTGGCTGAAGGAGGCGCACCCGCAGCGCGTGTGGATCAACACCCTCGACGCCGAGAAGCGGGGCATCAAGGAGGGCGACCCCACCCGCGTCTTCAACGACTTCGGTGAGATCCGGTTGCCCGCCTACGTGACGAACCGGATCCTGCCGGGCGTCTCCTCGGTGCCCCAGGGTGCCTGGTACACACCGGAGAAACCGGGGGGCGTCGACGTCGGCGGCTCCGTCAACACGTTGACGAGCCACCAGACCACCGCCTACGCCAAGGGCAACGGGCAGCACTCGGCGCTCGTCCAGATCGAGAGGGCATGAGCCATGGAATACAAGCAGTTGGGTTTCTACTTCGACCAGAGTCTCTGCACCGGGTGCAAGGCCTGCTCCATCGCCTGCAAGGACAAGCACGACCTGCCCGTCGGGGTGAACTGGCGCCGGGTCCCCGAGTACTCCGGCGGCTCGTGGCTCGTGGACGAGAGCACCGACACCGCCACCAACACGGTGTTCACCTACTACACGTCGGTCTCCTGCAACCACTGCGACGACGCCATCTGCGTGACCGTCTGCCCCACGCAGGCCATGCACAAGGGGGCCAACGGCATCGTGTCGGTGGACCCCGACATCTGCATCGGCTGCCGCTACTGCGAGATGGCATGCCCCTACGGCGCACCTCAGTTCAACCCCGAGAAGGGGGTCATGACCAAGTGCAACTTCTGTGCCGACAGGATCGAGGTGGGCGGCACCCCCGCCTGCGTGGCGTCCTGCCCCAGCCGCGCCCTCGATTTCGGTGAGATCGAGGACCTTCGCGCCAGGTACGGCGACCACGCGTCGATCGCCCCGCTGCCGGACGCATCGGTGACCCAGCCGAACCTCGTCATCACGCCCCACGCCAAAGCGGAACCCAGCGGGTCCCGCAACGGTCGCATCGCCAACCTCGAGGACATCTGACATGTGGGATGAACTACCGCTGGTCATATTCACCATCGCCGCGCAGATGTCCGTGGGCTCCTTCGTGGTGCTGGGCATCATTCACCTCGTCAACTGGAACACGCCCCAGCGCACCCTCGACAAGGTGACGATGCCGGCGCTGTACGCCATCGGCCCCCTGCTGGTGTTCGGCTTGGCGGCCTCAACCATGCACCTGGGATCGCCGATGCGGGCGGCCAACGCGCTGCTGCACCTGCAGTCGTCGTGGCTCTCCCGGGAGATCCTGCTGGGCATGCTCTTCGCCGGCTCCGGTGCCCTGTTCGCGGTGCTGCAGTGGTTCCGCCTCGGGCCCCACCGCCTGCGGCAGGCACTCGCGCTCGTCACGGCCGTGCTGGGTCTGGCGCTGGTCTACGCCATCTCGCAGGTGTACTCGCTGCGCACCATCCCGGCCTGGTCCACGTACGCCACCCCGCTGCGGTTCTACATCACCACCTTCCTGCTGGGTGGCGTCGCCGTCGCCGCCGCCCTGGTGGTGGCCTCCTACCTGCGACGCCGTCGCGGTGGCTCGCCGGACCCCGAGGCCAGGGCCCTCATCACCCGCACCGTCCAGGGCATCGCCTTCGGTGGCATCCTCGCCCTCGGCCTGAAGTTCATCGGCCAGCCCGCCTACCTGGCCTACCTCGGCACACAGGGGTCCGCCGCCGCCCAGGCAACGCTGGACCTCCTGGGCGGCGAGTACATGTGGCTCTCCGCTGCCCAGAACATCCTCATCTTCGCCGGCATCGTCGGGCTCGGGTTCCTCCTGTTCCGCATGGCCGGCAGCCGCGCCGTGGGCAGGTTGCTGCCGGTGGTCACGGTGGCGGCCTTCGTCCTGGTGCTGAGCGGGGAGTTCATCGGGCGACTGCTGTTCTACGCCACCATGGTCAGGGTCGGCATATGACGGGCAGCCCGGTGGTCGCCCCGGAGCGGCTGGACGCGCTCGCGGCTGCCGCCACCTTCCTCAGCCACGCACTGCTGCGCCGCGACGCGGCCCACCCCATGGTGGCCGAACTGGCGGCCACGGGTCTTGCCGCCTCCTGGCCCCTGGCCGGTGACGCCCACCGCTCGGGAGCCCGCCTCCTGGAGCAGGCCGTCGAGGAGGAGGCCGACGCCGCCACGCTCATGGCGGACTTCGACGCCCTCTTCGTGGGGCCGGGGCGCATGCACGCGTGCCCCTACGAGTCGGTGTACCGCAGCCTCGAAGGCCTGACGTTCGAGGCGGAGACCATGCAGGTGCGGCGCTTCTACGCCGACCACGGCCTGCAGGCGCCCGCCTTCAACAGGGAACCCGATGACCACGTCGGCCTGGAGGTGGCCTTCATCGGTCAGCTCTGCCTGGCCGCCCTCACAGCCATGGAGGACGACGACCCCGGCCGCGCGGCCCGGGACATGTCGTCGGCACGGTTGTTCGTGAGCCATCACCTGGGCGTCTGGGGCCCCGACTTCTGCACACGCGTCATCGCGCACGCCCACACCAGCTTCTACCGGGCCGTGGGGCATCTCCTGCTCGGGCTCATGGCGGAGTTCCCGCGAATGCCGGGCGACGACCTGTCCTAGGATCAGGGTGCCAACGCTGAAGAGTGAACACGAATGGAGACACGGGTATGTCCGAGGCAGGTCTGGAAGCAGCACGCGAGAAGATGAGGGCTGCCGGGGTGCCCACCCCCGCCATCGAGGTGTTCTCCCACTACTACACGCTGCTGGTCTCCGGTGAGACGGGCCTGATCCGCGAGGACTCCATCTCGCCCATGGTCGACGTCCCCTTCCTCTCCGATGTCGACGTCAGCGACGACGACGCCCGCGACGCCATCGGCCAGACGGTGGTCATCAAGCTCAACGGCGGCCTCGGCACGTCGATGGGTCTCGACAAGGCGAAGACGCTGCTGGAGGTGCGCGACGGCCTCAACTTCCTCGACCTCATCGTGCGGCAGGTGCGCGCCGCCCGCCACGCCTATGGCGCACGCGTCCCCGTGTTGTTCATGAACTCCTTCCGGACCGACGACGACACGCTGGGCCACCTCGCCCAGTACAAGGACCTCGCCGTCGACGGCCTGCCGCTGTCGTTCATGCAGAACCAGGAGCCCAAGCTCCGCGCCGACGACCTCACCCCCGTGACGTGGGACGCCGACCCGACGCTCGAGTGGTGCCCGCCCGGCCACGGCGACCTGTACACGGCACTCGAGGGGTCCGGCGTGCTGGACCAGCTCATCGACGCCGGCTTCCGCTTCGCCTGCGTCTCCAACGGCGACAACCTGGGTGCCGCGCCGAATGCCACCATCGCGGGCTGGTTTGCAGCCTCCGGGGCGCCGTACGCGGCCGAGGTGTGCCGGCGCACCATCAACGACAAGAAGGGCGGCCACCTCGCCGTCCGCAAGGCCGACGGGCAGCTCATCCTCCGCGACACGGCCCAGACGGCGCCCGAGGAGATGGACTACTTCACCGACGAGCACCGCCACCCGTTCTTCCACACCAACAACCTCTGGTTCGACCTCGTGAAGCTTCGCGACACGCTGTTGGAGCGGGAGTCGGTGCTGGGCCTGCCCATGATCCGCAACGAGAAGACCGTGGACCCCGCCGACAGTTCCTCCACGCCGGTCATCCAGATCGAGAGCGCCATGGGCGCCGCCATCGAGGTGTTCGAGGGCGCCACGGCGATCTGCGTGGAGCGTGAGCGGTTCCAGCCCGTCAAGACCACCAACGAACTCCTCCTGCTGCGCTCCGACGTCTACGACCTCGGCGAAAACGGCCGGCTCGTGGCCACCGGCGACTCCACGCCCGAGATCGATCTCGACACCCGGTACTACAAGAAGGTGGACGGCTTCACGGCCCGCATCCCGCAGGCCCCGTCGCTGCGCGACGCCACCCGGCTGAAGGTCACGGGCGACTGGAGCTTCGGCGCGGACGTCCGCGTCCGGGGCGCCGTCGAACTGGCCGATGAGGGCGAGCCGCGGCGCGTCGAGGACGGCGCCACGCTTGGCCAGTGAGCCCGTCGAGCTCGGTCGGGCGGTGACGGGGGAGGAGCTTCCGCTGGCGGCCACCGACACGGCCGCGCTGGCCGCCGAGCTTTCGACGCTCGGGTGGGACGCGGGACGCCTCGCGGACCTGCGGCAGCAGCGTCAGGACACACGTCAGGTGTGGCCGTTCCCGGTGCCCATCGAGGCCCGGCGCGAACTGGGCTTCGCCCGCTTCGACGCCAGGCTGGCCGAGCTGCGGGACCTCCTGGGACTGACGGGGCAGCGGGCCGCCTCGCAGTCCACGCGGGCGTGGACCGAGGCGGAGCGCGGGCTCGCGGCGGACCGCCCACCCCACTGGGGCTGAGCGGCGGCACCCCCGGTCAGCCGGCGGCGCCCTGCTGCTCGATCCAGGCCTGGACCACCGCGGTGTCCTGGTCGCCGAAGCCCTGCGCCGTCAGGTCGGTGAACACCGAGCGCAGGACGTCGAGTTGCGGCGTGACGGTGCCGCTGTGTCGTGCCTCCTGCGTGGCGAACCCCAGATCCTTCACCATGAACCGGGCCGCCCCCGAGGGGCTGTGGTCGTGGCGGGCGAACCGGTCCTTCTTCACCTCGAGGATCTGGCTGCCGGCATACCCTCGCCCGAGCAGGTCGAACATCGCGGCGACATCGAGCCCGGCCCTCTCGGCGACGACGGAGGCCTCGCCGAGCGCCATCACCGTGGCGGCGACGATCATCTGGTTGCACGACTTCGCCACCTGGCCCGCGCCGAGCGGTCCCAGGTGGGCCACAGTCCCCAACGCGGCGAGGGCGGGAACGGCGAGCGCCACCTCGGCGGGCGCCCCTCCCACCATGATCGCCAGCGTGCCGGCCTCGGCGCCCTCCTGGCCGCCCGAGACGGGAGCGTCGATGATCCGGACGCTGCCGTGCGTTGCGGAGGTGACCCTCGCGTCGAGTGCGCGGACGCCCGCGGGGGACACCGTCGAGCAGATCACCGCGAGGAGTTGCCCCGCGACGCCCGCCAGCAGTCCGTCGGGTCCGTCCAGGACCGCCTCCACGTCGGGCATGTCCGGGACCATGAGGACCACGACCCCGCATTGACCTGCCAGTGCGCGCGGGGTGGGATGCCACGTGGCGCCGTCATCGATGAGGGTCTGCGCGGACTCGAGCCGACGTGCGGTGACGTGCAGGGGGAAGCCGGCGTGCAGGAGATGGCCGGCCATGGGCGCGCCCATCACTCCGAGGCCGATGACGCCGATGCCGGCCGGGCGTGCGGTGGATTCCGGTGAAGTCATGGGCAGAGCGTAGCCATCTGTGGTATTTCTGGGGCGCGGCGCGTGCCGCCCTGACGGAGGTGTCACGAGCCCATGGTCGACGAATCCCGGCTGCGGATGGTGCTGGCCACACCACTCCCGGAGGAACTTTGCGTGATGTTCGAGGCGCTCGCGCCACGCGTTGACCTCGTCCGCGACCATGCCCTGCTGCCCCCCATGCGGCACGCGGGGGACCACGACGGTGACCCGGAGTGGCGCAGGACCGCGGAGCAGCAGGAACGCTTTGACGCACTGGTTGATTCGGCGGAGGCCCTCTACGGGATCCCCGACGTGTCGCCGTCGGCGCTCGCCCGCACGGTGGCGGCCAATCCCCGGCTCCGGTGGGTGCAGACGATGGCGGCGGGTGGGGCCTCCCAGGTGGCTGCCGCCGGGTTGTCGGAGCGTGACCTCGACCGCGTCACGTTCACGACGTCTGCGGGCGTGCATGCGGGGACACTCGCGGAGTTCGCGCTCTTCGGGTTGCTGGCCGGCGCCAAGTCCCTGCCCCGGATCCTCGCGCAGCAGCACGAGCATGACTGGTCGGCCCGCTGGGCCATGGGGCAACTGCACGAGCAGACGGTGCTGGTGGTCGGCCTCGGCAGCATCGGCCGGCAGACCGCGCACCTGCTCACGGCGCTCGGTGCGCGGGTCGTGGGGGTGAACCGCAGCGCCGTCGACGTCCCGGGGGTAGATCGCGTGTTCCCGTTGGACGCCGTCGTCGAGGCAGCCACGGACGTGGACGCCATCGTCGTCACGCTCCCCGGGGCAGTGGCCACCACCGGGCTCGTGGACGCCGCGGTGTTGGGCGCCGCCCGTCGCGGTGTGTGCGTGGTCAACGTCGGCCGCGGCACCGTCATTGACGAACCCTCGCTGGTGGCAGCCCTGCGCGACGGCGCGGTGGGCTTCGCGGCCCTCGACGTCACCGCCGTGGAACCTCTGCCGGAGGAGAGCCCCCTGTGGGACATGCCGGAAGTGCTCATCAGTCCGCACACGGCGGCCCTGAGCCCGGCGGAGGACAAGAGGATCGCCGAATTGTCCGCGGAGAATGCGTGCAGACTTCTCGAGGGCCGACCGCTGCTCAACACTGTGGCGACCGCGGACATGTCCTGACGGGCTTTTTGGGGGGCATCGCCCCTTGTCGTGGGAGTTCCGCGATCGTCACCCAAACGTGACCAGGTGGTCGGCGGATATTTGTTGACAGGGCACCGCCCCGTCCGTAGAGTTCCGTCTACCGGAACGCAGTTTCATAAATGCGATGGTTGACGTAGAAGTCAGCCTCCGGGCCAGCCGGGGGACACAGAGAACAGCACCACCGTCCCCACGACCTTACCCATCCAGGCGCTCACACGGATGAGCACAACGAGGAGTTCCACATGAGGCGAAACAAGGCCGTTTCCATCACCGTCCTGATCGGGATGTCGATGCTCGCGCTGAGCGCGTGCAGCGCCGGCACCACCCCGGTAACCGGTGACACCACCCCCACCACCACGGCCGGTGGCGAGACCGCCGCATCAGCCGACACCATGGTGATGAAGGTGGCCTTCAACCAGCCCGAGACGCACCCGCAGTACATCGTCATGGATGAGCTCGGCGGCAAGCTGAAGGAAGCGACTGACGGACGCTACGACGTCGAGGTGTACCCGAACGAGACGCTCGGCGCCCAGCGGGAGACCATCGAACTCGTCCAGGCGGGCACCCTGGAGATGGCGTACGTGGCCGGTCCTCTTCTGGAGAACTTCAACCCGGACTTCGTCGTCTTCAACCTCCCCTTCGCCTTCGACTCACCCGAGCACCAGAGCAAGGTGACCAACGACCCGGAGATCGTCGGCGACCTGTACTCCTCCCTCGAGGACCAGGGCATCAAGGTGCTGTCCGCCTTCCACGGCGGCGTGCGCTCGGTCTACAACTCGGTCAAGCCCATCAACACCCCCGACGACCTCAAGGGCATGAAGATTCGCGTCATCGAGTCCGACACCAACATCGAGATGATGTCCCTCATGGGTGGCACGGGGACGCCCATGGGCCAGGGCGAGGTCTACACGGCCATCCAGTCCGGCATCCTCGAGGGGGCCGAGAACAACGAGCTCATCTACTCGAACCTGAAGCACGCTGAAGTGGCCAAGTACTACAGCTACACGCGCCACCTGATGTTCCCCGACTACCTGATCATCAACCCGAACGTGTACAACGCCATGACACCGGAGGACCAGAAAGTCTTCACCGACCTCCTCGCCGAGGCCCGCGTCCACGAGGCCGAGCTGTGGAAGGAGCAGGTGGGCGACGCCGTCGCCGCCGCCAAGGCCGCCGGTGCAGAGTTCAACGAGGTCGATGCCGAGGCGTTCGGCGCGGCCATCAAGCCCCTCACCGAGAAGAAGCTGACGACCGACGTCACGAAGAAGATCTACGAGCAGGTCCGCGCAGCGGGCAAGTGATCGACACGACCCGGAGAGGCTCGGAACCCATGACCACGTTCAAGAAAGTGCTCGACGTCGTCCTGACGTGGGCCTGTGTGGTGCTGTTCGCGGCACTCGTCCTCGATGTCAGCTGGCAGGTCTTTGCGCGCCAGGTCCTCAACCAGCCCAGCGGCTGGTCCGAGGAGTTGGCCAAGTACCTGTTCATCTGGCTGGGCCTCTTCGGGTCGGCCCTCGTCTTCGGCGAGCGCGGCCACATCGCCGTGGACTTCGCCGTCAAGAAGCTTCCCAGGGTGGGGCAGGTCATCCTCGCCGTCGTCGTCCAGTTGGCCATCCTCGCCTTCACGGCACTCGTGCTCATGTGGGGCGGGTTCAGGGTGGTCACGCTGGCCTGGAAGCAGAACCTCACGGGGCTGCCCGTGAACGTCGGACCGCTGTACCTGGCGCTCCCGATCTCGGGCGTACTGATCGCCTTCTACACCATCTACCACCTGGTACGGATCCTCTCGGGCGCTGAAAACCCGATCGAGGACGCCGAACTCGAAATCCTGTGAAGGAGGGCTGACCCATGGATCCCGCACTCTTTGCCGCACTCATCCTGCTGGCAGGCATCGCCATCTTCCTCCTGATCGGAGCCCCGATCAGCATCGGCGTCGGGTTGTCCTCGATGCTGGCCCTCTTCGTGCTCCTCGGAGTCGAGAACGGCGTCCTCACCTCCGCCCAACAAGTGTTCCGGGGGATCAACTCATTCCCCCTGCTGGCCATCCCCTTCTTCGTGCTGGCCGGCGTGATCATGAACAACGGGGGCATCGCGCTGCGGCTCATCAACGCGGCCAAGGTCCTGGTCGGTCGGGCACCCGGCTCCCTGGCCCAGACCAACGTCGCCGCCAATGCCATGTTCGGTGCCGTCAGCGGCTCCGGTGTGGCAGCCGCCGCCGCCATCGGATCCACCATGGGTCCACTGCAGGCCAAGGAGGGCTACGACCGCGGGTTCTCCGCGGCCACCAACATCGCCTCCGCGCCCGCCGGCATGCTGATTCCCCCCAGCAACCTCATGATCGTGTACTCGCTGGTCTCCAGCGCCTCCATCGCCGCCCTCTTCGTGGCCGGCTACATCCCCGGGATCCTGTGGGCCGCGGCATGCATGCTGATCGTCTACCTCTACGCCCGGAAGCGGCCCGAGCTCAGGATCACGGAGAAGGTCGGATTCGCCCAAGGACTGCGCACCATCGTCGTGGCCCTGCCGGCGCTGTTCCTCATCGTCGTCGTCATCGGCGGCATCCTGGGCGGCATCTTCACGGCCACCGAGGCCTCCAACATCGCCGTCATCTACTCTCTGGTCCTCTCTGCCATCTACAGGTCCATCAAGATCAAGGACATACCCCGGATCCTCATGGACGCGGCGCGCACCACCGCCGTGGTCATGTTCCTCGTCGGCGTGTCCTCCATCATGGGATTCGTGATGTCGTTCGCCAAGATCCCGGCGATGGTCTCCCAGGCGATGTTTGCCATCAGCTCCAACCCCGTTGTGCTGCTGCTGCTCATCGCACTTGTCCTGCTCGTCGTGGGCCTGTTCATGGACCCCACGCCGGCGGTCCTGATCTTCACGCCCATCCTGCTTCCCATCGTGACTGCGTTCGGAATCCACCCGGTCCACTTCGGCATCATGATGGTGTTCGCGCTGTCGGTGGGAACCATCACGCCGCCCGTGGGGCCCATCCTCTTCGTCGGTGCCAAGGTCTCCGGCCTCAGGATCGAGGACGTCATCAAGCAGCTGCTGCCCTTCTTCGGCGCGCTCATCCTGCTGCTGATCATCGTGATCTTCACGCCGTCGCTGTCCATGTGGCTGCCCACCCAACTCGGACTGATCAAGTCCTGACCGCTCACGCGACCCCCACACCCACCTCCGGAAGGTATTTGACATGGAACAGCGTTACGCCACCAGCCCCGAGCACGTCGCCGGCATGGGTACCGACGAGCTGCGGGACCGGTACCTGGTCGCCGACCTCTTCGCCGACGACCAGGCCAACGCCGTCTACACCCACCACGACCGGGTCGTCCTCGTGGGTGTCCAGCCGGTCACCTCGTCGGTCACCCTGCCGAGCTTTCCGGAGATCCGCAGCGAGACCTTCTTCGAACACCGTGAGGCCGGGATCGTCAACGTCGGCGGTCCGGGGAGCGTCGTCGTGGACGGTGACACCCACGTCATGGGCCACGGGGCCTGCCTGTACGTGGGCAGGGGCGCCGCCTCGGTGGTCTTCTCCTCCGACATGAGCGACCAGGGGGCGGGGCCGGCGCGGTTCTACATCATGTCGGCACCGGCCCACACGGCCTACCCCACGACGCTCGTCGACGCGGGCGAGGGCAACGTCCGCGAACTCGGGGACGCGCTGACGTCCAACCGCCGCACCATCAACCAGTACATCCATGAGGGCGGGATCCGCAGCTGCCAAGTGGTCATGGGTGTCACGACGCTGCACCCGGGCAGCATGTGGAACACCATGCCCGCCCACACGCACGACCGTCGGATGGAGGCGTACCTGTACTTCGACCTGCCCGCCGACGCCAGGATCATCCACATCATGGGGGAGCCGCAGGAGACGCGGCACCTGGTGGTGGGGAACCAGGAGGCCGTCATCTCCCCGAGCTGGTCGGTGCATTCGGGCGTCGGCACCTGCAGCTACAGCTTCGTCTGGGCCATGGCGGGCGAGAACCAGTCCTTCGACGACATGGACGGCTTCGCCATCGCGGACATGCGCTGACGCCCACCACCCCTGCCCACCATTGCCACTTCAGGAGAGACCGTGACCACTGGAGCTTCCAGCGCGAACGCCAGCGAGAAGACACTTCTCGTGCTGGAAGCTGCACTGACCCATGCCCGGTTCACGGACGTGGTGGAGGCGACTGGACTCGCCAAGGCCACCACCCACAGGATTCTGGCCACGCTGGTCGAGGCACGGTTCGTCTCGGTCGCGGCTGACGGCAGCTACCTTCCCGGGCCCAAGATCCTGTCCCTGGCGGGGCGGGCACTGGCCCGCATCGACATTTCGGCCATCGCGCAGCCCTTCGTCGACGACCTCGTCTCGCGGGTCCACTGCACCGTGCACGTCGGCGTGGTCAACGGCGACGAGATCGTGTACCTCATCCGCAGCGACTCGGACAAGCCCTACAGCATGCCCTCACGGGTCGGGCACGCCATCCCCATGCACTCCTCAGGAATCGGGAAGGTCGTGCTGAGTGGCTACACCGACGACGAACTGGAGCGTTTCGTGGCCCGCGCAGGGCTGCGGCAACGCACCGTCCACACCATCACGACGCTCGAGGACCTCCGGGCCGAGCTCGCGACGGTCAGGGAACAGGGCTACGCGCTCGACAACCAGGAGAACGTGCTGGGGGTGGGGTGCGTCGCCGCACCGATCCACGACCACACGGGAACCATCAAGTACGGCGTGAGCATCTCGACCATCACCGTCGAGCACAACATCGACCAGATCACGGCGATGTCGGCACTGGCCGTGGAGACGGCCGGCCTGATCTCCGCCAGCCTGGGCCATCGTCCCTGACC
The DNA here is from genome assembly GCA_039929445.1 of Arachnia sp. Taxonomy (GTDB): domain Bacteria; phylum Actinomycetota; class Actinomycetes; order Propionibacteriales; family Propionibacteriaceae; genus Arachnia. The sequence goes on along the minus strand of JBDSRF010000104.1, from coordinate 1,322 downwards.
GGTCACCCGCCCTCCCCAAGCCACGAGAAGAGAGCACCGCACCCATGAGAATCGTCATCACCGAGTGTGACCACGACTCCTTCGACCTCGAGGAGCAGGTGGCCCGGAATGCGGGCGCCAGCCTCGTCCTGACACAGTCGCGGTCCGACGCGGAACTGGTTGCCAACGCGGCCGGAGCCGACGGGATCGTGGTGCAGTACGCCTCCATCACGGCTGACGTCATGGACGCGCTGCCGAACCTGCGCGTCATTGGGCGCTACGGCGTGGGCGTCGACTCCGTGGACGTGGCCGCCGCCACCGAACGCGGCATCGCGGTGTGCAACGTGCCGGACTACGGCACGGAGTCAGTGTCGGACCACGCCATCGGGCTGACGCTGGCAGCCGCCCGCGGCGTGGCGCGCCTCGACCGCGGCGTCCGTGAGGGCTCGTTCGACCTGGTCGCGGTGCGGCCGTTGCACCAGATCGCGGGCCGGACGTTCGGTGTGGTGGGGATGGGCCTGATCGGCACCGCCACCGCGAGGAAGGCTGCGGGCCTGGGCTATCGGGTGATCGGCCACGACGTGGCGAGTGCCCCCGGCTCCACGTCGCGGGGCGGCGTGCCCATGGTGAGCCTGGTGGAGCTGCTGGAGCAGTCGCACGTCGTGTCCCTGCACACACCACTCAACGAGGTGACCCGCGGCATGATCGGGCGCTCCGAGTTCGCGGCCATGCGCAGCGACGCGATCCTCGTCAACACCAGCCGCGGCGCAGTCGTGGACTCGGATGCGCTCGTCGACGCGCTGGCCACGGGAGCGATCCAGGGGGCGGCCATCGACGTGCACGAGTCGGAGCCGCTGTCGCCCGGGCATCCCCTGATGGATTTCGACTCGGTTGTGCTGACGCCGCACCTGGCCTGGTACAGCGAGGAGTCCTACGAAGAACTCAAACGCCGCACCGTCGAGAACGTCGTCGACGTCTGCGCCGGGCGGGCCCCCCGCAACATCATCAATCCAGAGGTCCTAGGAGCGCCCGGTCGCAATGCCGACTGCGCTTCCGCGGCCACGTACAAGGGAGCGTGACATGGACACCATGAAGGCGGCCGTGTGGAGCGGCACTGACCGGATCGAGGTCACCACCGTGCCCCGGCCGGAGGGGCCTAAGGGGTGGGCGCTCATCAAGGTGGCCTTCGACGGGGTGTGCGGGACGGACCTGTCGATCTTCCACGGCAAGCATCCGCGGGCCTCTGCCCCCCTCATCATGGGCCACGAGATGTCGGGCTGGGTGGAGGTCGCCGGTGCCAGCGGTCCGCCGGCCGGCACCCTCGTCACGGTGGAGCCGCTGAT